>PEYM01000148.1 GCA_002774365.1 Candidatus Saganbacteria bacterium CG08_land_8_20_14_0_20_45_16 | reverse complement strand
GTGGTTGCGTTTTTATCCCCCCCCCAACTATTTGCTCCTCCCCACAAAATGTAACATTTCTACTTTGGGTTGACAGGGTATTTTTGGGACGTTTTTTTATGGCGTAATAGCGCTGGGGTTTATTAACGATCTCTCTTAAGATACCCTCTGGGCTAGCTGCATTTTATCGGTGTTGCTAAGAAAGATATCTTCGATTGCCTTTCTAATCACACCAAACCGATTAATTCTCTGTTCAGGATCCTTCTCTCCCATTTTCTCCAGTAATCCACTAAGCGGTTTTGAAATACATTTTAGCTGGTCATCTGTAAAGGTTGGTTCTAGTGCAGTTGCCCATTGCTTAAATCTGCTGTAAGCATTAATTGCGCTCTGCTGGGGATCATCACCTGGCTGAGCTGCAAAAAAATCGCGTGGCAACTGCCCTTTAAGCATAACAAACAAAATAATTGAGAGAGCAAAAATATCTCCTCGCTGATCAAGGTCCATAAATCCCCGACCAGAAGCTGCCTCAGGAGCCAAATAACTGTAGGAACCTAAAATCTCTCCTGGTTGAGTAATTGTTTCATCTTGGGGAACTCTAGCCAAACCAAGGTCAATTACTTTTACCAATCTGCTGCTATAAGGGGTCAGGAGGACATTTTCTGGTTTTAAATCACGGTGAATAACAGCATTAGCATAATCATTAGCTTCGTCACTAGCAGCTTCTAAGGCTAATACTATATTATATAAAACCATAACAGACTCTTCCTCAGACAAAGGACCCTTTAGAGTTACCAAGTCACGCAAAGAAACTCCTCCACGAACGTATTCTGCCTCGTAATAAGCCACGCGGCCTGGTTGTTCTGTCTCGACAACATGACGCACAACTTTCATTAGATTAGGATGATCAAGCCGCTCCATCAAGGTCGCTTCCCGATCAAAAAACCTCAAAAGTTTGATTATGCTATTCTTGACCGCCTCTTTAGGAGAATCTAAATAATTAAGATATTTCTGATGGACACGTTTGATTACGCAATACTTACCTTCTCTATTGATCGCAGTGAAGACTTCGGCCGCGGCACCACTTCCAATCCTCCGCAATAAAGTGTAACCAGGCAGATCTTGGACTAAATAAGGATCTCTAACTAGGTTCGGTTCAAAAGCGTAGCGCCTAAGCCGGTTAACAATCTCGTCAGGACCATCGCTAGCCGATTCAACTGGCGGTTCGTCCGAAACCAAACAACCAACCTTATCCTTGATGGCTGCTAGTGCGGCAGTCGCATTTTCTAATTCAAGCTGAGTTTTTATCAATTCCTCATTTGGATCAACATGAACAGTGCCTGGGACTGTTTCGTCCAGTTTTTGCAAAGCTCGTCCGCAAACTTCACTTAGTTCTGGGGTTTTCTCTAAAATTCCTAGTGTCTCTCTAATCCTTTCCCTTATAGCAAAGTGCAGAAAAACAGCTTGCCCTGTGGCAATCTCCTCAAGCACTCTAGTTTTTGCCTTTGAGGAGTCTTGACTTGAAAGATACCTTAAGAGGGCTGCCTCCATTTTTGCTTCGTGAAAATTATCAATCAGATTAATGATCTTAATAGCAATTGTCACATCCCCTTTCAATTCCGGATGATTTTCTGAAACAGTTAATAATTGCGCAATTATCTGCATTCTTTTATCTTGCGGAACTACTAATCTTCCTCTGATGATCCCCATAACTGCTCTAGACGGATCATATAGGAGAGAGAGCTCCAATTCTTCACGATCAAAGATATTTAAAACTGAGCGGGCAAGTTGCGCTGTCTCAATAAAGGCTAAAAGAGGGAGGATCGCCTCTTTCAAATCATCCCTATCCCGAAACGAAACACTCTTCTTGGCTAATTCCTTTAAAATATGAGCCTTGATCTGCAGCTGGAGAGTTGAACTTGAGAGCTGAGACATTGTTCGTCGACTTGACCAAGCAGCAACATCAGACTCTTGAGCCATCTCACCAATGCTTGGCACAAGTTTTACCAAGTTATTTCTTGCCTCTTTTTCCATCAGCATTAAGTAGTGTTTTAAGGCTGTTTTTTCTTCTTCTGACCCTTGAGCAAAACTCTTTACACTGTTAATCCCTTTACCTCTTGCTTTTCTTTGAAGCACTGTTGTGGCAAGTAAGGCTGTAACTATTTCTTGAATCTCAAGCACCTTAGGATTTTGCTCAAGCAAACAACTTAAGACAACCTTATCAGCCAAGCTTGCTTCTAATTGAGCAATTCGTTGTCTGGCTGCGGATAATTCCTCAACTGTGCCAGCAGAGGGCTCAAGTTTTAAAACTCTTTGAACCAGCTCATCCCTTTCCTGGCTTAATGCCTCAACTCTTTGGGTCAACTCCGCCAACTCCCCCCCTTTTTCCTCAAGCTCACCTTTAGCCGTCTGCCAAAGCCCATCCAGCCTTTCAGCCTCAGCTTTAAAACGATCCCTTTCGCCTGTCAATGATCGAACTTTGGATTCAGCCTCCAAAACTCGAGGGCCAAGCTTTCCAAGGTTTCCTTCGGCCGTTACAAAGGCTTTGTTAGTTTCCCCAAGCTCTCTCTCTAATCTTTCAACTTCCTTTTCTGCTTCAGCCTGCGCCTCTCTGGCTTGTCTAGCCTCATCTTTTTCCAACTGCAAATCTGCCCTTACTTGTTTAAGTTCTCGACTTAACTGTCCTTCCCTAGTAGTAGCATCACCCAAATCAGTTCTAGCTTGCTGGAGTTGGTTTTCAATGTCTCTCTTTTCACCTGCGAGCCGCTGGCTTGCAGCTCCAGCTGTTTGAGCTTGTTTATCTAATGTCTCTAGGCGCTGGTTTAAGTCCTCGAAGTCTCTCTCTTGGGTCGCCAGGGCTTGTTTCAGCTCATGTGCTGTGCGTTCAAACCGTTCAAGAAGTTCGTCCCTATTAGCAATGCCCCCTTCTAGCCTTTTGACTTCACGCCTAGCTTGAAGAGCTCGTTCTTTTGCTTCAATCCGTTCTCTTTCTAGAGTTGAAAGCTCGTCATTCTTTTCCTGGAGTTCACGTAGCAATAAGGTAATTTTCTCATGGGATTGGGAGAAGAATTGTCTGGCTTGAGATAATTCAAGCTCAAGTTCCGTTATTCTTAGTAAGCCTTTATTTTTCTGGTTATCAACAAACTCAAGCTCTTCCTGGGCAATTGACAGTTCTTGCCTGACCCCTTCCAATTTTTCGTTTAGTTCTTTTATTCTCGTTTCTTTTTCTCCCAACTCCCTTTGCAATGAATCTCTTGCTTCTGTCATCTCAGCCAAATTAGTCCCTACTTCTTCTAGTGTCTGCCTAAGGCCGCTTAATACCCCCTCATTCTCAGCTAATTTTTGGATTGCTGCGCTGGCCGTTCTTTCAGCTACTCTTTTATCCTCAAAATAGTTGGCTTGCAAGCCCTCTGCTGTTTCAAGCTGGTCTCCAACCTGATCTAATTCAAGTTACAATCTTTCCTTCTCTCCCTCAAATGCTCGGCGCTCTTCTTCAAAATCAGCCCGCTCTGTTGCTAAGCTTTCTCCTTCCTGTATTAAATCTTGATCTTCTCGCTCTAGCCTAGCTTCATCCGCCTCAATCTCAGCTTCACGCTGATTTAAGTCGGCTTCAGCTTCTCTTAAACTTGCGAACCAACATTCTAGCTCTTCTAACTTATTCATAATATCGTCAAGACTAACAAAATCAGCCGCTTTCCCCTCAGCAAAGAGATCACCAAACACTCTTTGAATATCAACAAGGCGGTGTTGCATGACCTTGCACTCAGCAGTAACTGCTTTAATTTGCTCTTGAAGACTTCTTTTGTCTTCTAAGAAAACTTTTTTTGTCCTTTCAAATCCAGCAATTTTTTTATCTTGAGCCTCCCTTTCACAAGAAACCTCTGCTAGTTCTGTTGCTTTTTTCCCTAGATTCTCTGTCAACGACTCGTTTGTTCGTCTAAGACTAATCAGTTCTTCTCTGTTTTTTCTCAATTCTGCTTGCTGACGGTCGTAAACTCTCTCAGACTGACTAAACGCCAAGCCTTGCTCCTTTCCAAGTTGTGCTGCTGCCAAATCCTTTGCCAGCTCATCTAGGGCTTCTCTTTCCTCTCCTTTAAACCTTTTTCTCTTGCGCCAAAGCAGCAAGCGGGCAATAGGGTCAGAAACAGTCTCAAGGGAACCACCAGTGGCAGCCCCAACCAAGAGGGCATCAATTGGAAAGATCGCGCCAACACCTAGATAAAAATAACCCAAACCCATTCCTGCTGCCGCGGCAAAACACAGGGCGTGTCTAACTAACCTAACCTAACCTTTAAAATATATTTCTTGAGGCTCTCGCGATAGCGCTGCAGCGGGGCAAGAGCCTGCTGTTGATCTCTATTTGGTCTTGGTACAATTGCTTGCGTCATTAAAACCTGCCTAGCCCCATTGGGGTTTGGATTGGGTGGTTCATATCCCCCACTGAAGTCCCGATAACCAAAAAGCCTTGCGAAGTCCCATTATCAGGGTCAAAGCCCCAACCAAAACCAAGCAAAGCGCGCCATGGTCCACTCAACCTAAGGGAGGCCCTGGCTCGCAAAGTCATCTCAACCCGGGAATACGCTTCTTCTTCTGGCACACCAGTTTTGCCAAAGACATAAATGTTTAAGTCGGCCAGGAAACCCCACCGGTCATTGCGGCCAAAAAGCCAATTGGTCCCAATTTGCACAATGCCAGCAGCAGCATGAGCATCATTATAGGTCCCCAAAGCAAAATCCATGGCATAATATATATGGTCATTGAACTCTGAACCCCTGAAGCCAAATTGGAAGAGAGAGGTATTGGTACTGCCAACAATATCCCCAACCCCATCAATTTCACTCTGACGAGAACTGATAAAATCAAGGTGCCCAGTCATGGTGCCATATCTGGAAATATTAGTGTAGTAAATACCAACCATGTCATCTCGATCGCGGGATGACCACTGGTCTAAATCTAGACTATGGGTTGAGGTCTCATAAATACCAATTACATGGTGATCTGGCCGAATATTATATTGCAGCATAAAACGCCCTAACAAGCCTCCCCAACTCTCATGATCCCTGGCTTGGCCAAACGAAAAGACAAAAGGCATACTTCCCTCTAGATAATAATCCAACCGTTCATCAGCTAAGCTCCTGCTGCTGCGCAGAGACGGGCCTGGTATTGGGGGACGTGGCCTTGGGGGTGGTGCTGCATCAGGAATACCCGCTTCAATTTCTGGAGCAAGATCAGCATCAGGTCCAGCATCAGCCAAGGTCCCACTATCAGCCCCAGCATCAACCACTAGCGCTGGTGCAGCCGCTGACGCAGCATCACGGACTTCCGGCTCTGCCACTCCAGCATCTTGAAACGCTTGGACAGCTGGAAGCCAGCTACAAACCTCACTCTCATTATAAAAAAGCCGGATCTGACCAGAAGGACAAGGGGTTGTTGGTTGGTTTGACATAGTGTTTAAACCATTGATACTAAAATTAATTAAATGAGCTCCGCTGGGAACCCCCGGGTAATTAACCCGTCCCCCTTGAGACTCAACATAACTAATCATGCTTTGGCGAAATCGGTTGGCAAGCGGGTGAAGCTGTCCTTCGGGAATACTTTGCCCCTCGCAATGCTGAGTAACATATTGCTGAAAAGCCCTTGGCCAAGTGTCACCATTGGTTGGATCAAAACAGAAGATCTCACCAGCCTGCAGTGCCTCCGCACTACCCGTGCAGGCAAGCGGGAACAAAAAACCAAAGTCGTCATAAATCGGGGCCAAGAGCTCACTAATTGAACGACTGAGCGAGTTCAAACCATTTGAAACATAAGATGTATTAATGTTTATCCCTAAAACTTCCATTGGTTACTCCAGACAAAAACGCTCTAAAAATCCGTTTTCAAAAAGATTTATATGTCCAGCAACGATAAGCTCATTATTTGACGCACTTCCAGCGGCACGGACAAAGTGATCATCGCTCATCTCGAAAACTCTGCGCCACTCTTCAATCCCCTCACTGTCAACCTTAAGAAAACAAACATTATTATCACAATCACCAACAGCAATAAATCCCTCTGAAGTTATTTCCCGAACAAAAACACCACTGCTCAGCCATGAACCAATACCATAATTATTGCTCCACTCTTCACCGCCAGCAGCATTTAATTTTACTAACAACATTCTATTGGCCCCGCCTGCAGACGCCTGGGAACCGGCAGCGATATACCCACCATCATTAGTCGCGGCAACATAATTTAGCTGGGCAAATCCACCGCGTATTAAGTAACGCCAGACCTCAGCGCCATCACTGTTAGCCTTAACAACCCAGGCGTCCCCATCAGTTGTTGCCCCACCAGACACTTGATAAGAGGTCCCCGCAAAAACAACGCCTCCATCTCTGGCTGACAAAACACAATTTCCAGTAGAATCATAATAGCCACTACTAAAAAAGTTTTGGCTCCAAACTTGGGCCCCACTCTCACTGGATCGAAATAGCCAAGCAGGATAATTCATCCCAGACTCAACGGAACTAGCATAGCCAGCCACAACATACCCACCGCCAGTTAATTGGACGACACTGTTCCCTGTAAAATTATCACCAAAATCTATGTGCCACTCCTCAAGCAGGGACGAATTTGTCTTAATCAGCCGAGCATCAAGGCCATCTGTTGTAAGAATAAAGCCTCTATCATCAGTTCGCCTAATAGAAGTTGCCTGGAAAGGATACATATACAGTGCAAGCTCCCGCGAGATAAAAATTCCTCGTAAGACATTGCCTGCCTCATCCGTCGTGGCCACCCAAGCCTGCGAATACCTGGTAGCACTATTGTATTGTTCGCCAGCAACAACAAAGCCTCCGCTTATCTGCTCAACTGAATAAATCCCATTTCTGCTGCTGCTACCATAGAATTGAAGCCAAAGCTCGCCAGGACTATCACCTAAACAATCGTTATCCAAGCCATCACCGCAAATTTCCTCTTCCTCTGGAGTCACCTCAGCTCTAGCTTCAACATAGCGAGCCCAGGTACCACCTAAGCGACACTCCTCACGTCCAGCCCGGCAAATACCAATCCCTTCTGTCCCCTCTGGCCCAGTATAAAAGTCCCTACTTTGCCCAACGCGACACTCATCATCATGGCCATCACAATTCTCATCAACACCATTATCAATCTCTTCTGTTTGAGGCTGAATCTCTGGGCGAATCTCAACATAGGTCGCCTCACCTTCGACCAACTGACATTCTAAAATCTGGGGCTGACAAATCCCCACACCTTCTGTCCCCTCCGGACCGTCATAATTAGTAAGCCTCTCCCCAATCACGCAATTTAGATTTGTCCCATCAGCATCACTCCCACTATCATAAGGCCCTGTATCTGTCACAACCTGGTCAGCATCTCCCCCAGCATCATGATCATGCATCCCACCAATCACAAAAGAGGAACAGGCCAAAGGTAGAAGATACGCATACTCACCAAAAATTTCTGCCCAAAGGGCATTAACAGCTGAACCAATAGATGAGAGGCTATTTGAAACATTATTAAAATTTAGCTTGAGACCAAATATCTCCATTCCTACCACTCCCTAAAATAGAAAAACCCAACTGACTGAACTCTAGCTGGGTTCTCTTAGCTTTGTTTCGATGTGTTATCTAGGAAATTTCAGTTTTTTTGGAGGGGGGATTCTTGTCGTAGAATAATGTAAAGGCTGCTGCCAAAGATCAGCAGGCTGCCGAGCAAGAAATTAGCCGAGAGCGGTTCAGCCAAAAATATCACGGCAAAAAGTACGGCAAAGGCTGCATGATTGATGGCGACAATACTCCCCTCAGCAGCCGGGACAGACCTAAAAGGGATGGTAAAAATCAACTGAGAGACCGTGCTAACAAAACCAATCATGAGGAGCAGCAGCCAGGCAGAATTCGCTGGCCAGCTAAAATTTGACACGACAAACGGAGCAGAAAAGACCAAAATCCCAATGATCTGCGACAGCATGATGATCAAAGATGAGTTACTTTGACGCAGCTGGCGCACCAAGGTAATGGCTAGGCCAGCAAAAATGGCTGAGATCCCAGCTAAAACATAAGCAAAATCAAAGTAACTAAAGTGCGGCTGCATAATTAAAAACATACCAGAGAGCGAGACCAGCAACGCAACCAGCGTTATTAGCTTTACCCGTTCCCTTAAGTAAACAGCCGAGAAAAACGCGGCAAAGATCGGATAGGCATTGGCTAAGATTGAAGCATCAGCTAAAGGGATCTTAGTAATCGCGTAAAAATAAAGAGAAACAGCAATTCCTCCAGATATCCCCCGCCAAACTAGCGGCTTTAAGGTTTGCGGATTAGCAGAGGCTCGCCTGGCCCAGATCAACGGAACAATCAAAGCTAAACCAATTATCCCCCGCATGAAAAGGATCTGGGCAGCTGAAAATTCCCCTGCGGCTATTTTTACTAGCAGAGCCATCAAGCCAAACAAAGAAGAGGCAAACAAGATGGTTAGGAAACCTTGAGTGGTTTTGGATATACTCACTTGAGATACTTTAGCGCCTTTTTGCCAATGTCTTTCCTAAAATGCATATCTTTGAATTTAATCAATTCAACCGCTTGATAGGCCTTTTTAATTGCCAACTTAATCCCATCCCCCAAAGCTGTCACGCCCAAAACTCTGCCTCCATTGGTGAGTACTATTTTTCGACTTTCTGTTTCTGGCGACCTAAAGGTCGCCTCTACATTTTTATTATTCAATCTAGTGCCAGCATGAAACACCATCACATTATCAAGCTGCGGCACTTTATCAAGGCCAGTAATTGGTAAACCTTTCTCATATTTATCAGGATAGCCGCCGGCAGCTAGGACAATACAAACTGCGGCGCGATCGTCCCAGGAAAGGGAGAAAGTCGATAATCGAGAATCGATAGTCGAAAATAGGAGGTCTACTAAATCACTCTTAAGCCTCATCATAATCGGCTGGGTTTCAGGGTCACCGAAGCGAGCGTTGAACTCTAAAACCTTGGGCCCTTGCTTGGTTACCATTACCCCAGCATAAACTACCCCTTTATAATTGATCCCCTCCTGCTTCATGCCAGAAACAAAAGGCTGGAGCACTGTTTTATCAATCTGCTCCATTAAACTATCAGTCACAACAGGAGCCGGCGAATATGCCCCCAGGCCACCAGTATTTGGGCCTTTATCTTTGTCAAAAACCCGTTTGTGGTCTTGGGATGAAGCTAGCGGCAAAATTGTCTCGCCGTCACAAATTGCAATAATTGAAGCTTCCTCACCCACCAAACATTCTTCAATAACAACTTTGCTCCCAGCCGCACCAAAAGCTTTGTCTTTCATTATCAGATTGACTGCCTCAACTGCCTCATTTTTGGTAGAGCAAACAATCACTCCCTTGCCAGCTGCCAAACCATCAGCTTTGACAACAATCGGGGCGCCTACCTCATCAAGATAAGCTAGGGCGTCATCAATTTTTGAGAAAATCCCGGCTTGGGCAGTAGGAATACCGTACTTGACCATGAACTCTTTGGAAAAAACCTTTGAGCCTTCAATCTTCGCTCCGGCTTTGCATGGACCAAAGATTTTCAACCCAGCCTTTTCAAATTCATCAACAATTCCCAAGACCAGCGGGATTTCTGGGCCAACCACAGTTAAATCAATCTTTTTTTCTTTGGCAAACTTTAAGAGGCCCGGAAGATCATCAACTTTAAGATTAATGTTCTCCGCCAGCTCAGAAGTGCCGGCGTTGCCAGGGGCACAATAGATTTTTTTAACCTTTTTACTTTGCGAAATTTTCCAAACCAAAGCGTGCTCGCGACCACCGGAACCAATAATTAAAATCCTCATTGTCTTCTCCTCTCTCTAGCTAAAAATTACCTCAAAAATCTGGCGCAAGACTGTCAGCCAAAGGGTTAAAGCCTGCCATTTACCGGAAAAATATTGAGTTAAGGTCAAGGCTTCTCCCCGAGGGATCAGGCCGTAAGCCCATTGAAAATAAAAGAGCAAATTAAAAATCACTAATAAGGCCACACCTGATAAAACCAGGTAACGCAACCACTGACGATAATTGCTCCAACGCAAGAACATCCCCAACCCCCAGGCAAACATGATCGCGCCGGCAGAGAACCGCCTCGCCCCAAAAGCCCAACCAGCCCCCCAATCACTGGCAGCTGCATTAATATATAGCTCACAACAAAAGATCAAGAAAAATGTGCCAGCCAGCATTTGCTCCCTCTTGCTAACTCGATTAACTAAGAGAAACCCAATTAAACAAAAAAGCATAATCGGGGTGTACGTGATCAAGCCATGATTAGTTGAAAAAAGCAAGGACGGAATTTGCGGAGCGCCCCATTTCATAAAACCCTCACCCTGGGGAATAGTAAAGCAAGAGCCGTACAAAAACTTCCAAGCCAGCATTTGCGGAATAAAACATAAAAAGGCCATAATCAACAATTGAGCAGGACCCAGCAGCCACCTAAAACCAACAGATTGCTCTCTCTTGAACATAACTATAGTTTCGGCCAAAAGCGGGCCAAGCACAAAAAATATATTTTGCGAACGGATCAAAATAATTAGGCCGGCCCAGACACCTAGCCAGAGCCAATCGCCGCTACGCTTTTGCAAAAATTTATCGTACCAAAAATATATAAAGCCTGAAACCGCAAAAACACTCAAAACATGAGACATGGTCGGCTCATGAAACTGATAAAAGACCAAAGTTGAAGCATAAAAAAAAGCTAGCACAGTTGTCAGGCTCAAGGCCGCAGAAAAGAAAAAACGCAAAAATTTATAAATAAAAATAAGTCCGAGCAAACCAGAGCCCATCGAAAACACCACAATAAAAAAATCATAAACAAAAGACACACCGTTTAAAGGCACGGGATGTCCCACGGCATTAAGCAGGAGGGAGTAAAGGTGCGCTAACACAAAAGCCGGCGCCCACAAAATAGCCGGGCCAACTGACCAAGGATTGGTTGTATGGCCAAGGTCGGTCTTTTCCTGCGCCCGCCTGGGCCAGCCAAAGAGCGTAAAATCATTTTGAAACTCAAGGTCATGATCGATCATCAAGGAACGCAAATAAGAATAATAACCAATACAATCAACCTCTGAGATCATAAAAAACTGCTGGTTAAGCCGCGGCAGGACTGTTTTCATTTCATAAAAATAAGCCCCAACATAAGGCACATCAACCATGGCCCTAAAGACCGGGGTCAACCCACCAAAGATAATTAGACCAATGATAATCCCAATGGCTAAGCGATCTGTCATGATAATTTTTAGCCAACGCATAACAGCTCTCCCTCTCTATTTTTCCTCGATCGTTCCTTTTATCTTTTCTTCCATTTGCTTTAGTTCTTCTAGCGCCTCAATCTCCATAATTTTTATCTGGAGATTGAACCAAATCAGCTGGGCTTCAGCGGCTAGATCTCCTTGAACTTTTTCCCAGTTCACTTGCCATTGTTCCTTGGCCCTTTCAATCTTACCAAGTATGCGATTTTTGTCTTGCTCAAAAATTCGCTGCAATTCAAAATTGTCCATAATCATTCCTCAATAAAAACTCCGAATAATTCGATCTACATCCGCGTAGACGTCACTCAGTGCCATTATCACAAGTTTTATTCATTCTTACCTGGTAGGTTCTGCTTCTCTAATATCGACTAGAGAAAGTTGCACGTTTACAAAACCATTCCACTCATTGGCTTCTAAGCGATAAGCTAAGTCGTAAGTTTGATCATAAGATAGCTCATCAACCCAGCTCCCCTTAGAAAAGGCTATTGTATCAAGAATAATGTCATTAGCACAAAACTTAGCCTTGAAATGGCGACCGTCTTTGCCAACTTTTTTCATGTCCAGAATTTTCAGGTTTCGACTTAGGAAAACCGGCTGGGAGTTACCCTGGCCATAAGGCTCTAACTGGGCAAACTGCTGGACCAAACTTAAACTAAGCTCAACTAGGCTGATCTCAGCCTCAAGCACTAATTTAGGGGCCAGGTCATAAGCCGAAATATTTTGGTTGGCAGTTTCCCTTAGACGCACAGTTAATTCCGGCAAATTATCTTCTAAAATAGAAAAGCCCGCTGCCCCAGAATGTCCGCCAAAATGAGTAAAAAGATCAGCACAACTCTTGAGCAGCTCAAAAATATTCACTCCAGCCACAGATCGAGCAGAGCCCCGTCCCACACCATCGGCCACCCCAACCAAAACCGCTGGCCGAAAATATTCGTCAACCACCTTAGACGCTGTAATCCCGATTACTCCAGGATGCCAGCCCGCACCAGCTAAAAGGACCAGTCGATTATTAGTTAAGTATTGATCATTAATTTGGGCAAAGACCTCTGCTCTGATCTCATCCCCAATCTCCTGGCGCTTGACATTAGTTTGCTGGAGAAAAGAAGCAAGCTCACTGGCCCGGACACTATCGTTGGTGAGCAAAAGCTCTGCCGCCAGCTTGGCGTGCTCAAGCCGGCCCGCAGCGTTAAGCCGCGGGGCTAGGCTAAAATAAACATTATTGACCGTTATTTGTTCGGGTAATGAAGCAGCCTGGACCAAAGCCTTAATCCCCAAGCGCGTCCTTTCATTAATTACCCTCATGCCTAAAACAGCAATTATCCGATTCTCCAAATGAAGTGGCACAACATCGGCCAAAGTTCCCAAAGCGGCTAGATCAAGCAATGAGATCAAAAATTTACTGTCTTTTATTCCAGCCAGCCGCAAAAGTCCCCAAGCAAATTTAAAAGCCACCCCTGCCCCGGCCAGCTCTTTTGAAGGATGATCAGCTTCAATCATCTTGGGGTTAACAATGGCCACAGCTTTAGGCAGTTTGGCCGGCAAGTTATGGTGGTCCGTAACAATGACCTCAAGGCCAAGGTCCGCCGCCCGCTTGATTTCAGCATAATTAGCAATCCCGCAATCAACTGTAATAATCAGCTTGGCACCACTAGCTGCTAACTGCTCTATAACTGGGATTGACAGCCCATAGCCCTCTTTATGACGATGGGGAATGTGATATGAGGTCTTGATCCCCAAAAGCTTTAAGGTCTCAATCATAATCGCTGTTGCTGAAACACCGTCCACGTCATAATCGCCAAAAACAACCACGCGCTCGCCTTGTTGCTTGGCCAGTAAAACCCGCTCAGCTGCCTTAATCAAGCCAGGGATTTCTTTGGGATCACGCAAGTTATTGATAGTTGGCGCGAAAAACTCAGCCACTTGTTTTGGGTCTGTTAGGCCGCGATTGATCAAGACCTTGGCCAGGCAAGGAGAAACCCTAAGCACCTTAACAAGAAATTCAACTTGAGCTGGGTCTGCCTGGGCTAGTTGCCAAGTAAGTTTCATCTAGAAAAAATTCTTGACCAATCTCAAGATCCCTTGGCTCCAAGGGACCCGGTGCGAAATACCGCTCGCATTTTCAAACTTATGAAGATTCTCTAAGTACCATTTGTAGTTTCTAAGCAGGGCATCTTTATTGGAATATTTGGGGGTAAACCCTAAGATCTTTTCAGCTTTTTCAATCCCGACAAAAGAATCTGTGGAGGCAGTTTCATAAACCCATTTATAAAGCGGCGAAAGTTTCAAAAACTCTAGGATACGTAAAGTCCAAATGAGAGGGGCAGCGGGGAAAGGCTTGATCTTTTTGCCAAAACCAGCATAATCTAAAACCGCTTGATAATCCTCACTCATGGTCGTAAATTCCTTGGCCCCGATATTAAAAGTATCATTAACAATTTTTTGATCCTTAGTTAAACAAAGGTAAATCGCTTCACACAAATCTTCAACATCCAAAAGTTGATAGCGATTTTTGCCGCTGCCAATCATGGGAAAACCCTTGCCATCCTTGGCCCAATCATAAAACAAAGCAAAAACACCCAGGCGCTCAGGACCAATGAATGACTTAGGCCTAATGATCGGCACACACTTGCCCTGCTGCCGAAATTCCAAGCAGACCTCTTCAGCCTCGATTTTAGCCTCACCGTACGGCCCTACCCCAATTTTTTTATCATCTTCGTAAAGTGGGTGATGGTCAGGGATCCCATAAACAGCCGTCGAAGAAATGTGGACAAAGCGTTGGCAATTATGCCGAAAAGCAGCGGTTAGAAGATTCCTCGTACCTTCAATGTCAGTTGAAAAGATATCTGCCTTTTTATATAAAGGCAAGGCTGCTGCGCAATGGACCACCAGATCAATCCCTTGCAGCGTTTGCTCAACTAATTGCTGGCCTCGAATGTCCCCAGTCACAACCCTAACCTTATTTCGCTCTGGATAATCAAAATCCACCAGATCTAAAGAAACAATTTTGTTATACCCCTTATTTAATAGATACCTGATTAAGTTAATGCCTAAAAAACCAGCCCCACCAGTAACTAAAACTCGCATTTTTACCTCCTTAAGACGCGTTCAAGATAAGCACGCAACAATCATATTATAACAAATACTGCTGGTTCATCTGCCTAAAAGATTCAAGTTTGGCTTGATATAGATTTTTGCCGTTAAGCCAAGGTCAGGCCAGGATTTCTGCCGCCACAATTGAAGCTGCTGCGCGGCTTCGTTCTTCCTAAGCACAGCTAGCCACTCCAGCATTGGGGCTTCGAACCTTTGGGTGTCTTGGTATTCCAGCGCGATAAAAAAGTCGCTCTTAGCAAAATTTGGGTCGCTCATTTGAAAAGCAGTCAAAACCGGGGCCTGCCAGTTTCGAAAGTAAATGTAAAGCACATAAGGCGACACATAATACAAACTACCAGCAGAAATTGAGCCTGTCTGGGGAATGTTGTCACGAAAAAATCGCAAGCTGTCTGCCACCCGCTCTTTGGTCTCTCGGTTAACATGAAGGCCATGCTTAATGTCCTGAATATCGCCACTATACATCTTAACCGCCCTGGGCCAAGCCAAGCCAGCTAAAACCAGCAGACCAAGCAAAAGCAACAGAAAAAGAAGACGGTAATTTTTCAGCTTTGCTCTAGCCAAGTCGAAATAATAGAAAAACGAGGCGGAAAAAATCATAAAAATAGCCGGCGCCAAAAAATAAATGTTCCGGTTCATCTTATTGCCAATAACAAAGATCGAGAGCAACAGGGTTGTCCAAACAATTGCTTGAAGCTTTAAGATCCGGCGGCATTTAAGGCCAAGCAACAGCCAAAGATTGGCCAGTAAGACCAGTAGCCCCAACCAGTAAGATAGCACAAAATCATTAACTATGGCTTGAGGATAAAATAATAAATTCTGCCAAAAGCCGCTCAGAGTTGCCTGGCC
The DNA here is from genome assembly GCA_002774365.1 of Candidatus Saganbacteria bacterium CG08_land_8_20_14_0_20_45_16. GTDB lineage: Bacteria > Margulisbacteria > WOR-1 > O2-12-FULL-45-9 > O2-12-FULL-45-9. The sequence continues at coordinate 51,482 of PEYM01000148.1, read as the reverse complement.
CCCTGCCACCTCGCTCTTGGTCCATAAAAGCATTTGCCATTTTCTCTCCGCATCAGCACCAAAAAACCACAGCAGGGTGATCAATAAAATCGGCAGGGCCGTCACTCCAGTTTGGCGCAGCCAATCCAAAAGCGGCGCTTTTTCAAAGCCCAAAAAAGTTGGCACGGTTTTAACTAACTGATGCTTGGATTTTGGCTTTGCAATAGCTTTAGCCTGGCCCGCAACCCTAGGCAGCTCAAAAATATCAAGCAAATCAACTACCACAAAAGAAGCAATGATCAGCACCGCATAATTATATTTAGTGATAACGGTGAGTCCCAGCAAGCCGCCGAGCAAAAGAAACCAGTACCATTGCTTTTTCTCTTTGGCAATTAGATAAGCGTAGACAGCAGCAATTAGCTCCACCCCCCCTAAACCCTCCAGCATATTTTGAGCCGCAAAAGAGATCATTAATGGTGAAGTTAAGACCAGCGCGGTGGCCAAGAGGCCAGGCCGCCAATCTTTTTTGTCTAAAATTTTGCTGCCAGCCAAGTAAGTAAGTACGGCAGTAACAAAGAAAATCAAAACACTTAAGCCACGGGCACTGGTGGCGCTAACTCCAAAAAACAAGAAAAAAATCGCTAGCAACCAAGAATGAAAAAAGGGCCAATAAGCCTGATGATTGGTCCAGTACCAAAATCCTGACCAATCAAAGGCCCGCAAGGCTTGAGATACCCACAACCCATAAACAGCATGATGCGATTCGTCCCAGTGAAAAATATCCAAACGCAAAACAATATTAAAGAAAACCACCAAAGTCACCAGCAGCGAAGCAAAAAAAGCCAGCCCAAAAGCCATCTTAAAAGAAAAAGGACCTGGATCTGTGCTTGTGCTAATCCCTTTTTGCTTCATGATAAGCTCCTTCCGCATTTATTTGCCAAATGCCACTCTTATCCGTCAAACCACGAGAGATGTTCTCCACAGTCTTGATCGCTGTTAACATTGAATGATCCATATTATTATAACGGTGCAGGCCGTTCCTGCCAATCAGATAAAGATTATCTACTTGGTTCAAATAATCTCTTAAAACCTGGATCTGATCATACGAACCAAAATAAGCAGGATAAGCTTTGGTCATTCTATAACAAACCCCATCAAGCACCTCTTTTTGATCAACTAAGCCAAGCTTTTCCACCTCTTTAGTCGCAAACTTGATAAGCGCTTCGTCGCTCATCTGCCACAGCGCGTCTTGCTGATCACAAAAGTATTCCAAGCCAAGCCAAACCAAACTGCTGTCTTTTAATAAATACGGGCTCCAATTGTTAAAAATCTGTAGCCGGCCAAGTTGCACATCATTTTCTTGAATATAAATCCAATTATCTGGGACCAGGTCATTGGCCGTTTTTACTTGAGTCTTATTTTGCAGCTTGAGTTTCTTAAGGAGCAAACCAACAGTAATAAAATCACGGTAAGGCAGCTGGCTGGCCACGGTTCGCACCGCCAGCGGCAAGGTTCCTGTCAAGCAATTGATCAAGTCCTTGAGGGCCATTGAAGAAATAAAATAATCAGCCTCTAAGGTCGTCTCAGAATTATCAATTGTTGAGCGTACCACAACATTTTTAATTCGGCCAGGCGATCCTGGCGTCGAGGTCACGCTCACAATCTCGCTATTAAGCATTATCGTGCCGCCGCGGGCAACAATTTGTTTGGCCACCTCTTCCCACAATTGGCCTGGCCCATATTTAGGATAGTAAAACTTTTCAATTAAGCTTGTTTCTGTTTGCTTTTCTTTAAAAATCGCGTGCCTAATCACCTTAACAATGGAAAGCCCCTTGATCCTTTGGCGACCCCACTGGGCATCAATCTCTTGGGCTGGCCGGCCCCACACCTTATGAGTATAATCCTTGAAAAAAAGCTCATACAGGCCTTGGCCAAACCGATTAATTAAAAAGTCTTCTAAGGAACGCTCTTTCCTGCGTGGAACCAGGCGCGACCAAAGATAGCTCCAGCCTATTTTAAAAAGTCTGGCCACGCCTAAATTCTTAACAAAATTAACGTTTAAAGCCAGGGGATAATCAAAGAAACGCCGCAGGTAATAGATCCTTGAAACCCTGCTGCGAATTAAGAAAACTAGGTCTTTTTTTTCTGGGTCACCGTCAATATTTTTTTGCTGGTAATCATTACGCTTAACCTTGAGCCTTAATTCTTCTTGGTCAGGAAAATCTTGAATGACCAGGAACTTTTGCCACCAAGCCATCACCAGATCAGACTTAGAAAAAAAGCGGTGCCCGCCAAAATCAATGCAGTTGCCTTTATAATTAAGGGTTTTGGCGATCCCGCCAACACAACTTTCTTTCTCAACAACAATGGGTTTGATCGCAGTCTTGTCTAGCAGCTCATAAGCAGCAGTTAACCCGGCTGGGCCGGCACCAATAATAATCGCTTGACGACCCTTCATTATCTAGCCCAGTAAAGCAGGGCCCCAGCAGTAACAACCCAAAGCAACAAGCCTAAGATCAAAGGGAAATCAGTTAACAAGATCATTTCTGGCCGGCCGCCGCGCTCTTTTTTGTAAATTAAGTAAAGATAACGAAAGATCCCGTAGACCACAAACGGCAAGGTATAAATAAGGTTTTGGGTCTGGAATTTAGCCACCGTGTCTGGCCAGAGGGAGTACAAAGCATAGCTGACAATCGTCGCACCAGCAGAAATTGAGATTAGCTGGTCCAAAAGCTGGGGATTATATTCATCAAGGATCTTGCGGTGACTAGCAGCACTGGCCAAAGTGATCAACTCATGCCGCCTTTTGCCCAGAGCAATAAAAAGGGACAATAAAAGCGTACAAATGATCAACCAAGGTGACAAAACCACGCCAATAACCACCACCCCAGCAATAGCCCGTAGCACAAAACCAAGCGCAATGGTAAACACATCTAGGATCACTATGCTGCGCAACCAAAAAGTGTAACAAATCATTAAGACCAAATAGGTTACTGCCACCAAGGCAAAAGCCAGATCCAAATAAAAAGCAGCCGCAAGCGAACCAATAATTAGAAGTAAAGCAATGGTTAAAGCTAAAGGCGGGCTAAGCGCGCCACTGGCAATTGGTCTAAATTTCTTTTTTGGATGCAACCGGTCTCCTGCAACATCAGCCAAATCATTAATAATATAGACCGAGCTAGCCAAAGCGCAAAAGACCAAGAAAGCCTCAATAACTTTATAGAGAAACCAAGGATTAAAAAACTTAAGGGAGAAAACTAGACCAGCAAAGATAAAGAAATTTTTTGTCCATTGATTAGGCCGCAGGGTCTTAAAAATATTGACCAAGATAGGCATCTAGGCCTTTTTGATGAGCATAAGCTTTTGGCCGTACTCAACTGGCTGGCCGTTCTCAACCAAGAGTTTGACAACCTTGCCGCGAATTTCCGCCTCAATTTCATTGAACAGCTTCATTGCTTCAATAATACACACCACTTTGCCTGGCTCAACCTCTGTCCCTGGTTCAACAAAAGGCGGCGATTCAGGCGAAGCCGCGCGATAAAAAGTGCCAACCATGGGAGAGGTAATTGCCAATAAGCCATCATCAACAGTTTCTGCAATAGCTGGGGTATAGGGATGGGGATTAGGGCTAGAGATAGGCGTAGGCATAACCCCACCCGCCTCACGTCTGACCTCATATTTTACCCCATTTTCTTCTATTGCGAGCCCTGAGATTTCTTCCTCTTTCACAATTTGAATTAACTTTTTAATTATCTCCCAATCTGCCATGTTTATGCCCTCCCAAGATATTTACTGTCGCGGGTATCAACCTTAAGCACATCATCAATATTGATAAAAAACGGCACTTGGACAACCAAGCCGGTTTCCACGGTTGCTGGTTTACCGCCGGAAACAGTGTCGCCTTTAAAGCCAGGCGAGGTTTCAACAACCTTAAGCTCAACTGCGGCCGGCAGAGTAATATCAATGGCCTCGCTCTCATAAAAAGCAATGGTCACAACCTGGCCTTCCTTAATAAACTTAGAAGAGTCCCCCACTTGGTCTTTTGACAAGGCAACTTGCTCAAAGGTGGTCTGGTCCATAAAATGGGATAAGGTATCGTCAGAATAAAGGAATTGCATCTGCTTATAATCAATGCGCGCAGGTTCGACCTTTTCCCCGGGCTTAAAGGTCTTGTCAATAATCGCGCCAGTGCGCAGGTTTTTAAACTTGATACGGATCCAGCTCTGTTGGGCTGAGCGCTGATGGTGGTAATCTAAGCAGCGCCACAGCTCATTATTAATTTCAACCGTGATCCCTGGTTTAACATCATTGATGGGAATTGACATAACTTAGCAAGTATAGCAAAGGTTGACGCTGGTTTTCAAGTTAAGGTAGAATGGCGTTGATGGTTAACCTCATTATTATTTTGGTCGGTGCCTATTTTTTGGGCTCCATCCCCTTTGGCCTCCTAATTGCCAAACTTAAAGGGATTGATATTAGACAGCATGGCTCCGGCAACATCGGCGCGACCAATGTTTATCGGACACTGGGACCCACACTTGGAGTACTAGTCTTCTGCCTTGATTTGGGCAAAGGCACCTTAATTACCTATGTGGCTGCCCAAATAACGACCAACCACTGGTTGATTATTTTAACTGGTGCCTTGGCCATAATCGGCCATACTTTCCCAATTTTCCTAAAATTTAAAGGGGGCAAAGGAGCCGCCACTGCCTTGGGCGTCCTCTTGGCCATTGCCCCAGACATTTGTTTAGGGGCAGCGTTAGCCGCATTCATTATTATATATATAACCCGCTATGTTTCTGTTGGCTCAATCAGCACCGCTATCCTAACCAGTTTAGCCTTTTACTTGCTTCATCGCCCTCTCCCCTATACAATAACAATTACAATTATTACTATTTTGATCATTGTAAAACACCTGCCAAATATCAAAAGACTTTTAAACAAAACGGAGAATAAGATAAGATGAAAAAAATCTCGGTACTAGGTGCTGGGGCTTGGGGAACTACGCTGGCTATCTTGCTAGCCGAAGCAGGCAATGAAGTTACGCTGTGGGCTTTTGAAAAAGAGGTGGCTGACGAGATCAACCTCTCAAGAGAAAATAAAAGCTTTTTGCCTGGTTTTCAAGTGCCGGAAAACATCACCATCACCAATAAGTCTGATATCACCAAAGAAGCTGACCTTTATTTTATAGTTGTCCCTACCCAATTTCTGCGTTCAGTTTGCCAAAAATTCAAAAAGATAATTTCCCCTGAAAAAATTATTGTTTCGGCCAGCAAGGGAATTGAACTAAATACCCTAAAACTGCCGCTGGAAATTATTGAGGAAGAATTGGGCCACAAAAAGCTCGTCGCCCTCTCTGGCCCTAACCTATCAAAAGAAATTGCCCAAGGTTTGCCCGCTGCCGCAGTAGCTGCTGCCAATGACCCCACCCTAGCAAAAACTGTCCAGGAAACCTTGATGCTGGAGCGTTTTCGGGTCTATGCGAGCCAAGATCCATTAGGAGTGGAGCTCGGAGGAGCTTTAAAAAATGTCATTGCCATTGCCGCAGGCGTGGTTGACGGATTTAAATTAGGCAATAATGCAACGGCCAGCTTGATAATTAGAGGAATGGCAGAAATTTCAAGGCTCGGCAAAGCTATGGGCGCAAAGCCTGCAACCTTTATGGGCTTATCTGGCATGGGCGATCTTATCACCACCTGCGGGAGCAAACTTTCGAGAAATCATTGCGTGGGAGAACAAATCTCTCAAGGCAAAAAGCTAAAAGATATCTTGGCCTCAATGAAAAGCGTGGCCGAAGGCGTGGCCACAGCCAAAGCTGCCCAGGCCCTGGCCAAGAAATACCAAGTTGATATGCCAGTAACTAATGAGATCTATAAAGTTCTCTACGAAGACAAGAACCCTCTAGAATCCATCAACGACCTAATGACTAGAAACGCAACTAGTGAATAAGCCGCGCCTTGTCGTCTCTGGCTTTCTTTTCTGCCGCTTGAATCATAGTATTACTCTCTGACTCAAGGTATTGGCTAGTGATCAAATGCGGCGTGACAAAAACTAATAGCTCCTGCTTTATTTTACTAGTAACTGTTTTCCTAAAAAAAGCGCCTAGCACTGGGATATTCATCAAAAAGGGGATCCCATAATCAGTTTGCGTGTCTTTGTCTTTGATCAAGCCGCCAATAACAAAAGTCTGGCCATCTCTGACAATGACCTCATTCCTGGTCTCTGTGGTATTTTCCTGCGGCAGCTCATTAACGATCTGGCCATCACTAATCTTAGGCTCCACAACCATTCTGATCAGACCACTCTTGGAAATGTGCGGAGTAATTTTAAGCGACGTGCCCACCTCAAGGAAGGACATTTGCTGGGTTGTTTGCTGGTCAGTAATAACCGTGCTTCTATAACCTAGTTTTTGGCCAATCAAAATACTGGCCTCCTTATTAGAGATCGTCGTGATCCTAGGGGTCGCGACCGTGTTGACCAGGTCCGTACTGCTAAGGGCAGACAAATAGGCATTAATATCACCAGAAACAATATGCGCATAAAACCCCTGGGCCGAAGCAGCCGTAGCCCTACCAGCCAGCCCGGTTGTTTGGGCCACATCATTGGCATTGTCAGGCTTAGTATATGTGGCATCTAGCCCTACGGTATCGCCATCAGTGTGTTTTACTTCAATCATCTTGACCTCGATCATTACCTGGGCTGGCGGCTCGTCTAATTCTTTGATCAATTTTTCCAAACGAGGCAAATAATCCGAGCTGGTCTGGATAACCAAGGCATTGTAGGTATCATCAACTGAGACCTTGCTGCCTGACGGCAAAATATCTTTGACCATTCCGGCAAGATCAGACGGCCGAGCATACTCCAAATAATAACTGCGCATTATTTTTTTATTGGAAACATATATCGTGCCCGCCTCTTCAAACCAATCAAGGCCCTGGGACCTTAAAAGCGCCTCTAACCCTGCCGTTGGAGTTATCCCGACAAAAGTTACTGTTACTTCTCCTGAAACATCGCTGGAAGCAATAATGTTTTTTCTCGTGGCCTTGGCAAAAAGCTGCAAAACATTTTTTACATCAGCGTTTTTTAAGTTGACGTAGACCTTACCCTCCTTAACCACTAAATTGTCGGCCGCCAGGGCCTGAGCAGCAATCCCCAGCCAAAGAAGACCTGCAAGCAGTAGTCCGAACCTTATAATTTGATTTTTTTTCATTGTTGATTACCCTCCAGTTTTAAAACTTTTACTATACCGTCTTTATATAAAATTACGCGGTCGCGTAAAATTTGGCTGACCCGCCAGCCAAAAACCTGCCCACCCTGTGACAACGATTGTCCGGAGATAAAAGCCACCTTGGTCGTTGCGCTAAGCCAAATCCCTTCTAGTTTTGGCTCTAAAACTCGCACTTCTTCTGTACCCGGGGGTTGGGCAGCTAGCTCATCTTTTGTGTAGACCGAGATCCGGCGAGCAAAGGGATTCTCTCCAATCGGGCCAATTGTCACTGACTTGGTTGCCGGTTTAGCCGCCGCTTCCTTGGTTAAAGCTACCTCCTGGCTAGGCCTGGCCACTGGCCTGATGTTTTTGACCAGCGGGGCCAGTACAGCCTTATTCTGCTTTGTTGGTGATCGCTGAGCCCCCAACTGCAGCCGCCACGCCAATAAGGCACCAATAACCACCAAGCAAACAATAATAACAATAAGTACGCGTTTTTTCATAAATTTCCTAGCGATAAGTTGACAAGATCAGTCGGATCTTGAGCAATGGTTGCAGCCCTGTCCCTCCTTCTGCGATATTTAACGCCTCTATTTTCATGACCAATGGCAGCGAATTAAGGACTCTGACAAAAAAGATAAGGTCAGAATAATAGCCAGAACAAGCCAGATCAAAAAACAATTTGTTCTTATCTCGAAAAATCGGGCGCAGAGAGACTAAGCCAAGGCGAGCCTTAGTGGTCGCCCAAGTCAATGTTTTGATGATCTTAAGCGTCCGATCTTCAGTTAATTCAGCTTGTCCTTTGGCCAAGTCAACCCCACCTAAGTCTTGTTTGATACTCTCCAAAGCTTTTAATTTCTCCTTAACAACTAGCAACTCAGCCTGGTCATTACGCACCGCTTGTTTCAGGCGGTCAAGCAAAGTCGCTTGAGGCTTGAGCAAAATACTGTAGCCCAAATAAAAAACCACACAAAACAAAGTCACCGAGATCATAATTTTTTCTCGATACGACATTTTATTAAATGATGACATCATAGTTTTTCCTGCTAATTTTTGACTTTGGCCGCGATCTCATAATCATAAGCGTCTTGGACGTAACTATCATTTTTAATCGCCTGGACCATTTTTACCTCATAAAAATATCGCGAGGTTGCCAGGTCAATGGAATATTGGGACAAGATATTCTCTGCAGCCAACTTCTTATCAAAGACCGTGCCCAAGATCTTAACTTCGTACTCCACCGCCTCGCCAGACACCGCGTCCAAACTAAGGTCACTAATAAACATACTGGTCGGGGTCAGCCGGCTAAGCTCGGCAAAGGCCTGAAGCACTAACGCCTCTTTGTCCCGATATTTTAGAAACTCGCCCTGACGTGCCTTTTGCTCTGCATTGAGCTTTTCCAGCACCTGCATTTGTTCAATGCGCGGTTTGCATTTTTGTAATTCCCCTTTAAGCCTGGCTGACTCTTGCCCCAGCTTACTGGCCTCCAACCAGATCCCAAAATACCAAAGGCCAAGCAAGATAACCACCAAGGACAAAACGTACTGCAGACTTAAAATCCTTTGTGCCAATAGCTGATACTGTTCTTTGACTTCCTTAGGTAATAAATTAATCTTGGTTGGCCCAAGCAAAGCCGCACCAAGGGCAGCAGATAAACGATGGGCTGCGGCTTCTAGCTCGGTCTTGTCTTTGATGGTCGGGGCCAGCTTGATCCCTGACAAGACTGCTGGCACCTCAACCGACACCCCCAAGCTTTCAGACAAAAAAGTCGCTAAATTTTTTGTCTGAGCTGCCCCACCAGTAAAAATAATCTTGTTAATGGCCGCCTCTCCACTCTGGCCCTTATAATATTCAAAGGTCCGCTGAATCTCTTCAACAATCCGCTCAAGGGTTGGCCTGACCATAGCTTGGAGCTGGGAGATCGGGACATCTTTTAGCTGAGGATATTTTTCAATCTCAACCGGAACACCATGCTCGATTTTGATCTTTTCCGCCTCAGCCGGGCCAATCTCTATCCTGCTATCCCCAGAAACCAAAACCCCAGTCATGGCCTGGGTAATAGTGTCCCCACCAATATCCAGCTCCCTGTTAAATTCAATCGCCCCTTTTTTCAAAATCGTGATGTTAGTTGCTTTCTGCCCCATGTAGATCAAAGAAACAATGGAGTCTTTCTCAGCAACCAAGTTCGCCTGAAAGACCTGGCAAAGGACATCAGGCACCACGGTGACCGCCTCCAAGCTCAAGCCAGCCTTGCTGATAACCAGGTCAATCTCCTTAAAAAGTTTTTGATTGATACAAGCCACCAGATAATCTCGGGTTTGGGCTTTTGGGTCAAGGACAGTCAAGGCGTAAAAATCAAGAACTGCCTCTTCAATTGGGAAGGTAAGCTCCTCTGCACACTTCCATTTCAAAGCCTCTAAAACCTCTGGCTCTGCCACATTGGTCAAAGTATAAATCTTAAAAAAGAGATCTCCGCCGCCAACTACCACCACCACTTTCTTAGTTTTGATTTTGCGCTCTCTGATAACTTGCTTAAGAGTTTTGATTTGGGATTCTTCTCGGTCAGGATGCTTGTTTAAAACATTGTGAGGCAGTTCAGCCAAGGCCCAATTTTTTAAGGTTACTTCGCCATCTTTCGTTTCGATCTCAACAATTTTGATCGAGCTTTGGCGCAGATCAATTCCTAAGACTAATTTTGCATTAGACATTTGCGCTTATTATATACTATAAAAAACCATTCTTAAAGCAAACTTTTAATTGTAAATTTCTTGCCAATCAATGACCGCAATCGTATTGTCATTGCCGCCCAGTCCTGGCGGCTTGACCGTGGGCAAATAAGTTTCGTCCCATTCCATCAAAACGCTCTGCAATCTCTCAGAACGAAACTTGCGCGAGACCAAAGCACCATGAAAAAAGGTCGTATAAGGATTAGAATTTACCAAGGTCCCCCAAGCATTATCACAATAGACCAAGCCAGTGTATTTGCCGCCATTGATCATTAATCGGCCGCGCGAGATCACGCTCCCCTGGATTTCTGGGCTATCAGACAGTTCAATATAATCATTTTGTTCTGGTACATAAAAAACACTGTTGCCACCAATAACAGGGTCTGCGTAAGGTGAATTGGCATCACGAAAGACAGAAATAGTATCGTCTGACATGGCCAAGGTTTTTTGAATATCAAGGTTGGCATAGAAATCAACATCGCCACCATTAGTATAAAAATGGGTGCCAAAATCAAGATAACTCGGTCCGCTTCTGACAATCGTATTGCCAAAAACAGCGATCCGACTATTGCAAATAAAAACAATCGCGCCACCCTCAGGTGAAATTACCACATTATCATGAATGTCAATGTACTGATCAGCCACCAATGTCCCATAACCCCTGATCACAGCATTGCCATGGACTTCAATCCGCTTAGCTGTAATAATATTACCGCTTAGAACTTGGTCAGTCGTCCAATCAATTGAATTGGAGGCGCCGCACGGAACCTGACTACGATATTGGGACATATAAGTATCGTAGTAAGTATAATCACAAACTGGAAAATCTGGCAGATTAGGATCAACTTCCCAACTAGCAACACCACCTGGATCAATATCAACATCATAACCCTGGGCCACGTAGATAGTCCCAGGCTGGACCCAAGAATCAGGCAAAACCTTAACCCCGCCCTTAGCCGCTACATCCCCATGGACCCAAGTTGTCCAACCCAAACGCAGTCGATCACTGTTACTTTCAGAATTGTCCCAATAAATAGCGTATTGAAAAGCATCGGGCAGCGCGTCCCTGCCTAAAGAAGACAAAGTCACCCTGACCGTCCGCCTGGCACTGCCAAAAACTGCCTGGACCTCAATGGTTGCCCTTTGCGCTTCAGTCGCGATAAAATTTACTGTTGCCTGACCGCCAGCAAAAGCCACGCCAAGTGGAGTTCCAGTCCCAACAGTCCAATCGCCGTTAGGCCTTAAATAATTTGCTGTATAACCCACCGCAGCCTCGGCAATATAAAAAGCACGCAAAGACTCAAAGTTTCTCGCCGCCAGGATACTATCAGCCGCTAAAAAAGTTGACGTGGCAATCGCAATAAAGGCAACTGCGACCATAATGAAAACCGCGGCTAAAATTGTAAAACCTTTGTTCATATTATTGCCTTAAATGGGCGGCTGACTTAAGGGTAAATTTGTTTGCTCCATTAACACAGTTTAGTTCAACCCAAATTGTCTTAATCTCAGGCGCCAAAGCAGTTTGGTTCCCATTTTGATCAAGATAGGTCAAGCCCAGTCCCCCTGGGTCCTTGAGGTTCTGCAAAATAATATAATTGCCACGGTAAAGATCTGGACCTGTTTGAACAAAGGTCACTGTGGCCCCGTTAGTATTAATAAAACTGACCTCACTCGTTGTGTAAGTCACCATTTGGCTAGCAGTTTTGAGCTCGCGCACCATCTTATTTAACGCTCCACGGCTGGCCATTACCAGGCTTTTTTGGCCGCTTAAAAATCCCCAGGCTAAGACAGCCTCACGGATATAAAAGGCAAAGACTGCTGACAAAATACCCACCAGCACCATTACCATAATGCTCTCAATTAGGGTAAAACCTTTTTTCATCTAATAATTTACCTTTAAGGCTTCCAGGCTGATTGGCAAAGCCAATTTAGGATGAAAGATCATGACTAAGATCTTTTTAAAACTGGTTTGGGTCAAGACCGGGGTATTCAAATCCCCTTGAGAAACATAGTTTACCACTACTTCAAAACTGTAAGAACTAAGGGTGCCAGAAAATGAGGCAGAAGCTTCATCAGTCAGCAGAGTAAAAGTCTTAGCCAATAGCTCCTCAACCTTGCCCTCAGCTAAGGACTGGGCAACTGTAAAAACATCAACATTGGCGCTTTTCATTCCACCACTAATAAAAATAGTGATCGCCGTGTACATTACAATCGCAATGATTACCATTGAGGCAATAACTTCAACAAGCGTAAACCCAGGTCTGTCTTTTGCTGGCATGACTTGCTCCTTAAGACTAATGTGCGCCGCAACCACCACCACCGCCACCCCCACCTTCACCTGCTCCCTCACCTTCTCCCTCCCCAGTGCCGGCAACCACTGGCTGCAACGAGATCATCCCAGAATTATGATCAATAAAAACGCTCTTTGTCTGATTACCATAAGCTAAGACTATTTCGCCGTCATTAGCCAACTGGTTGCCATCTTTAGCCTCATAAGCCTCTCCTAAAGGACAAAAAAACACTCGATTGCTCCCTGCCAGGGTAACAGATTGAATACTTACCCCGTTAAACAGGGCCGCTAGATTAACCTCTAACGGCTTGCCCAAATTGCTCGGGTCAGCCACTACTACCTCATTACTCGCTAAGTAAACAGTATAAGTATTAGCTGGATCAGCCTCAAAACTGACCCCATACCAAAATGCCGTTGACAGGGCCGAGCCCCTAGCATAATTAAGGTCCACCACAACTTTTTGGGCTGCGGCACTCAAGGCCACTGTTTCTTGCGACCGCAGCGAGATCATCGCTACCCCTGACAAAATGCCAATCAAAACCACAACCATGATCAGCTCAATTAAGGTAAAGGCTGCTCGCTTCATTTGCGCTTTATTTTAACACTTTGCAATGAATTGCTCCAACTCTTTTATTTTTAGCTTATGCAACATGAACTTCAGACAGACCAGCAAGGTCTGGAGACCATAACAACTACTGCGCCAAAAATTAATTTCTGAAGCTTCTGGAAAATAACGGCACGGCACAGGCACCTCTCCCACCCTAAATTTTTGAACGGCAATCTGGGCTAACATCTCAGAATCAAAAACAAAGTCATTGGAATTAAGCTCATAGCTGACCTTTTTTAGCACCGGAGCACTAAAAGCGCGAAAGCCAGTATGCAGCTCAGACAAAGAGAAGTTAAAGGTCATATTCTCGACCAAGGTCAGAAAACGATTGGACAGGTACTTATAAAGCGGCATGCCGCCAGCTAGCGTGCCGGCCCGGCCGCCAAGTATCCTTGAACCTAACATAACATCTTTTTCGCCAGCCGCAATCGGTGCGATCAGCTCAGGAATTTTGGTAGCGTCATATTGCCAATCTGGGTGAAGCAGGACCACAATGGTGGCCCCGCGTCGCAGCGCCTCTTGGTAAAGCATTTTTTGGTTGCCGCCGTAGCCAAGATTGCACGGGGTCTTAAGGACCTCAAGCCCCAATGATTGGGCGATCAAGATAGTTTGGTCCTCTGAGCAATCATCGCCCAAAATAATTTCAGCGACCTTGTCTTTGGGGATGTCCTGAAAGGTCTTAGCCAAGGTCTTGGCCGCATTGTACGCCGGCATGACCACGATCGTTTTGTTCACTTAATCCTCTTTCGCCGCCAAATTTGCCAGCGGCCAAAACTAGCCAGATAATTATAACCAGCTTTAACATAATTCAAAAGTGGACCATAAACAACCCTCGGCTCAACCCAGATTATATACTCGGGCGGTGCCTCTTTTAATTCTGTCAGCAGAGCAAGCCTGGCTTGTTGAGATTTCTTATCTTTGTATAGTAATGGATAATAATAAATATAGTGCGAGGCGGCCGCGCGTTGACTATAAAAATAAACCTCGGGCTCTGCCCCCCAAATAAAGAGCCTGTCTTTGGGCAGGGTTTTTTGCTTGATAAACTCCGCAACCTGCCCTGCCACGACAAAATTGTTGATCCCATATTTTTTTTGCGAGATCAGTTCAGGTGATAATAAGCCAAAAGAGATCCGACTAAAGAGGTCCATGGAAAAGATCAGGGCTAAAAAGGCCAAAAGCACCAAGCGCCAATTTGAACCAGCAATTTTTAAGAGGCTGTAGCCCGCTAAAATTGCCAGCGCTGGCACCACTTGAATAAAATAGTGGCCGTAAAAGGCTCGTCCCATAAAAACCCCTAAACCCGAGGCCAGGGCCCAAGCTAGAATAATTTTAAATTTATCCTCTTTTTCGTTAAACCAGATAAGCATAATTGCCAGAGCTGATAGGCCCCACAAAAGCCCAAGTTCTTGTAACACCAGCCAAAGCCTCGGCCAGACCCAAACCTTGCGCGAGACATAAAGCAGGTTTTCTAAAAGGTAGCCATGAAGCAAGGCTGACCAGGCATCCTTAAGGAAAAAATATCCAACTGTCAGCATTGGCACAACGGCTAAGCCAATTAGTAGCGCCGCAACCCCTGACCAATCCTTGCGCTGGCGCAGACAAATAAAAACGTAATAACCAAGAATAACCAAAAAATTAAGCAGGGCAACCTGCTTGATCATCACGGCTAAGCCAGAACATAGACCAGCTAAAAAGAGCCAGCCGAGTTTCTGCTCTCGCCGCAAAGCCAATAAGAAAAAAGCCAAAGACAGGACCATTGGTAAGACCATAAAGGTCTCAGTATTAGCAGAAGTCCCTTGAATGTAAGGATTCCCAGCATAAAAAGCGTAAAGCAAAGCAGAAACAATTGCCCCAAAGCGACCGAGAATAAGCCAGGCCAAGAAAAAGACGGCTAAGGTTGTTAACAGCGAAACAAGCAAGGTAAAAGACCTGATCGCGGCCATTGAGGTCCCAAAGAACTTAAAGACTGACGCGTAAATAAAATAGATCATTGGTGGCTTATGATCGTAACTATCTCGATATGGCAGCTCGCCCGACGACAGACGCTGGGCAATGTAAGCATAAGCCCCCTCATCGCGTTCAAACGGCTCGCTTAAATATGGCTGAAAAAGCACCGCCTGCACTACTAAAATTAAGGCTAAAGTTAGAACTGTTCGATAAATTTGCATATTAATTTAATTGTATCATTGATCCCGCGATCTTCTGGATAGATTTGCATATTAGAGACCAGATAAAGTTTTTCGTTAATTTTGAAAGGAGGGACTTTCTTTGAATAGCCCAAAGTTGGCAAGGGTTGCGCAAACTTTTCTCGAAAAACATAATAATCAAGGAGTGCTTCACGCTTAAAAGCTGGGTAGATCTTCTGTAACCCAGCTAGATAAGTGGTCAAAAGCTCTTGGTCGGTAAGCTGCCAAAAATCGCTCTGGTGGTCAAGGTAGCTAGAGAGAAAGAGAAAACGCTCCCCCTGATAAAGCGGGGAATCAAAAGCATTGTTATGCTCAACAATCACACAAAAGGGAATACTATTATCTGCCAAATTAAGCCAATAATAATTTGACAAACGCTGTTTGGTCTTAATGATCAAACAAATATTGCCCAGGTATTTAAGACCAAAGTCCTGGCTAACTTGAGGGATAGTCAAAATTGTCCGATCAAAGCCAGGGAGGGGAAAGGTTTTAAGCTCTTGGCCGAGTTTGATTGCTCCGCCGAGCCCTGTAATCTTAGCGGCCAACGCGTCAATTAAGACTTGATAGCTCCCTTTTAAATAACCAAGTTTTTCCCGCCAGCCAAAAGCTGAGCGAGATTTTCCTCTTGCTTTGAGCCTCCCCCAAACCCAAAAAGCAGGGATTTTGTCGGCGTGTTCAGCAAACTTTGCCCGCAAGAGCGGCTGCCAAACCTCTTGATAAATATTTGTACCCAAATTTTCAATCAACCACTCCTTAGCTGTTTTTGTTTCCAGTTTCTGCCAATCTGTTTCTTGCTTAACCTTGAAACTAAAAAGGCCAAACTTGAGCCGCTCTGGTAAGGAGAGAGGGGGAAAAGCTAAAAGGTCTAGTGGCGTGGTAAATGGGTAAGTTGTCCCCTTGCTAAAAAAGCCCATCCGAGGAAAAGCCCAATAAAATTTATCCTTAAGGCCCAATTCTTCTATCAATTCAAGGGCTAGCGTATCTTGGGCAAAAAAGTGGTGGTAAAACTTTTCCAGGCGGGTCCCCTTAACTGGGAAGGTAGAGGCTAAACCACCAAGCTCTGCTTCTTTTTCAAAGAGGGTAACTTGATAACCCTTTTTTAATAGATAGTAAGCTGTAACCAGCCCGCTTATCCCGCCCCCCACCACTGCGATTTTGTTTGCCTGCATAATGTCCTATTTTAGTTCTTTTAAAGTAATGTTATCAGCCCAGATTTCTCCAGAACCCCACCCCTGATTACCAAAACCGATTGCAATCCTGACCATCTGGGTATCATCGCCTGTCCTAAAGCGATCTTCCACCCTGTGCCAATCGGTTGTCCCTTGCAAATCACCTAGATGCTGGTGCGAGATCGTATCATCACTGTTATCATCATTAGCAAAGTATTTGCGGTACTTAAATTCAAGGAGATAAAAGACCCCAAAACCGACTTTCTTATCCTTGAGAGCCAAATTTTTGGTCTTGAAATCTCCAGACAAAAGATACTCTGTCCTAGATTTAACCGGCAAATTAATTGCCGCATAGCCACAGCCAGCTCCAGCCACCAAAAGACAGTCTCCTGGCTCAGACTCGCGACTGGTTAAGCCAACCGTAAAATCACCTGCCACTAAAACTTTCCTAACACCGATCAAAGAACCATTGTTAAAGTCAAACTGAGAAAAGACAGGCGTACGCGCCGCTTTATAATTTACCAAAATCCCCTCAGCCAAAAGAGGGATAGTAACAATTACAACTGCAATCACTAAGAAACAAAAAAACCGATAAAAATCCTTGCTCTGCCAATTCCTTTGCTCTCCAGAAAACATTTGGCCCAAGGCATAAATAAAATATGGGAGGAGCACAAAGGCCCCTCTGGTCTCAAAAAGGTTGCAATACCTAAAAAAGAAAAAGCCAAAGACAATCCCCGCACCCAAGAACGAAAAAGCAAACTTTTTGTCCAATTTTTTCCAAAATAAAAACAAGAGCAAATATATCCCGCCGGCAAAAGAAAGCAAGCGAGGAAAAGAGGAAACACAGCGGTCCCCAACAGAAAAACAATTGACAACCCAATTAGCACCAGACCAAAAAGTGTGCCAATAGTATTGCCAATAACGCAAATTCTCTAGCCATTTGTCCTCGGAAAAATATGTCTCCCCATAAAGCCAAATTGTCACCACCCTAAAAACAAGTATGCTCAACACTAAACCACCCATCAAATAAAAGTCTCTGCGCTTCTCAATTAATAACTTCTTTAGATCAGCAAAGCTTAACGGCAGAGAAAAAATAGTGTAAAAAAAATAGAAAAAGAGGCCAAAGATAATACTGTTGCGATTAAGCAGCCCGAGGATAAAAGAGAGAAAGATAAGTGGCCGCCGGCCAGAAACAATCGCTATTAGCAACAAAGTCGAAAAATAAATCTCCGGAAAATCAGTCTCATACAAAAGAAACCAAGAAAAGGGGATCATAAACAAATAGAGCAAAGGGAGAAAAAACGAAACTTCTCTTTTCGCCTTTAAGACGTTTTTGAGCATGAGATAGCTAGTCAAAAAAACCTGAGAAAGGAAAAAGAAGCGAAAGCCAGCCCTAAGGCCCATTTGCCCTACTCTAAATAACCATTGGCAAAAATTCATCAACTCTGGAACCAGAATACGATAGCGCCAAGGTCCATTAATGACCCGCTTCATATTTTCTTCTAAACCAGTTGGACCATATTCTTGGGTGTGAAGAAGATGAAGCCCAGAAAAAGCAATAGCCAGTAAAACATAAAACAGAATCTCAAAATTAGTCAAATCCGTAAATCGCTTAAATAAAATTATTACTGAAATATAAGTTAAGCTCAGAAAAACTATTGAATTAATGTCTTTAGCCAAGGGGTGCGGAAACAAAAAAAACAACCCATAAAAAACAAGAAAACGCATATCTACTATTAGAAAAAAGCTTTTTACCCTTGCTATCATTCTTTACCTTCTTGTCGTTTATAAAGAGAAATCCCTTCAAGTTCATCTAACAATTTATATCGGCCAGAGACAATCATTTCAATGCGGAATTTGTCAATTTCTGGTTTAGGCAAAGGCCACCAAAAATCAGTGGCATCAACAACCAGATAGTCAGTTGCTGGATCAGGCCGTGGCAGAACAATGACCCTACGACTCGAGAGATAAGGCAGATAATTGGCCTGGGTCATGACTGAAGCTCCCCTGGGAATTTGGTCAAACAACTTCTGCACTCTCTCTAACTGATGGTTTGATCTTGCGTGGAAACCATTAAATAATCTACGTCCTCCTGGCCCAAGATAAGCCGAGTGCATAAGCAAGACTAAAATCAGGCTCACCCCCAATGTTCCCAAGCGCCACCTTCTGTCACCCCAAACCAAAATCTTCTTTAACACTGCTGCTAAGGCAATAAAAATAAAAGGAAGAAGCGGTGCTACATACCAATATTGCGCATTGGCATGCGCGCTAACTGACGACAAAAGCAAGATCAGCCAATAAGCAAAGGGAAGTAACACCCAGCAAGGAGAGAGCAGCGGCAAATAATAAAGTGGCGAGAAAAGCTCGCTAAAAAATATAAAATGATGAGGCATAATCAGCATCTGATAGAGCAATGGGAGATTCGTCACCATAGAGATTAAGATTTTCAATGGGGTATCACCAAAGGCGCTATAAGCGGCAAAGCCCAAGCCCCCTTGCCCCCCCGTACCATTTAAGTTAGGCATTATCCAAGAGACCACAAGAATAAAATAAGAAAGGCCCAAAATGGCCGGCCAATACCGCCAGCGAGCTGAGCGTTTATCAAACAAGGCTAAGAGAGAAAAACCAATCACGACCAACGAGATATCTTCTCGGCACAGGCAGGTTAAAATCAGAAATAAAAACATTGGCCAAAACCTTTTACTCAGATAAAAAAAGACAGCCCCAGACAAAAAGAAAAGGCCTATGATTAGATAACGAAAGCCCTGAGAAGCTAAAAAGGTCAGCGGCAAATAAGTGAAATAGAGAAAAACCACAGCTCCCGCTAGCCAAGGGTTGTCAGCAAGTTTATGGGTAGATAAAAAGATAAAAATCCCCGATAAAGCTAAGCTCATAATGCTTATCAATATAAGGGAGACAGGGCTTTGATTCAAAAGATAGATCGGCACCAGGAAAAACAAAATCGGGGTAAAGTGCATGCCAAAAACATTATTATAATTATTTAAGGCTGTTGTAATGGCCAGTGAACCATTATGCGTCAAATTCCAAAAAGATTGATGAAACATCGCCTGATCCTCAGCAAAAGGAAAACTCAGGCTTTCATAAGCGGTCAAACTGATGTGGGCAAAGGAAAAGAAAAAAAATAAAGCAAAAAGAAAAATAAAAAAGAAACAAAACCAAAAGCTTAATCCACCTGTTTTCTCTTTCATCGATCTAGAAATGTCCCTGATCAGGCAAAACCCGCTTTAAAGATATCCCATCAAAATATGCTTGGCCAATATTGGGCCGGCCGTAATCACCCAGCCGGCACGTAAATTTAATTTTCTCTTGCTCATAACCAGTTTTCCCTTTAGCTTCAAAATAGCGCCAATCATTGGTGCCAAAAAGCTCCTCAGTTTTAAGGTTAGTATTTTCGGCTGCTATATATGCCCCTGCTCCCTTGCTCAAAACCCCACGGGTCTTGATCCAGCCAGATAAAACATACTCCGTGTCTGGCTCAACCGCGATCTCTTGAACCCAGCGGGAATCAGCCAAGCCTTGGCGCTGATCGATCAGAGCGGAAAATTTCCCTTCAGCTTTAGTTTTAGCAGTCACTTGATAAAAACAGAGAGAATCCTCCTCTTGCCACTTTTCCAGCTGCCATTTTTTTGGCTTGTCCCCTAAAACATCCTCAAACCCGCCGTCAACAACAAGATTGGTCTGTTTTTTCGCGAAACTTTCTCTCTCCGCCCTTTGCTGGCGGTCAGCTTGCTCAAATTTGGCAAAAAAAGCTGGCTGATAGTCGCGCAGCAAATGTTTATCAGGAATGATCATTTCCTTGCCATCAGGCCCAAGTAGAGATATCTTTAGGTCGTAGCGCTGGCCTGTATTTATATATTTAATCTTATATTTATGAAAGCCCTCTCGTAGATTCAAGGAATCCGAGGCCGCGTCAGCAAAGCGGTTGTCGATCTCAAGTAAAACTTGCGCCTCACTTTTTATCCTAAAGATATAGTTAGCTGTTTCTGGCAAATAAAGATAGCCCGAGATCTCCAAGGCAAACTTTTTGTCAACAAGCAGGATCTCCTCACCCAAAAGATTGCGCAAATAGTAATTAGAATCTGGAAAATAAAACATGCTCAGCCTGCCCTGCTTCTTAACCTTGAGCACCTTGGCAAAATCATCAAATAAGCTGACCTGGCTAGTCAGGTCATAAAGGGTATAGTTGGCCCCATATTCCTGGGCTAAGCAATTATTGGTCCGGGCCAACACCAAAAGCGGTCCATCTTGAAAAACCGTCTTAAAATAAGGCGACGCCCAAAGATAATTAATAATCATTTTTTCTTCTTTAGCATGATTGGTAAAATCGATCACCACATAATCAACATGGCCCTCGGCTGGCGGGGCCCCCTCCCCCTCCTTAAACCACTGTCCCCACAAAACAGACTTAAAGGGGTTGGGGAACATATATATCTCTTGGCGATGGGTCAAATGCGGGACCAAGGAATAAGAGGCCGCAACTTTGACCCCTGGCGGCACCAAGCTCAATGCTTTTTGTTTTACCCTGATCTCACGCGACTTTAAATGCTCCCATTTTTGAGTCAACATGGTCAAATGCCGGTTGAGCGGCAAGGCACTCCACAAATTATTACAACCCAGGGAAAAAACTACGACAATAACACCTAATGCTGCCACCTTGTAAGTGCCATCTATTTTCCTAAGCCAACGACTGTTCTTGATCAGGGCCAGCCCTTCGATCAAAGCAAAGAAGATCACTGCAGCTTGAATGTAATTATAATGGTAATGGATTGAGCGCAAATACCCGGTGCCGCTTAAAACATTGACCGCCACAGCCGGAAAAAGCAAAAACATCAGCCTAGGACTAAGCAAAGGAATAAAAGCCAAAGGCAAGAAAAGCCCTAAATAATAACCCAGGCTCTCTGGATGCAGAAAATTTTGCCAGTAAAAACCAGGGTTTAACAGATTGTCCATTAAGCCTCGATACCAGTGGGAATAAGTTACCGGCTGGTGGCTAAAAACCCCTACCCCATTAAAAAGCGGCATCATCACCCTGGAACACAGCAGGTACCAGCCAACGCTCAGCCCAAAGATAATTAAACCATGCCTTTTTTCTTTATCAAATAACAACAAAAAAAGCCCAATAAACGCGCCAGTGACCGCGATTTCATCCTTACCAATCAAACTAAAAATAAAAAAAGCATAAAACAAGGAGAAGTTTTTTTTCAGCAAAAAAAAGATAGTCAAAACAATAAAAAAGACCGCGATCGCCTCAGAATGATATTGATCAAGGTTTAGGTTTTGCAAAGCGGGGTATAACAAAAAAGAGACCGCTACCACTAAGCTTAAAAAATTGCTTCCTAATTTTTGCCGAGCATAAACAAAAAGCGGGATCGCGCCCAAGGCAATAAAAATACTCTGAATAATATAAAGCAAATTAATATTGTTCCAAAGCCAAAAGAACGGCGCGATGAATATATGGTAAAAAGTTATGGAGTCACCAAAAATATTAAGCCCCCGTACAGTTACCAAAGGGTTAAGCCAGTGCGAGATCAGCCAGATCCCTTGGTCATCAATGCCAGAATCAAAGGCTTGAGTATAAAATACTTCCTGAAGCAAAATAGAATAAGCTGAAAAGACAAAGACGTAATAAATAACAGCCAAAATCAGCAAACCAAAGATAATTTTGGGATATTTTAATCCTTTAAAAAAACTAACGATCTTACTCGCTAGTTCTTGGTACTTTGAAACTGTTCCGGCTAAAGACGGTTCGGTCATCTTGGCTACCATCCCAATTTTTTAGCTACAATATAAAATGGTCTACCCTTAGTTTCATCAAAGACCCGGCTCAAATATTCGCCAATTATCCCTAAGAAGATCAGCTGGACCCCACCAATAAAAAGGACCACGATCAAGACCGAAGCCCATCCAGCCATGGCATTGTTAGTGAAAAGTTTCACAAAAATAGCATAGACAATATAAATAAAGCTAAAAAAAGCAATCGACAACCCTAGATAAGTGGCCAAACGCAAAGGAAAGGCAGAGAAAGCCGTAATCCCATCTATGGCAAATGAAAACATGCGTGAAAACGAATATTTAGTTTTGCCCGCGAAACGCGGCTCAGCTTGATAAGCCACAAAAGCCTGTTGATAGCCAATCCAACTGATCAAACCGCGCAAAAAACGGGACCGCTCCTTGATCGTTTTTAAGGTCTCAACAACCTTACGATCGAGCAAACGAAAATCAGCAGCATTGGCCGGCAGATTGATCTTGGCAATCCGATTAAGTAACCAGTAAAAAAATCTAGCGCTTAAGTTTTTAAAATAGCCAGCCCTTCGGCTCTCCTGGCGCAAGGTACTTACCACCTCTGCCCCAGCCTCCCACTCATTCAGCAGTTGAGGGATAAGCTCAGGCGGGTGCTGCAAATCAGCATCCATAGTAATGACCACGTCACCCGCAGCCTGGTCTAGCCCAGCCGCTAAGGCAGCCATATGGCCAAAATTTCGCGAAAAGCTCAAAACCTTGACCCGGTGATCGGTCTGATGTAATTTGGTCAGCTCAAGCCAGGAGGCATCATGGCTCCCATCATCAATAAAAATAATTTCATAGTCAAGACCAAGCTCTTTTAACACCGCGGCCAAACGCAGATAAAGCTGAGGCAGGCTCTGCTCTTCGTTGCAAACAGGGAGCACAATTGAAAGCTTAGGTTTATCGCGCATCTTTACGCTTAATTATAACAGAAGAGAAAAGGATTAGTAACCCTAAAATGCTCATAACTTCACCAATATAATTGTAGATTGTTTTGCCAAAATAAAGGCGGACGTGGGCTTGTTTAGGGTAGACCAGCATAAACGAAGGTGAGACCAAATAGATCTTGTCCGCCCCTACCACCTGCCAGTTGGGATGATATGAGACCTTGATCAAATGCGGCCGACCGATCAAGTTGGTGGTAAAATCAATTTCCTGGGGGAGCAGCTTTTCTGTGATCTCTGGCTGCTGATCAGGAAGCGCCACCCTAGGCAAAGCCGCTAGGTCATGACTGCGCAAGGGGAATTTTTTTAGATCTTGAGCGGTCGGATGTTTAATGTAAACCAAGGGAATCTCCAAGTCGTCTAAATTCGTGAACCAGGCGTAAAAATCTTGCTTCCAGTCATTAGTTTGAAAAAGGACGGGCTCGTTCTTGAGCAAAACGACATAATGCCCATCATTGTTCGTCAGCCGGTAAATCTCATAATCATCAAGGCTCCATTCCAACTTAAGCTGAGGTATTTTCTTAATTGCTTGCTTGGCTTCTGGGCTGCGGACAATATACTGAGTAACATTAAAAAGCTTTAGGTGCGGCAGGGCTGCTGGCAAATTAAGATAAGAATATTTATATTGAGGGAACGGACCAGAATGAAGCTTTGACACCTCTGACTGGATATAAAACACAAAAGGAGCACTAATCGAAGACTGCATATATAAGCCTTCTAAGGTGTTCCTGCCCGCGTAATTAGACAGGTTTTCAAAGATCCGTTCACTGCCAAAGATATTATGTTTGGGCGAATGTTCGTAAACCACTCGCCCCACCTTTGTCTCGGACAAATGATAATGAATTTTTTGGAGCAAGGGCCAGCTGGACTTAGTTTCCAAGCCCTCGTAATTCCATTTGATCCACCCTTTAATATATGTAACATGAGGCAGCACCCACAAAGTAACTGCCAGAAAAACAATAAAAGGCAAAAGCTCTTTATTTTTGATTTTAGTCAAAAAGACCAGGATCACAGTTGCCCCAAAAATTGTCAGATAAAACTGGATGAACGGGACAAAGCGAATATCAAGCATGCCGATATTTGGCGCTAGCCAATACAAAATAAAACTCGCCACCACCACATGAATAAAGTAAGCAGTCCGCCGGTCAAACAGATTAAGGAATAAAGCCACAAAACTCAAGCCCCAGAAAGGCATTAGAATCGGCGGAATAATTTTGAAGATCGAATCAACATACCACTTAGAAACATAACTAATAACATACGGAATATTACCCAAGAACGGGATAAACCAAAAACCCAAGAGCAAGACAGCCAGACTAAAGGCCTTGAAAAGATAGATCAGATTGCGCACAAAATCTTTTTTAGTAAACAGAAAAAAGAGGGCAATCACTCCAATAAAAACAAAAGTAAAGCCATGGCTTAAGCCAATGCCAAATAGCAACAAAGAATTAGACACAACCCATTTCTGATCTTTAATCCCAGCATAAAGCGTGCCAAAAAACAAGATCATCAAAGCAAAGCTAAAGCTATAAGAGGACTCGCCAGCCAAAGTGCTTGGGATATTGCCGCCCCACATTGAATTTGCTTCCATAAAAAGAAACGGCAAGGTAAAACAAGCACTGAGCAAGGGAATAGGAAAAGAATATTTCATGGCGCGCAGGGCAAAGTAGGTACAAACCGGCAAAAGGAACGTCCCTAAAATTGTCCCAATCTTAAAAGCTATCTCAATGGGCATAATAAAACTAAGCACAGCCATAACAATAAAAGTCAAAGGAAAATAATGATAAAAAAGCGGATAGCCGGCATAATTGCCCTGGTCCCAACCCATAATATTACCAGTGGGCAACAAAACATTTTTTAAATAAACAGCGGTGGGGAAATGAGAGATCGTATCTCCACCTGTGGTTGAAGTCTTAGCAAAAATCAGTCCAGGGGCAAAAAAACTAAAGAAAAAAATAAATATTAGGCCAAAGATTAGGCTAGCAATTAATGTATGATTTTTCACTTTAATTATTAATCAAGCTATTTTTTATTTAAGAGCGGTAAGCCAAACTGGACAAAAATAAAGACCAAAACCAAGCCAATTAGCAAGGCCACTAAATAAGAGTACTTTAGGCCCAAGAACACGCTTTCTTGGACCAGGCGCACCGTCCCCTGGGTAATAATTGTCTGATGTCGGCCAGCCTGATCATATTCTGCCAAGGCAAAGATTTGATAGGTACTGCCAGAAAGCGCGGAGAAATTGCCCACCTCAAAATTAACCTTGGCCGTCCCTTTCCCAGCCAAAGCAAGCGTTTTGTCTCCTGGGAAATTAAGTTCTTGCGGACCGACCAGTAAAACCTTGAGCGTCAAATCGCTTTCTGACAAATTTTTTAAGGTCAAAAACACCCTGCCCTTGTCCCAAAATTTATCTGAGGTCAGCTTGCCAAAGAGCTCAGCCGGCACAGATTGCGCTCGATAATTAAAGGTTTGGCAGGTCAAGGCGGAAAAAGGGTACTGGTTAGCGTCGGCATAGTGCATGACGACAACGAGCGGATATTCACCTGGTTTTGCCAGATCAAGATTGAGCTCTTCATAAGCCTCATAACGACCATTAATCGCAACTTCTGAAGCTCTCTTAGCCAAGACCTTAGTGCCCAAAGCCCTAATTTCTGCCTGAACATTATAAGCTGATTCGTCACCTTTATTCTCCACTGCCACCAAAACCTTAAGGCTGCTAGCCTCAATTTTGGTCGTGACAGAAGTTTGCAAAGTAATATAAGAAGCCAAAGCAACCTTGGAGAAACAAAACAGGACCAACCCAAATATCAATAGTTTTTTCATCAAGCCTCTCCTTTTAATTTTTTTAGATATTTGACCGACAGATCTGCCGACTCTGGAGGCAATTATCTACAAATCACAAGAACACTCAAGGTAAATTGTAGCGTTTTACTGAACAGGAAGTCAACGGCCTTTTCTCGCCAACGAATCCCCTGTATTATTTAGTTATTACTTATACCGAAGCAACAGCAACCCATTACCAGCATTAACAGACCCTACCAAAACTATTCGACCTTGATGGTCAACCAATCCTCCTATACAGCTATCAATCCCTAAATTATGGTCAAAAAGCACCTGCCCATTATCGCCAAATAACGTATCGAGTTGGCCATTACTATCATAACGTCTTAGAAAAATATCGTTGCCATACCTACCAGCCACGAGAATCTTACCCGCCTTATCCAAAGCCAAGAAATCACCCTCAATGTCAAAGGTAGAAGAAGCCAAAGAAATAACGCTAAAAGCAGGGTCCGCTACTCCATCGTTTAACAAACGCATCACAAAAGTGTCCATCTTGCCATAACTGCCCCGGTAAAAGCCCAACAACAATATCCTGCCAGAATTATCAAGCACCAAGGCCCTGCCCAAGTCATTTCGGTGGCCAAAATCATACGAAAAAAGCCCTGCCACATCAAAAGTTTCATCGATAACACCAGAGGCCTCATATCTTAGCAAGGCAACATCCTGTGTTTCCTTACCCACAGTGCCACAAGCCAAGACCTGGCCAGAGCTGTTGACCGCAACTGCCTGGCAATAATCATGTTTATTATCCTCTCCATAAGTTACAAAACCAGTACCATCAAAGGACAAATCCAGCCAGCCATCATCATTGTAACAAGCAATTGTTCCTTCCCTACTCGTTAATTCGCTCTGGCTATAATAACCTCCCGCAAAAATGCGTCCAGCGCTATCCAGGGCCAAGCCCTCCCAACCATTATAAGTATAAGAACTAGCACCAAAAGTAGCCAGGCCGCTAATACCAAAACTTGTATCAAGATGGCCGCTATCATCATATCTTAGCAAAACAGCAGTAGACGTTTTCGTTGCGATAAGACCATAGCCAGCCACCAATAATCGACCAGACTGATCAAAGATAAGCGCTCTCCCATCATCAAAACTACCGGCAATATCTTTTCGTACCACCCCATCACTGCCAAAGGTGTGAAGGGGCTCTCCATTCTCAGCAAAAGCCAGCAAAGCTAGATCAAGACCAATGGAACCAGACACATAAAGGTTCCCTGAGGCTGATTCAGTTACGTCGGTACCCCAAGCTGACAAACCATTATAAATAACCACTCCATCAGCATTAAAACTTTCATCAAGCGCGCCAACTGCTTGCGGCACGACCACAAACTCCGCTGACTCTCGGCTTTCCCTGTTATCTACGGCCACACCAGTTACTACATAATAATACGCACGCCCATTTACTAAATTATTATGAATATATGGGCTGGTCACATCCGCAATTTTTGTTCCGTTGGTCTTGGTCACCCCAGAAGTATTTGACCAATACAAATTATAAGAATGAGCACCAACAACAGCATCCCAAAACAATGTTACCCCAGTTAGACTCGACGTCCCCCTCAAGTTAGTTGGCTCAGCAATAGTAGTGGTTGTTGTTGAGGTGATTATTGTCGTAGTTGTAACTCCAACCACAGTAGTAGTCGTGGTGCTGGTCGTGGCAGTGGATATCGTGGTACTTGTGGTTGTACTCGTACTACTGGGAGAAGGGAGTATCGTAGTTGTGGTGCTGGTCGTGGTGGTGGATATCGTGGTACTTGTGGTTGTGCTCGTAGTACTGGGAGAAGGTAGTGTCGTAGTGCTGGCACTGGTATTTGTAGTGGTAGTAGTTGTTGTCAATCCAATAGCCATAGTAGTACTTGTTGTTGCCCCAGCAATCGTTGTGCTGGCAGCCGCAGTGGTCGTTGTTTCTTGATTTGTGGTCGACGGGCTAAAAAGGCCACAGCTATTAGTCAGCAAAATGGCCCCAATAAGAACAAGCAATAAAACAAGAAAATTATTTTTCATTGGCTAAGATTATCTTGGGCAGGTCAGCCACCTGCCGATAAAGCCTGTCCAGCGATTTCAGCAAAGCTAAGCGGTTTGTCCTAATCCTTTCATCTTTATGCATGACCAAAATCTGGTTGAAAAAATTCTCGATTGGCCCAGTTAACGGAGCTAACTCCTCTAAAGCCTTAGGCCAATTCTCCTGGTTGATCGCCTCGCCAACCGACCAATTAATTTTTAAATAAAGGGAGTTGAGCTCTTTTTCTGCCGGTTCAAGCAAGTCAGCTTCAATAACCTCGTCCCTGGTCGCGTTCTTGGCCAGCCTGGCCACGCGATCAGCTGAAGCAATCACCCCGGCGAACCAAGCCTTGGCCAAGCACGCTGTCAAAGCCTTGGTCTTATTAAGAACATCCAGCACATCATTAAACCTTGACAACGCAGCCTCAACAATATCGTAGCGTTGGCCATCGTCTAAAAGCAACTGTTTTAGCCTGGCCGCAATAAAAGCCAGCAATTCTCCTTGCACTGCTGGCAACGCCTTTGCTGTCTTACCTTTTAAAAGAGGCTCATACAATTTATATGAGTGCTCGATCGTTTCACTAAGCAAAAGGTTCAGCTGCTGGCCTTGAATAATTTTAATAATGCCATTGGCCGCCCGCCGCAAGCCATAAGGATCAGTTGAACCAGTGGGAATTGCGCCAAGACAAAAACAACCGACCAAAGAATCAAAACGATCAGCCAAAGCCACCACTACGCTTTCCCTCTGCTTGGGCAAGCCATCACCAGAAAACCTGGGAAGGTAATGCTCAAAAATCCCGTTGGCAACCCGCGCGTCTTCGCCAGACAAGAGAGCGTATTCACGCCCCATCACACCTTGCAAAACAGGAAAATCATAAACCATCTTAGTTGTTAGATCGGCCTTGCAGAGCAAGACAATCCGCAAAGCAGTGTACTGCTCCTCAGGCGACAGGCCTAAACGTTTGCCCAGCCACTCAGCAAGCTTGGACATTCTTTCAACCTTGTCTTTTAATGAGCCTAAGCCCTCAAAAAAGCCAATCTCGGCCAAGGCTGTCACCTTATTTGCAAAGGGCTTTTGTCTGTCCTCATCAAAAAAGAACTTGGCATCAGCTAGCCTAGCTGAAAGAACCTTTTGATTGCCCTCAACCACTCTGGCTGAATGGCTGCCATCAGTCACTACGACAAAAGCTGGCTGGAGCTTTTGCTGCTGGTCAACCACGGGAAAATATTTTTGGTTTTTTTGCATCGAGGTAATTAAAACCTCTTGAGGGATTTTAAGAAAAGAAGGTTCAAACCTACCCAAATACGCGATTGGGCTTTCAACTAAATACGTGACCTCGTCCAAAAGCAGCGGGTCAATTACCGCGCGCTGCTTAATTTTCCGAGCTGCTTGCTCAACCTGATTTTTGATCAAAACCTTGCGTTCCTTTTGATCAACAATGACCCCAAGGTTTTTTAACGCCTTTCTATATTTACTGATATTTGCTATCAGCTTTTCTGCTTTTCTGCTTTTCTGCTTATACCTGTGCCCTTGTGTTTTATCCCCACTCTTCACTCCAGCAATTGCAAACTTTACCACCTGATCACCCAATAACCCAACCACCCAATGAATGGGCCGAATAAACTTAAACTCCTCGCTGCCCCATCTCATTGAAAGCGGTTGATATAGTGAAACAATAATCTCGGGAAATGCTGTTTGCAAAATCTTGCTAGTTGGTAAACCCTTTTTTAAGACCCTCCCCACCACATAATTGCTTTCAACTTTTAAATCGTCAAGGCTTAGCCCCTGCTTTTTGGCAAAACCGATCGCCGCAGGAGTAGGTTTGCCTTGTTTATCAAAAGCCACATTAGCTGGTGGGCCTTTGGCTTCAAAAGAAAGGTCTGTTTGACGTTGGGCAATATTTTCTATATATAGAGTCAGCCGGCGATAGGTACCAAGAGTCTCCATTTTTCCAAAGGAAATTCTCTCGGCTGTTAGTTTTTCTTCTGCTTTCTTTTTTAAGTCCTCAAGAAAGCCAGGCATAAACCGGGCCGGGATCTCCTCGCAACCTATTTCAAGCAGTGCATTCAACATAAATTTGGGCACATCTCCTCGCTAATTTGCGAATCCGCAAAATATACGCCGTTCTTTCTGAAACAGATATCGCTCCCCGCGCGTCAAGAATATTAAAAGAGTGTGAACATTTCAAAATATAATCATACGCTGGCAGGGCCAGTTGTTTTGCTAGCAACTTTAAGGCTTCTTGTTCATAAGATTCAAACAGCGCCGAGAGCATTTTAACATCTGCCTCTTCAAAATTATATTTTGAGTGCTCCTGCTCCTGCCGCAGATAAATATCACCGTATCTAACACCCTTTGTCCATTCTACATCGTAAACGCTGTTAACCTTTTGGATAAACATGGCCAAACGCTCAAGCCCGTAAGTGATCTCAACCGGAATTGGTTGGCACGAAATTCCCCCACACTCCTGAAAATAGGTAAATTGGGTAATTTCCATCCCCTCAGCCCAGACCTCCCAACCTGTCCCCCAAGCACCAAGCGTTGGCGACTCCCAATTATCCTCGACAAAACGAACATCATGCTTGGCTGGCTCAACGTTGATGGCCCGCAAGGAATCAAGATACATCTCTTGAATGTTCTTAGGTGAAGGTTTCATAATGACCTGGTATTGAAAATAATGAAAGAGGCGGTTGGGATTTTCACCGTAACGTCCGTCGGTTGGCCTTCGCACCGGATCAATATAAGCGACATTCCACGGTTTTGGCCCTAAAACCCCAAGAAAAGTAGCTGGTGACATAGTCCCTGCCCCTTTTTCAACATCATACGGCTGGCGGATAACACAACCCTGGTCGGCCCAGAATTGATTGAGCCCAAAAATGATCTGTTGAAAGGACCTTTTTTTCACGCTACAATTATAGCACAATGAAAGAATTAATAAAGAAAATTGTTGACCAAAAAAATCTCACCCAAGCTGAAGCTGCCCTAGCCATGGATACAATAATGAAAGGGGAAGCTACCCCATCGCAGATCGCTGCTTTTATCACTGCCTTGCGGATGAAAGGGGAAACAGTTGAAGAAATCACTGGCTGCGCCCAAAAGATGCGTGAGCACGCCATCAATATCTACCCTAAACAAAAAAACCTCGTCGACACCTGCGGCACAGGAGGGGATGTCTCCGGCACTTTTAACGTCTCAACGATTTCTGCCATTGTTGTGGCCGCTAATGGCATGCCGGTGGCCAAACACGGTAACCGGTCAGTCTCCTCAAAGTGCGGTTCAGCCGATGTTTTAGAAGCGCTCGGTGTAAAAATTGATCTTGAGCCAAAAAAGGTTGAGGCTTGTATCAATGAAGTGGGGATCGGTTTTATCTTTGCCCCAAATTTCCATAAGGCCATGAAATTTGCCATGCCCTCCCGTCGCGAGATCGGGATCCGCACTGTTTTTAATATTTTAGGCCCGCTAACTAATCCAGCCCACGCTAGTGCTCAAGTTCTAGGGGTTTTTAGTCCTGATCTAACAGAAATGCTGGCTAAAGTTCTAAAAAACCTGGGCACAACCCACGCCTTAGTTGTCCACGGCTTGGACGGACTGGATGAGATGTCTATTTCCGGCAAAACAAAAGTCTCCGAGCTTAAGGATGGCAAAGTTAAAACCTTTGAGCTCTCGCCTAAAGATGTTGGTCTGGCCAAAGGTAAGAAAGAAGAACTCTTAGGCGGCAGTGCTAACAAGAATGCAGCCATTGCCCTGGAAATTCTTAACAGCAAGGAAAAAGGAACCAAGCGTAATATGGTTTTGCTCAACGCTGGCGCCGCGATTTATGTTGGCGGAAAAGCCAAAGACATAAAACATGGAATTAGACTGGCTGCAGAAGCGATTGATTCTGGCGCGGCTAATAAAAAGCTGGAAGAATTGATTGGGTTCACAAATAGAACTTAGTTTTGGAAACAAAGTTTATTCCATTCCCTCAAGTGAATGTTACTTGCGAATCGATGCCAACCACTCTATAATATTATCGTTAGAAATTGGCAAAAATTTCAGCTTTTTTGAGACATAACGAGGTATAAATATGTATATTAAAACAGAAAATCTAGTCAAGCGATACGGCAAAAAGGTCGCAGTCAATCATATTTCCATTGAGGTCAAAGAGGGAGAGATCGTTGGTTTGCTTGGCCCTAATGGTGCAGGAAAGACCACCACCTTTTACATGGTCGTTGGCCTGATCAAACCCAATGAGGGAAAAGTTTTTAAAGGGGAACATGACATCACTAACTTGCCCATGCACCGCCGGGCCCACCTGGGACTCGGTTACCTGGCCCAAGAGCCATCAATCTTTCGCAAATTAACTGTTGAGGAAAATATTATGATCCTGTGGGAGCTTATGCCTCAGATCAAGCGTAAAGAGCGCCATGAAAAACTAAAGGAGCTGCTGGACGAACTGGGCGTATATCACCTTAGAAAACAAAAGGCCTACACCCTCTCCGGCGGCGAACAACGCAGGGTAGAAATTGCCCGCGCCTTGTCAACTAACCCATCCTTTCTTTTGCTGGACGAGCCGTTTACCGGTATTGACCCCAAAACCCTGCATGACCTTCAATCTATTGTTAAACACCTAACCACCAAAGGGATCGGGGTCTTGATCACTGACCATAATGTTCGCGAAACATTGGCCATAACTGACCGGTCCTACATTATCCATAAGGGCGAGATCATGGTGTCTGGCAAATCTGAAGAGATTGCCAGGTCACCAGAGGCCAAGAAATTTTACCTGGGGGAGAATTTTGAACTTTGATCAAGATCATTGACCGCTACATTTTCAAAGAGCTGTTTGAGCCTTTTTTGTTTGGGTTGGGCGCCTTTACCGCAATCCTCTCCGCCAGCATGATCATGTTTGAGCTGGTCAGGGCCGTTGTTCTGAAAGGCATGCCTTTAATTGTGGCACTGCAAGTTTTTATTTACCGTTTGCCAGGGATCGTGGTCTATATCTTTCCCATGGCCATGCTGCTGGCCGCCCTCTTAGCTTTTTCCAGGTTATCGGGCGAATCAGAAATTATTGCTTTTCGCGCTTCCGGCATCTCGCTTTACCGGCTCATCATCCCGGTGCTGGTGCTGGGATTACTTGTTTCTTTAGTCAACTTGGCCTTTTCTGAGATCGTGGTACCAGAAGCCAATCTAGCCGCTAAAAACCTGCTGCTGGAAACATCCACTCAATACACGCCTAAATTGCAAAAAAATGTTTTTGTGCCTGAGATTGAACACGGCCAGCTAAAGAGAATCTTCTACGCCCAGGTCCTCAAGGGCAACACAATGCAGGATGTTATTGTCCAAGAGTTTAACAATGGCCAGCTCCAACAGATCATCACTGCCCAGGCCGCGGTCTGGCAAGCCGCGCAAAACGAGTGGCTTTTTAAGTCTGGCATTATTTACTTATTAGCTGAGACCGGCGAATACAAGCATTTGATCAAGTTTAAAGAGCAGGCCTTAGCCATTAAATATTCACCATCAGATTTTCTTATTGGCGATAAAAATCCCGATGAGATGACCATGGCCCAATTGCGTGATTTCATTAAACTTAAGGAAAAGATGGGCGAAGAGACCACTGACATTAAGTTGCAACTTAACCTTAAAATGGCCATTCCTTTTGCCTCGCTGGTCTTTGCCTTGTTAGGAGCTCCTTTGGGCATTGCCCGGCGCAGGGCCTCATCTTCCATCGGCTTGGGACTTTCGATCTTAGTAATCTTTTTCTATTACATCGTCACTTTTATCTGCATGGCCATTGGCGAGCTCAATCTTTTTAGTCCAGCTATCGCTGCCTGGCTGCCTAATTTCATCACTGCCGGGGTCGGCTGGTATATTCTCTCCCAGAAAGCCATTGGCTAATGATCTCTGGCATTATCTTAATCATCGGCATGCTGGTCCTGGCAGGAATTGTAGCTATTGTCGGGGATTACATTGGCCGGTCGATCGGCCGCCGCCGCTTGACCCTGTTAAAGCTTCGGCCGCGCCACACCGCAATTATCTTTACCACAGGCACTGGAGTGCTGATTGCCTTAGTTACCATAGTTGTACTGCTGCTTGTTTCCAGTGATGTTAGGACAGCCCTTTTTGGCCTTGAAGAATTAAAAGGCGAGCTCAAAGCAAAAACTCTGCAGCTTGACCAGACTAAGGAAGAATTGAGCCTAAAAACAGAAGAAAGAGAATCCCTTGAGCAAGGCTTACAAGCAGTCCGCCAAACACTTACCCAAGAAACGCAAAATCTTAAATCAGCCAGGCAAGAGATCATGGGACTGCAAAAAACTAAAAATAAGCTTGAGGCCCAAATTACCTCGGCCCGTCAAGGTCAGGTCTTATTTAAGATCAATGAAACCCTCTTGATCTCAACTATCCAAGCTGGTTCAGATAAAACTCATCTTACCACAGCCTTAAAACAGGTCTTGTCAGCCACCGACAGTCAGGTCAGAAGTTTTGGCGTCAAAAAAGAGGGGCACCTGGTCTATATTTCTCCAGAAGACTTTACCTTTGCAGTTGAGACTTTGACTAATGGTCAGGGAGAGTTTATTGTCTCTGTGGTCGCGACCAGAAACACCCTTTTTGGCGAACAGGTCACCATCAAATTCAATCTGGCCAAAAACCGGCTCATCTATAAAGACCAGGAGATGCTGGCCCAAACTACCATTAGACACGGCTTAGCCACAGCCCAGATCGAACAAGCCATTAAAGAACTTTTAGCCAATACTCACCAGATTGCCAAAGCCGCCGGGGTTGTCCCAGATCCCTCTGGCTTAATCGGCAGCTTGCCTTACGCTGAAATTTTTAATCTGGCCAAAAAAATCAAAGCAGCTAACAAAGACGTGGTCCTTAAAACTATGACTAAAAAAGAAGTCTATGCCCTGGGCCCGCTAGCCATAGACTTCAAAATCAATTACCAATGATCTTAGCTATTGACCCAGGCAAAGACAAATGCGGCTTAGCCGTCCTTACTTTAGAGAAAAAAGTCATTGAACGCCAGATTGTAAAGCGCTCAGAAATCATCACCACCACCTTGGCTTATTTGCACAAATATCAAATTATCACCGTGGTAATTGGCGCTAGCAGCAACGGAAAAAAGCTGGCCCAAGAATTTGCCGATAATAAGATCAAATGTATTTTGCTTGACGAAAAAAACTCTACCCTTGAGGCGAGAAAACTATACTGGCAAGAAAACCCTCCCCAAGGGTTATGGAAATTCATCCCAACCTCTCTCAGGGTCCCGCCAGTTGCGGTCGATGATTACGCGGCCGTGATTATTGGAGAACGATACCTAACTTAGAGCGCGCGATTTTTTTCTCACCCGGTATCTTGGTAAATAATATCCCCTGGGTATATGGCTGTAACTTTTTAATTACCCTCCCCCACGGATCAATCACCGCTGTCCTACCTGTGGTCGCCACTTGAACAAAGTACTTGCGGTTCTCAATGGCCCGCAGTATCCCGCAATTTAAATGAAATTCAGCCGCAGCCGAGCCATCAAACCAAGCATCATTGGTAACCAACAAAATAAACCTAGACAAAGAAGTAACTCTACTGCGTATTAAATTAGGAAAAACAGACTCAAAGCAAACCGCGGCCGCGATCTCCTGACCTTTGACCATTAGCTTAATAGGAGGACTAGGAGAGAAGTCCCTCTCATAATAACCAACCCGTTTTAACCAGGAATAGAGCAGCGAGCGAAAAGGTAAATACTCGCCAAAAGGGACCAAATGCCCTTTATCATATCGCCCAGTCACCTCGCCTGATGGTGACATCACTACCATTGAGTTATAAGCCTTGCCTGACTCATAATACGGCGTGCCAAAGACCAGCCAAACCCCAGTTTCCTTGGTCAAGCTTTGCAAACGCGACAAAAAATAAGCGTCATTGGTCAAATAAGCAAAAACAGCAGTTTCAGGCCAGATAACCAGATCTGGGTGTAATTTGCTAGCCTGTCTGGTCAACCTGGCATAAAGCTCAAACGTTGACATGACCTTGGTCGGGTCTAATTTGTCCTGCTGCTTAATGTTGGGCTGGACCAGCGCAACTTTTATCATTGCCTGGTCTAAGCCCTCTTTGGCCTGCATTTCAAAAAGCCCAAAGGCATAGACCAACGCCAGAAAAAAGACCAGGCAAAAAGCAAAGCCCGCCCTGACGCGACGTGGGTTCACCAGCCAGGCCACAATAATAGCGTTGGTCAAAACAAGCAGCAAGCTTAGGCCATAAACAGAAACGCGCGCCGCCAGCTGCACGATCGGCAAGCACAAGGCTTGCGCATAACCCAGGTCTCCGGCCGTAACCCCAAATGGACCGCTGGACCGCAAGTATTCCACAGCCACCCAAAGCAAAGCAGTAACCAATGGGTAAATAAATTTTGCTTTAAAAAAAGAGCAGCACGATAGCACTATTGCGAACAAAACAATAAACAAGGCTTGCCAAATAACCAAGGCCAGCCAGCCAACAACACTCCACCAGCCAACAAACGAAAAAAGAGAAGTCAGCCAAAAAAGATGAACACCAAAAAAGCTCAAGCCAAAAATCGCTCCGAGTTGCCCGGCCCTGGTCCAAGTTTTAGCCTGATAAATAACCAATAGAAAAGGCACCAAGGCAACCCAAGCCAGCCAATACAAATTTAGCGGCGGAAAAGCCAGGGTTAATAATAAAGCTGAAGCTACGGCCGCAAATAATTCCCGCAAGTCACTGTCCATTACTTTCATCTATTGGACCTCAAGCCGACAACCAATGATGTCCAGGCTTGGGGCAAGCCAGTCATCTTGGGTATCATCAACTGTTGAGATCGCGCCAGCAACCTTGGAAATTGAGTTGCCTATTGACGGCAAATGATCGGCGGGAATCTTGACCTCACCATTGGGCCAAGGCACTGCCACAACATCATAATATATCTGGCTAGGCAAAGTGGCAAATAAGCGTTCTAAGCTAAAGGTAAAGCTTAGTTTATTATTGTTTTCAGCCAGCGTAGCCACGACTTCCCTTGTCAGTTCCAGGCCTAGGACAAACGGGCCCTTGACCAAAGAAAAATTTATGCCTTCAAGAATAGCATAGCCAGACCAGCTGGAGAAAAAATTAGCGTAGTAAGCCTCTTGCGATCCGCTCTGCGGTGTTGTCCCTGGCTCGATCAGCTCCGGTGCATCAGCCAACACGTCTGGTTGCGGCAGCGGGACGCGATAGTCAGCGCGATCGCTCAGGATTAGAAAATAGCGATTATTGTCCGCGTCAATTGGACCACGAAAAGTTACTTCTACTTTTAACGCCTCACCAAAAGTAACCAGCGAAGTTACTGTCCTGGCACAACCAAAACTGCCAGCCATTGCCATAATCAGTAAACCAAAAACAATTGCCATAATTCTGATCTCTGATTTCTGATTTCGGATTTTTTCCACTAGTATCTCCTCACCGCTCCTTCTGTCTCAAACTCTTTTTTCAACTCTTCTTCAAAGCCCTCCATGT
The DNA here is from genome assembly GCA_002774365.1 of Candidatus Saganbacteria bacterium CG08_land_8_20_14_0_20_45_16. GTDB lineage: Bacteria > Margulisbacteria > WOR-1 > O2-12-FULL-45-9 > O2-12-FULL-45-9. Next base: position 14,249 of record PEYM01000148.1, on the reverse strand, counting down.
AAAAGCCTTTGCCAGTGGAAAAGCCCAAAGGCTTATCTGGCATTGCTTTGAGACTAAAGGTCAGGCTGAATTCTTTGCGATAGTCTGAATAAGTGTAAGTCAGCACCCAGCAATGCAGGTCTTTGACCACCATTATATCACGCACTTTAAACTGTTGAGTAGCCAGTTCAAAAATTTGGTTAAACTTAATATGCCACTGGTTGGGCTGGTCCTTTAAAAAATACAAGTCATAGGCTGCGCTACCTGATTTTAGGCCACCAACATTTAGGTCAGAAACCGAGCTAAAGGTTAGGCTAAAATTATCAACTGGCCGCAAAACCAAGCTGTTGACCAAATCACGATAGACCCGCTGCTCAAGGCTCCAACCGCTCCGTAAGCCCCAGGACAGGTGCGGACTTGGACTCACGCTTAGATTGCCCATGACATCAAACCATTCGTGGGTCTGCCAATTATGCCCGCCATCAATTGTCAGGCGAAACAAACTCCCATGATAAAAAGACATCTGCTCTGAAACATTGTGATAATACCTGCCCAAACGGTCAAACAAAAATGGCGTATTGCCATCAGTAATTCCTTTGCCATAAGTAATGTTATTGGAAAAAAAGTTAAAAAGATTAGTCCTTAAATTCATCCCCTCGCGATATGCATACAACTGGTCACCTGGGCCATAAAGAAATTGGTCTAAGCCAGCATTGAGGTTGGCCACTGTGCCCAAGGGCAAGGTCCAAGCCCGGGTCAGATCCAAGGTGGCTTGATACCGCTGGGTGGAATAGTCACGATTCTTGCCCAAATCAGCCACATATCTAACCTCGCGGAAAAAACCATAACCAAACTTTGGCCGTAAGGTAGCCAATTTCAGGTCCACTGGGTTTGGGGTCACCACTAATTCAGGCTGTCTGACTAGATATTGATAATTGTCATCGCCTCTATACGTATCTTGGTCAAGGTCAAGGTACCAATCCTCAACCAAGGTCCAAGAAAAATCCTTTTCCTTGCCAGTGACAGTAACTTTAGGCTCCAGTTTTTCGTCTGCCGGCGCTCCACGGACACTTACATTACTATAATAATTAGCCGTGGTAGTCAAAACAACATTATCGCTCCAAAGCGGACGCTTATGGTAAAACCTTTGACTGGCCCTGATCCACCAAGGCGACTGGTTTAGTTGATCATAGTTTAAATTGTAAGAGGTTGTTACCCCTTGAAAAGATTGACCTAGTCCCAGTGAATATTTATTGAGGCCAGATTGCCTGTCCTCAAACACTCCTCCAGACACATTCCAACTTGCCTTATTCTTATAAGCCAGCGCAAAATCAAAGTTAGTTTGCTCTTTTCTCCCTGACGGGATCAAGTAGGTATCAACATAAGAGTGGTTCAACGTCAGCGTTGTAAATGGATTAAGCTGTTTCTGATGGCTAAGGCGCGTCACCCAATCGCTTTGGCTGGTATCTTGTTCATCAAGATGGTAAACATACAAAGAGCCGCTGCCAAGTGAAGGAAAACCATAGTAATGTTTTGTTCCATAGCCAAACCCTTTTTTTTGCATTAAGTCAAGGTAGAGAATTCCCAGTGGATAAGCCCAACCAGACTTGAGGTAATCACCTTCGACATCATTATGACCAAAGTTCCAATTGGTCTGCTGCTTGGCCCGCAAACTATAGTACATCACAGGTAGCCACAAGACTGGCATTTCACCAATATAAAAAGTCACGTTGTAGCCAACGATCGCATCATTAGGATAATATTCCACCCGGCCAGCCTCAATATAATAATGAGGATTGGCATAGTCACAAGTTGTCATTTTACCATCACTGCCAGCCATCTTATTTCCTAAGCTGTGCATCTGGTCTGTCTTCAAATATAAGGTCCCTTTAACCTTTTTGTTGGGCCTAGCCTGGGTCTTAAAGCCAACAAAATCAGTGGCCTCGCTGGTAGCATTATAGGTCAAAAGTTCGGCCCAAGCGCTGTAATTGGGTGTTTCGATCTTGACATTGCCTTCAGCGGTCGCAATATTAGTGGCTGAGTTAAGGGATAAATGGTTTGATCTAATAAGCAGATCATTGAGCCTGATCTCTACTCCACCGTGCGCCTCAACAATATCAGTCCCTTCAAGATAACGGAGTTCATCAGCCTTAATATTAACTGGGATTTCCTGGGCCCAAAGCTGTGCCGAGAGCAATAGAAAAAAAGCCAGACAAGCCAGGAAACGAAATTTAGGGGCCAAAAAAAAATCCATTGGCAGTTAATTAGCCGTCTTATAAGCTAACCGCTGCTGGGCAATCTCAGCTAACGGATCAAAGCTACCCACGCTTTGATAAAGTTCAATCGCCCGACGAATGTCATTTTTTAGATAACACAAGTCCCCCAAGTTAAGGCACAGGGCACTATTTTCTGGATCAATGGCCTGAAGCTGCTCAAGCAATTCTTTAGCTTGATCAAACCGGCCCAGCATAAAATAGATAACCGCCAGATTATTGCGCAGGACTATTGAGCTTGGTTCAAGATTGATGGCCTGGTCAATTTTCTCCTTAGCCTCAAAAAATTTGCCTTCTTTAATCAAGGAAACGGCTAAGTTATTTAAAGCTCGCGAAAACTGGCTGTCGAGCTGCACTGCCAATTGAAACTCTTCAGCTGCTGCCTTGTCCATGCCTTTGATTAGATAGTCAAAGCCAGCACTGTTGTGGCTTTGGCCAAAAGACAGGCTCACATCAGCCCGGCGCAAGGTCCGGCCTTGCTTGGCCTCCCGCCCCCACAAAGCAACCACAGTCTTGTCCTCTGGCCTTTGCATGACCAAGACAAAGGCTTTAGCCTGCATACTTGACAAGCTGGTGGCTTTTAAATATTTGATCCGTTGCTTAAGATCGCCAAAATCAATGTCCTCTTGTAAAACTTCTTCATAAAGCCGTAAGGCCTCTTTGATCTGGCCCTGGGCCTCATAGGTAGTCCCCAGATTAAAACGGATCGTCCGAATAAGTTCAGCCAGTTCTGGTGTCGCTAGCTCTAACGCCCTTTGAAATTGAGTTTGGGCCAGGGCAAAACGCCCCTCGCCCCGATAAACACAACCCAATAAATTTGCTGCCAAGGGGGCCCGATTTTTGTCTTTTTGGGCTACCTGGAGCTCACGAATAGCTTCTTCTCGCAGTCCCTTTTGCAAATATAACTTTGCCAGATCAAGATGCAGTGATAAACGCCATTGGTCATCAAGCATCCTGGCCTTGATTTTTTCTATTTCTATTTCTAGCTCTTTTTCCTTAACCTGCCGATAAAATGCTTGGATCTTGTGGTTGAAGGGATCAACCTTTAAAGCTGTTTTCATGATTTCAACCGCCCGCCGGCAATGTTTCAGCTTAAAATACGCCTCGCCTTGCAGCAAATAAGCATCAGCACAGCGGTTATCAATCGCCAGGATCCCTTCAGCTTCAAGGGCAGCCCGTTGCAGGTCCCCTGCCACCAAGTATGCCCAACCTAAAACTAAGCGGGCCTTAAGCAATTGGGGCTGGGCCTTGCTAATATCTTGACAACGCTTGATCACCGCCGGGGCTGTGGTCGCGTCAATATCTAGCATGCGACGCAACTCGGCCAGCGCTTCTTGGACCTGATTCTTATAAAGAAAGGTCTCAGCCAAGTAGGTTCGGGCTAAAATTTGTTCCGGGCAAAAACGCAGAACCTCTTGATAACCATCGATCGCGGCCTCAATTTGCTGCGGCTGCCGTTTCACCAAATCATTATAAAGCTGAACTGACTCGCTAAAGTTGCCTTGTCGCCGCAAGGTCTCAGCCAGGGCAATGGTCGCGGTTGGGTGATCTGGATAATTTTTCAAAATTACCCGCAGCCGACTGGCCACCTCTGCAACTCTCAAGATATCGAGCCTAACAATTTCCAGCAGTTTTTCTACTGCCTTTTCTGGCTTGAGCGACCGCATATAGACATCAGACAAAACCCCGCGAATAAAAATGTTCCCTTCCAACTTTTTCAAAAGCTCTTCAAGCCGTTGAATAATCTCCCTGGCCACTTCAGGATCATCAGAAAACATTGCTTGATAGCTTTGGGCCGCGCGGTTAAAGTCTTCTACCCTAACATAAAGATCTCCCAAAATCCTTAAAGTCTGTTTGTCTGCTGGCTTCAGGAGCAATATCTCCTCATAAAACTTAATCGCCTCATTAATCCTGCCCTTTTCTAAATATGCCGCAGCTAAAATCTCAGCCAGGGCAACATCTTTTATTCCTTTGGCTAGCGAGCGCTCAATTAAAGAGATCACCTCATCAATGCGGCCTTCCCTAACCAGGATCCGTCCCAAAAGATTGCACGATTCAACATCTGTCGGCACGGCTTCTAACCCCTCTTCTAAGTCCAAGATCGCGGCATCAAGCTCGCCTTGTTTAATTTTAAAGCCCACCAAAGATAGTCTGGGCCCAACTTTTGTCGGGTTTTTTCCGATCACTTCTTCAAAATCCAAGACAATATCAGCAAAAAGCCTGGGTAAATTTTTCTGGGCCTCAACAAATCCCTCTAAGGCCAAACGATAATTTCCCTGTAGCAAAGAATGTTTAGCAATCCGTTTTAAAGCGATCGGGTGATTAGGTTCTCGCTTAAGTAATTTCTTAACCCTTAAGAGCGTTTCCTCTGTCTCCCTCATCTTGATAAGCCCTCCCTTAAAAGAAGTAGCCCACCGATAATAGCAAAAGAAAGTTGCGGGGTAAAGGCCGCCACCACTGGCGGCAACAGCCCACCTCGGCCAAGCGAGCGAAAGACCGAGGCAAAAACATAAAAAGTAAACATAAAAACTATGGTGATCACCATGCCCCAAGTCCGGCCAGACCGAGGCGAAGGCAGAGAAAAAGGGATACCAATCAAGGCAAAAACAAAGCAAGACAGCGGGATCGCAAATTTCATGTACAGCGCAGTTTGATAATTGTTTGTGCTTACTCCACCCTGCTGCAGCACGCTTATTTTTTGTTTCAGCTCGCTGCTGTCCATCTCCTGTGAATCTTTATCCCCGCTAAAATTCACCACATCATCGCTGACATTCAATTTCATGGCGACAAAAGCCGCCTCATAATTTACATAGCCATTCGCGTCATACTTGTGGATCACCCCATCCTTTAATTCCCAAAACCGGTCATTAAAGGCACCTTCTTTAGCCAAGATCATTCGAGGAAAACGCTCGGCCGTAATCTCATAGACCATAATGTCCTGCATAAGCTTCGTTTTCATGTCAACCCGCCGGGCATAATAATAACGATTAAAGGCATCTTTAAAAAAAACATCTTCCTTTACTTCTGGCAAGGGTTTTTTGTAAATAACCTGGCGGATAATATTGGTGGCGACATAATTAGCGCGGGGAACTATTTTCTCGTTGGTAATATATGAAATAACCGTCACCGTCAAGCCGATCAGCAAAATCGGCAGGGCAATCCTAAAAAGACTGACCCCAGAGGTGCGCAGGGCCACCAGCTCATTGTCCTTGGAAAAACGGCCCATTGACATAGCAGTGGCAAACAGGGTTGAAACAGGAAAAGTCATGACCATAATTGACGGCAGCTTATAGATCAATAATTTTAAGACCGCCCAAAATGGGACCCCTTTATTAATGATCAAATCAGCCATCGTGAACAAAAGATCAACCGTCATGACCAAGACAAAACCCACCACGCCAATCAAAAATGGGCCGATCAGTTCCACGGCTACATACCGGTCCAGGGTTTTCATTCAGCCTCTTTGCGTCTTTTGACCTCTCTGCGCTTAGCGGCTTCGCGCTGTTTTCTTCTGCGCTGAGAGGGCTTTTCGTAATACTCTCTATCCTTTATTTCGTCCAAGACCCCTTCAAATTTAAGTCTTGTCTTAAATTTACGCAAGGCTTTTTCGATCGGTTCGCCCTTTCTCAATTCTACTTTAACCATAACTCCCCTCCTTCTCCAAATAAAAATTAAAACAAGCTAACGCTTGTCGTACTCATACTCCAAACAGCACATCAAGCGTCCACACATCCCAGATGTTTTGGTGGGCGAGATCGAGAGCCCCTGCTCTTTGGCCATTTTGACAGTAACATGCCTGGGCTTGTCAAGCCAAGCGCAGCAACAAAGTGTTTTGCCGCATGGCCCCAAACCGCCAAAAAAGCGAGCTTCATCTCGAGGCGAAATCTGTTTTAAGGTTACCCTGGCCTCAAGACTGGTTGCCAGGTCACGGGTCAGCTCTCGCAAGCTCTTAACCTTGCTCCCGTCTTTCACCTTGTAATAGATCATGACCCGGCTGGTATCAAATAAATATTCAAGACTGGCCAGTTTTATTGGCAGCTCGTATTCGATAATTTTGTCTAGGGTAATCTTAGTCGCCTTAGCTTCCAGTTCAGCCAGAGTTTTAGCCTTGTCAATATCTTCTGAGGTAGCATAACGCAAGACCTTTTTTAAGCGTACATCTTGCGAAGATGTCCTATCTGAACCAGGCTTAAACTCAACTATTTGTCCATATTCAACGCCCCGGTCAGTCTGGACAACTACTGGCGCCCCAATTTTGATCGAGTCTTCCTTATAGCCAGTAATCGGACAGGAACGGTTAAATTTCCTAAGTTTAATCCCCAAGGATTTTTTTTTGCTCATTATCTTTGCCCCTCAAGGTCGCTCGCCAATTTCAAACACATCACATCTAAGGTCACTTTAAAATTTGCGCGCCGCTTTAAATAACGCAAGGAGTCTAAAATTATCCTAGCACAGCGGATCCGACCTAAACTGACCCGAAAAAAAAGTGCCACATCATAAAGCAGTTCTTCCAGCCGCTCCTTTTCTTTTTCCAAAGCAGTGGCCAGGGCCAAGGCCTTAAGCACCCCTTGACTGTTCAGCGCGCTAAATTGCTCATACCAAATGGCGCGTTCAGCCTGCGATTGCCATGGGCTGATTTTTTCTGCCAAGATCAATTTTTGACAACGGGAAATAATGGTCAACGGCAGCTTATCTTCCCTGGTAACCAAGAGCACAAAAACTACCCCAGCCATTGGCTCCTCCAAGGTTTTAAGGAACGCGGCAGCTGCCTGATCAGTCAATTTGTCAGCTTCCTCAACAATCACTAGGAGATAGGCACCATTGGTTGGCCCATAACGCACTACTTTTTGCAGCTCTCTGATTTGTTCAATTTTTATACTACCACCAGCCGGAGCCACCACGACCTCGTTAATCTTGCTACAGCCAAGCAAGCCAGAAAACTCACTGGCCGCTTTTCTTTTGCCAGCACCAGGGGGACCAACAAAAAGATAAGCCCCGGCTACGCGGCCGGACCTAACAATGCTTTCAAGAATAGTCTTGATACGTGACATTGAGCCATGATTATAACATGAATTAAAAAGGTAAACAAAGAGGGCAAAAATTTACTTTTTGACTTCGTAGACATCAGCCAATCTTCTAACTGTCGCCACCACCTGATCAAGCTGCCTTTTATCCTTAACATCAAGTGTCAAGCGCAGAAAAGCCGAACTCCCCCGCTTCGTTGAAATATTAGCAGCAGAAACATTGGTCTTTGTTTCGGCCACTGCTGCTAATATATCTTTAAGCAAGCCAACTCGATCAAAGGCCTCCACTTCAATTGCAACAGAAAAAATCTTTTCGCTGTCAGAGTTCCACTCAACCTTAACTAAACGATCAAGCTGAGCTTTTTTATTAATAATATTGGCACACTCATAAGCATGAATAGCAATCCCCCTGCCCTTGGTAATAAATCCTACAATTTTTTCGCCAGGAATTGGGTTGCAACATTTGGAAAATCGCACCAAAACATTTTCTAGCCCGGCCACAGTAACAGGGGACTTGGTCTTGCCCCTTGATTTCTGGACCGGCAGAGGCCTGACCTTGTCCTCCACCTCAGTAATAACTGCTTGGGCAACCTTAGTTTTCGGTTCTCCTTGATGCTTTTTAAACCAGTTTTTTATCTTGACCCGGGCCGCAGCTGTCTTGACAAACCTCACCCAATCCCGGCTAGGATTATCTTTTTTGCCAGTCAAGATTTCAACAATATCACCACTCTGCAGCTTATGATCCAGCGGCACAATGCGGCCGTTAACCTTGGCGCCAACTGTGCGGTGACCAACTTCTGTGTGGACACGATAGGCAAAATCAACTGGGTTCGCCCCACTGGGCAAACCAAAAACATCACCCTTGGGAGTAAAAACAAAAACCTCATCAATAAATAAGTTAATCTTAAGGCTCTCCATAAAATCCTTGGCATCCTTAAGCTCACCTTGCCATTCAAGCATTTCTCGAAACCAAGCCATTTTAGCGTCAAGATTTTTGTCAGTTGCTTTTTCTTTGTAGCACCAATGGGCCGCGATCCCATACTCAGCAATGCGATGCATTTCATGTGTCCGGATCTGGATCTCAACCGGCCGGCCAGCTGGTCCAATCACCGTGGTATGCAACGATTGATAGCCATTTGATTTAGGCATGGCAATATAATCCCTAAACCTACCTGGGATCGGCTTCCACGCCGCGTGTACCACGCCTAAAACCGCGTAACAATCCTTGATCCCGTCAACAATAATCCTGACCGCAGTCAAATCATAAATCTCATCAAAATCAAGGTTTTGGTCGACCATTTTATGATAAATGCTAAAAAAATGCTTGGCCCGGCCATTGATCTCACCACCAATCCCTACCCGCTGGAGTAGCTCAGTAGCCTCCCTGATAAAATCTTGGATGTATGTTTCACGCTTATTCCGGCTTTCAGCCACTTTGCGCTTGATCTCTGCATACTCCTCACTGGACAAACAAGCAAAGGATAGGTCTTCAAGCTCCCATTTAATACGCCAGACCCCCAAGCGATGGGCCAAGGGCGCATAAATTTCTTTGGTTTCTATTGCAGTGGCTTTTTGTTTGGCAAGCGGCAGGTATTTAAGTGTGCGCATATTATGCAAACGATCAGCTAATTTGATCACTACAATCCGAAAGTCTTCGGCCATGGCCAAGAACATCTTGCGAAAATTTTCAGCCTGCTGCAATTCACGATTAACAAAGCTAAGTTGGCTAAGTTTAGTCACCCCAGCCACCAACCTGGCAACCTCAGGACCAAAGTCACTTGAGATTTGTTCAAGCGTGATCCCAGCATCTTCAACCACATCGTGAAGCAAGGCCGCCGCAATAGCAAAGACATCCTGTTCTAGCTCAGCTAAAATCAGGGCCACCGCCAAAGGATGGGTAATGTAAGGATCGCCAGACAAACGTTTGTAGCTTTGGTGCGCTTTTTGGGCTAGCTGAAAAGCATGCTCCACCAGACCAAGGTCAGTCTTAGGAGAATACGCCGCCACCTTGTCCAGCAGTTCAGTCAGCTCTTTCATCGGCTACGATAGCGGCTCCGGTCCATCACGCCAATCCCAGGAGGGATAGCAGAGCTATACCCTTGGGAGTCACGTCGGCCAACGCGGCCACCCATGACAGGTTTTTGCCGCGTATGTCCTTGGCTCTTGCTTGGAGAAGATGAGGCTGAAGAGCGCATGGCAATTAAAACTCGGCAAGAGTTTTCTAAAGACGAGGTATATTTATAGGCTTCTTCCAATGTCTCGCCAATCGCAAAGCTGCCGTGGCCCTTAACCATAACCACGACATTTTCTCGGCCTAAAAAAGATGGCAGCAATCTTACTGTCTCTTCTGAGCCAACCCCGTCACGCACCCTAACAATCGGTGCCGCTTTATACAAAAATATTCCTTCGCTGTCTTGCGGCACAACCTTATTATCTGTAAGTGAGATCGCGATCGCCTTGGCTGGATGGGCATGCACAATGGCCTTGATCGTCCCTTGCTTATAAAGGGCTCGGTGGGTTGGCAGCTCACGAGAAGCCAAGTCATCACCACTGCCTGGCTCAAGACCAACTTCAATAATATCACCATCTTTGAGGTCGCCAAGCATGGCGTCACGCCTAGTAATAAATATCCTGTCACCCTGTCTCAAGCTCAAATTACCGCCATGCGAATCAATCAAGTGCTCCTCAAATAAAAACCTGCCAATCCTTTTAAACTCAGCTAACATAAGATCCTCCTTTTAAAGCTTAATGTTTAAGGCCCCAAACTCCGCAAAGCCGCGGAACTCGTCAAAACGCCGGCCAATCTCTTGCGGGGTCAAGCGCTTCATTCTATCCAAACTAAAATCTTCAACATTAAAAGAGGCCATAACTGAACCAACCACAATCGCCCGACGAATATTGGCCGAAGAAACATCTTGCGTTCTGGCCAGATAACCAATAAAACCACCAGCAAAAGAATCCCCAGCTCCGGTCGGGTCGCGTAACATCTCTTGCGGATAAGACGGGGCAGAAAAATGCCTGCCCCCTTGATCAAACAAAAGCGCGCCGTGCTCTCCTTTCTTAATAATCACTGACTTAGCCCCCAGCTGACGCAACCTGGCAGCCGCCAAAGGAATATTAGGGGTTTCCATAAATTGCCTGGCCTCACCATCATTCAGCAGTAAAAAATCAACCTGTTTGATCACCTCACGCAAAGCCTCACGTTTATTATTGATCCAAAAATCCATTGTGTCCATGGCAATTAACTTAGGGCTGTCCAATTGTTTGATCACCTTGAGCTGTAATTGCGGGTCAAGGTTCGCCAGAAAAACATATTCAGCTTTTTTCAGCTTGTCTGGGACTTTGGGATCAAAGGTGTTATAAACATTTAAGCGAGTATCACGGGTGTGGGCCTGGTTCATGTCATATTCATAATAACCAGACCAGCGAAAAGTTTCGCCTTTGCCCACCTCAATCCCACTTACATCAATCCCCCGCTCCTTTAAAAGGGCCAAGTGTTCAGTCGGAAAATCAGCGCCAACAACCCCAACAATGGCTGCTTGGCTATAAAAGCTGGCCGCCATGGCAGCGTGCACTGCTGACCCGCCCAAAATATCTTTTTTCAGGCCAAAAGGGGTCTCAATCGTATCCAAGCCTAAGGTCCCAACAATTAAAACCGTCATAATTACTCCTTTAAACCAGCCAGGTCATCAGCCAGCGCTGGACCAGCCAAATAAAAAATATTACTAAAAAAGGAGACACATCAAACCCAATCTTTTGCGGCGGAAAAGCTAGCCTGAATATGCGTAAAATAGGATCTGTTACCCCATAAATCGGCCATAGCCAAGCTAAGTCCCGACTGTTTGGCAGCCACACAACAATGGCCCGCAGCGCCAAAACAATATAAGCAATTGAAAATAAAAAATTAACAACAAAAATTACAAAGTCCATAATAATCCTAACTCTTTAAAATGCAAACTCCAATAAGTATGGATCAAACTTTAACAATAGCGTCGCCAGTTGCCAAGTTCAAAGCCAAAAAAGCCCCAGTCACTACTCTTTTGCCCAGCGTTTAGACATTATTTTGGATTTTTTAGCGGCAGCCACAACTGCCTCCAGCAAATTTCTTGATAGCCTTGTGCGCTTAAGAACTTTTAGCCCTTCGATCGTTGTCCCACCAGGTGAAGCCACTAAGTTAATTAGCTCCTCTGGCGCCTGTTGGGTCACTTTAAGCGTTTCCGCCGCGCCCAGCGCCGTGGCCACTGCCAACTGAAAAGCCAGCTTTTTGGGCAAGCCTGCCACCACCCCACCCAACGCCAAGCCCTCAATTGCCAAGTACACAAAAGCCGGGCCAGAGCCAGAAAGACCAGTCACTGCGTCTAATAATCTTTCTGGCACAATCACGGTTTCTCCAACCTGGTCAAACAATTTTCTAACCTTGGTCAACATCTTAGGCGTTACCCGAGGACCGTGGGCCAAGGCCGTTATCCCCTTGCCTACCAATGCTGGATTATTGGGCATTGCCCGGACCAGCAAAACCCCTGGCAAACCCTTTTGTAAAAAAGCCAGCGGCACGCCAGCAGCAATTGAAACAATCAATTTAATACGGCTGGACAAGGCAGATGCCCCAGATTTAAGCTGTGGCGCTAAGTTGGCCAACACTGCAGACATATTCTGGGGCTTGACCGCCAAAATAACTATTTCACCTTGGCAATAAGCCTCAAAGTTGTCCTTGGCTAGCTCAACCCGATATTTGCGTTTCAGCAAGTTGAGCCGGGCCTTGTTAACATCAGTAATAATTACGTTCTCAGAAGCAGGCAACCGGGCCATGAGGGCCTCTGCCATCTTACCGGCACCGATAAAAGATATTTTCACTTAGCTCCCCCAACTATCTTGAAAAAAACGCCTCACGCTGTTCTTCGTCATAAGCCATTTCTTCGCCCAGCGCAGAACGCTCATCAGCCGAGGTAATCGCAATGTTGCTCGGAGTAAACAAAAAGATTGATTCGCCAATTTTCATCATGTGGCCATTGATCGCATACGCGGTGCCGCAAACAAAATCAATCAACCTAGTGCCTTCTGCTGGGTCAAGATGTTTTAAGTTAATCACAACTGGCGCGCCGCCACGCAGGTGGATCGAAATATTAAGGGAATCCTCATAGACCTTGGGCTCGTAATAAATAACACTGTAAGTCGAGTCAATTTTTGAGTCCTTTTTACTTTTAAGAATAGTGTTCATATCAAGCTGCTGTCCATAATGATGGTCGACCTCGCCCTCTTCCTCTAAACCAATAAAAGCCTTAGCCCGCTTAAACAAACTTTCAACCATTTTCTTTCACTCCTTTTCTCTGCTGCACAATTAGGTAAAGATCGCTCGCCCAACCCTGACCATATTTGAACCCTCCTGGATAGCCACTTCAAAATCATTAGACATCCCCATTGACAGATAGGCTAACTCGATATTGGCTAGGCTCAAGTCTTTGATCTTAATACTTAAATCTTTTAACTTTCTAAAACACGGCCTGGCTGCTTCTGGGTCAATAGTCAGCGGACCCATAGTCATTAGCCCAACAACTCTAATATTTTGGCAGGTAGTTAAAATTCTAACAAATTCTACCGCAGAGTCAATAGGCACTCCATATTTTGTCTCTTCTGTTGAGGTCTTGATCTCAGCTAAGACCGGGATCACCCTGCCCTGTTGGCCAGCCTTAGCGTCAATTTCTCTGGCCAACCTCTCAGAATCAACAGCTTGGAGAAGGTCAAAATTATCAAGCACTTGTTTAACTTTATTGCGCTGCAAGTGGCCGATCATGTGCCACCTCACTTCAGGATACTTGTTTTTTAAGGCTTGAATTTTAGGCAAGGCATCCCGGACCCGATTTTCGCCAAGGTCAGTTACTCCAGCTTGAATAATTTGCTCGATCAGCTCCACCGGCACAGTTTTGGTAACAACAACCAATTTGATCGCGTCAGATTGACGGCCGGTCTGTCCCGCCGCCTGGGCAATACGCTGTTTGACAGATCGCAGGTTGGCTTGGAGGTCAGGCATAAAAAGAGTATAACCTATTTTTGTAAGGCTCTCAATCCCGCTGCAATATTCGTGACCTGTGCTATAATAAAATCATGCCACAAGATCATTCATTTGATATAGTCAGCAAGCCAAATCGGCAAGAGATTGATAACGCCATCCAAATGGCCATTAAGGAGATCACCACCCGTTTTGATTTTAAGGGGAGCATCAGTAAGATTGAAAAAGAAAACCAAGACATTAAAGTTACGGCAGAAGACGAGTTTAAATTAAAACAGGTCTTAAGCGTTTTGCAAGACAAACTGATCAAAAGAAAAATCGACCTCAAGTTTTTTGATTATGGCAAAATTGACCAAGCCCTTGGCAGTACAGTCAAACAACTGATCAAGGTCAAACAAGGCATTCCGCAAGAGCAAGCCAAAGAAATCAACAAACTGATCAAAGCCTGTGGCCTCAAGGTCCAGAGCCAGATCCAGGCAGATGAGATCCGAGTCTTTGGCAAAAAGCTCGACGACCTGCAGGCTGTGATGGCTAAACTTCGAGTCGCTAATCTCCCGCTGGTGCTGCAGTTTGTAAATTATCGTTGAGTTGGGACGGAATTCGATAGTCGATATTCGAAAATTGGATATTCGCGACCCCTCGAATTTCGAATACTCGAATGCTCGAATTTCGTCTCTTTAAATTAATTTTCAAAAAAAGGTAACTATTCAGGTATTATTTTTTATGCAGGGGTGGCGTTGGGGAGGCGGGGCAAGCCTTGAACGGCTAATTGCAAGGCTTCAAGAATGTTACCGCCATGTTTCCATGTGCTTGAAATATAACTTCGGATGCGGCAAAACATTTGGGCTCCCTCTACAGTACGAAAGCAGCCGGAGATTTTTTCCTTTACTTTATTCATCCGTATATCTCGCTCAGCAAGATTGTTGGTAAAAGGAATGGCAAAATTGTTCTCAATGGTCCACTCAA
>PEYM01000101.1 GCA_002774365.1 Candidatus Saganbacteria bacterium CG08_land_8_20_14_0_20_45_16 | reverse complement strand
CACCCAAGACCCATGAGGTATTTTATCTTGGGACAAAAGCAGGGGTTAGAGGATTAGTTAATTCGGGACATAACAATTGGGTTCGTTCTGCCAGGCAAGCAAAACCTATTTCAGTTGCCAAAAACCATCAATTATCAAAAGATGACATCGCTCTTGCGCACAAAAACGAAGCTGCATTGTTTGACGCGATTACAGATAGTTGTGCTACTTATAAAAGGGGAAGGCAACTTCCAGTCACTGCTTTGTATCTTTGTTTGAATGGATAAACTGGTGAGATTGACTGGATCGGGCTAGTTAGGGATCGGCAGGCCAATGTTCGGTTGGGGATTGTTGAGTTAGCTGGGACAATTGCGGTTGGTTCAGCACAATTAAAACAAAATATATACGACGATTCTAGGCTCTTAGGGATCATGGCCAAGACAGTTGAGTTCTGTAATGGTGTCTTTTGGAATTGTCGACAGATGGAAATTCATGAAATACACAGATCCCGTACTTTAGCTAGAGAACGACCCTCTAGTGTTAGTGGAATAATTAATAGTTTGGTAGCAGCGTGCCGAGAGTACAACGCTAACTTGTTATTTACTAGGGTCCACTGGCTCAGCTAAAAATATTCCCTTTCCCCAAAATCCAATTTGGATCAAAAAGGCTTTTGACCCTTTTCATTTCAGACAGGCCAGAATCACCATACATAATTTTTAGATATTCATGTTTAATCTTACCAATACCGTGTTCAGCCGAGATGCTGCCGCCCAGTTCAACTGCTTTTTTGACATAGGCCAAAATTATTTCTTGAGCAAGCTTTTTTTCAACCTCTGTTTTGGGTAATAAATTGACGTGGAGATGGTTTTCTCCGATGTGGCCAAATTTGATGTGGCCAAGGGTTGGGGTGTGAGCGGCGAGGTGTGAGGCGTAGAATTCGTACATTTCTTTGAATTTATTTGTTGGTACTGCAATGTCAGAAGCGAGTTTGATCGAGCCGTACTTTTTATAAAGTTCATTGATCAGTTCTGGCACAGCATGACGAAAGGTTTGGAGCTCTTGCTTTTGTTTGGCGTCGGTGGCAAACCAACACTCCCCGGTCAGTTTTTCTGCCCAATAGGTTGGATCATCGCTCTCTTGTTCAATATAAACCGCAGCTTTGGCAGTTTGAGGAATATTTGGATAGCTTCCCCTTAGCATTTGCAAGGTGTTTTCATCAAAGTATTCAAAGAAATTGATAGTCTTATCTTGCTTAGTTTTTTCTTTGAGGACAAAATCAACTGCTTCATTTTCACTTTTGAAAAACGCGACTAGATCAATGGTTTCTTGCAGGGCAGGGACCAGTGCAATTTCAACTTCTGAAATTATGCCTAGTGTTCCTTCTGAGCCGATAAATAAATCAATCAAATCCATGCCTGGTTTCGAATAATAACCAGCAGCATTTTTAATCTTTGGCATGATGTAATTGGGAACCAGCTGTTGCGGACTGGGGACTTCTCGTTTGAGATTTAAAACTTCTCCAGAAGGCAAAACAACTTTGAGCCGTCTGATCCAGTTGCGGGTTGGGCCAAAACGGTAGCTGCGTCCGCCAGCCGCATTGGTTGAAACATTGCCGCCGATGGTGGCGTTCTTTTCTGTGGGATCAGGTGGATAGAGCAAACAATTTTTGATAATTGCCTTTTCAATTTCAGCTAAGGTCACGCCTGGTTCAACGATGGCAAATTTTTCTTTTTCGTTAATTTCAATAATCTGGTTAAGTTTTTGCGTATTCATAATCCAGCCGCCAAAAGGGATGGGGCTGCCGGTGGTGGCTGTTTCTCCACCAGAAATTGTCAAGGGGACTTTATTGGTTTGACATTCTTTGATAGCCTCAATAATATCGTGCTCGTTTTTTGGTAGGTAGAGGCCGCTAGCGTAACCGCCAGGTAAATTTGAGCTATCTTCCAGGTGTCCCTTAATGATTTCTTGGTCAGTTTGTTTGGTCATTGCTTTGATTATACAGGAGAAAGAAACTACTTGACAACTTTTGTAATAATAATATATAATAAGAACTCTCACAATTTTTATTTAATGAGAAGAGATTTTTCATAATTTAATAATGCGGGATACGTCAAGCTAAAAACGCACTTGATGTGTGTTTTTTATTGTCTTCTACAAGCAGATCCATGGTTGTAGAATAGGACCTTGAAAATAAAATATTTAGCAGGAATAAATTTTCAACCGAGAGTAGACTATAATTGCCAGATGAAATTAGAGGGAATGATCAAGTTATTAAGGCACATAGAGGATACCTTGGCACTGCAAGTCGATGAAGGACGTGATTGGCTGCGATAAGCCTCGGGGAGCTGTCAAAATAGCTGTGAGCCGGGGATCTCCGAATGGGAAAACCTATATTGGCTAATACCAATATATCCTTTGCCTTTGGCAGAGGGTGACAACCCGCTGAACTGAAACATCTCAGTAAGCGGAGGAAAAGAAAACAATAGTGATTTCGGGAGTAGTGGCGAGCGAAACCGAAAGAGCCTAAACTTTTCGATTTTATCGAGAAGGGTTGCGGGACTGCGCTGTGGGACTTATTAAATCTAGTAGAACCACTCTGGAATGTGTGGCCATAGAAGGTGAAAGCCCTGTATACGAAAGATTTAATGGCCCTAGCAGTATCCCAAGTACAACGGGACACGAGAAATCCCGTTGGAATCAGGGAGGACCATCTCCTAAGGCTAAATACTCTGCAGTGACCGATAGTGAACTAGTACCGTGAGGGAAAGGTGAAAAGAACCCAGGAATGGGAGTGAAATAGAACTTGAAACTGTGTGCTTACAAGCAGTTGGAGTCCCGCCTTTGGCGGGATGACAGCATGCCTATTGAAGAATGAGCCGGCGACTTACGGTTGCAAGCAAGCTTAGGGTGGTGAGTCCGAGGCGTAGCGAAAGCGAGTCTGAATAGGGCGATTAGTTTGCAGCTGTAGACCCGAAACCGATAGCGATCTATCCTTGAGCAGGATGAATCCCGAGTAACATCGGGAGGAGGTCCGAACCGGTGGATGTTGAAAAATCCTCGGATGACTTGTGGATAGCAGTGAAAAGCTAAACGAGCTCGGAGATAGCTGGTTCTCCTCGAAATGGTTTTAGGGCCAGCCTCAAGTTTACCCATACGGGGGTAGAGTACAGTTTGGACTAGGGTCCCGAGAGGGATTCCAACTCCTCGCTAACTCCGAATACCGTATGGCCAATGCTTGGGAGTGAGACTACGAGGGATAAGCCTCGTGGTCAAAAGGGAAACAGCCCAGACCGTCAGCTAAGGTTCCTAAATACAAGCTAAGTGGGAAAGGAAGTGGAGATACTTAAACAGCCAGGAGGTTGGCTTAGAAGCAGCCATCCTTTAAAGAGTGCGTAACAGCTCACTGGTCGAGTGTTTTCGCGCCGAAAATTCACGGAGCTCAAGCTTGTTACCGAAGCTACGGATGTCCCGATTATATCGGGGCGTGGTAGAGGAGCGTTCCATGTTAGGTTGAAGTTGAGCTGCGAGGCTCGATGGACGAAATGGAAGTGAGAATGTCGGCATAAGTAACGAAAAGGTAGGTGGAAATCCTACCCGCCGAAAGTCTAAGGTTTCCTGGGGAAGGTTCGTCCGCCCAGGGTAAGTCGATTTCTAAGCTGAGGCCAGGTTAATTGGCGTAGGCGAAGGTAAACCGGTTAATATTCCGGTACCACCTGTATTGTTAACCAAAGGGACGCAGAAGGATAGCTCATAACGCTTATTGGATTACGGTTGCCTTGCATTTTGCAGGGATAGTGAGTGAGTCCACGCTGACGAGAAAAGCTTTGGGCATTGGTGCAGGTGATCGTACTACAAACCGACACAGGTGGACAGGCTGAACAAGCCAAGGCGCGCGAGATAACTCTCTCTAAGGAACTAGGCAAATTGGTTCCGTAACTTCGGGAGAAGGAACGCCCTGACGCAAGTCAGGGTCGCAGATACTAGCTCCATGCAACTGTTTAACAAAAACACAGCTCTCTGCTAACCCGTAAGGGGATGTATAGGGGGCGATGCCTGCCCAGTGCTGGAACGTTAAGGAGTGGCCTGAGATTATATCAGGGGCCTAACCGAAGCGCCAGTGAACGGCGGCCGTAACTATAACGGTCCTAAGGTAGCGAAATTCCTTGTCGGGTAAGTTCCGACCCGCACGAAAGGTAGAATGACATGGAGACTGTCTCGGAGAGAGACTCGGTGAAATTGGGATGTCCGTGAAGACACGGATTACCTGCATCAGGACAGAAAGACCCCGTGGAGCTTTACTGCATCTTAACTTTGAGTTTCGATGTCTTTTGCGTAGCATAGGTGGGAGGTGTTGATACCATCCTTCTGGGGATGGAGGAGCCATCAGTGAAATACCACCCTGAATACGTTGGAGTTCTAACCCTGGTTGTGTAGACTGGGAAACAGAGTTAGGTGGGCAGTTTGACTGGGGCGGTCGCCTCCCAAAGAATAACGGAGGCGTGCAAAGGTTCCCTCAGTACGGTTGGAAATCGTACGTCGAGTGTAAAGGCATAAGGGAGCTTGACTGCAAGACATACAAGTCGAGCAGGGACGAAAGTCGGCCTTAGTGATCCGGTGGTCCCGGATGGAAGGGCCATCGCTCAACGGATAAAAGTTACCCCGGGGATAACAGGCTTATCTCCCCCAAGAGTTCACATCGACGGGGAGGTTTGGCACCTCGATGTCGGCTCGTCGCATCCTGGAGCTGGAGCAGGTTCCAAGGGTTGGGCTGTTCGCCCATTAAAGCGGTACGTGAGCTGGGTTCAGAACGTCGTGAGACAGTTTGGTCCATATCCGGTGCAGGCGCAGGAAACTTGAGAGGAGTTCTTCCTAGTACGAGAGGACCGGAAGGAACAGACCTCTAGTGTACCAGTTGTCACGCCAGTGGCAAACGCTGGGTAGCTATGTTTGGAAGGGATAAACGCTGAAAGCATCTAAGCGTCAAGCCCCCCTCAAGATTAGGTTTCCCATTTGCCTTCGGGCAGAGTAAGACTCCTTGCAGAACACAAGGTTGATAGGCTGGAGGTGTAAGAGTAGTAATGCTTTGAGCTGACCAGTACTAATAAGTCGAGGACTTGATCTTCCCTCTAATTTTGTTTGGCAAACTTCTCGGTTGAGAATATATTCTTGTATAAAAAAATTATCTCGGTGGCCATGCCGGAGGTGTCCCACCCGTTCCCATCCCGAACACGGAAGTGAAATCCTCCAGGGTCGATGGTACTTCTAGACTTCGTTTAGAGGGAGAGTAGAACGCTGCCGGGTTATATATCCTCCAAAGCTCCGAAAGGTGCGGCGGAGGATTTTTTTTGTATCTTGTCGCGCTATTGAATTTTTGGTAAAATGACTTTTAATGACTATGGGCTCATAGCTCAGCTGGCTAGAGCGCACGCCTGATAAGCGTGAGGTCGGTAGTTCAAGTCTACCTGGGCCCATTTTATTAACAACACGCTCCGACAAAGTCGGAGCTACAACAGTTGTAGGTTGTTAGTTGTAGGTGCCGAAGTCGCCGAGTTGTGAGTTAATAAGGGGCTGTAGCTCAGCTGGGAGAGCGCTAGATTTGCATTCTAGAGGTCAGGGGTTCGATCCCCCTCAGCTCCATTTTAAAATTTCTTAAGCCGTACAATTTGGGCGGGACCATTCCTGTTTTTCCCTGCAGGCCTGTGCTCATAATTGCTGCCCGCTCAATTGTAAATTCACCAAAGCGGTCATTAACCTTATCTACAGCAGCTAGAACTTTTTTTTGGTTTTCAACATGACTAAAAAGCGAGATTTGATCAAGCTGGTGGAGGAGACCAGAGACTGAGACACTGACAAAGCGGATTTTATTGGTTATAGCTAATAAACTTTTTGCCACTTTGAATATCTGATATCCGTCGTTAATAAAATCTTTGATTTTCTTCTGGTGACTTGAGGTTTTGTCGTCTCCTGTGCCGATTGAGGCACAGACCACATTGCCTTTATAGTTTTCCCGCCGCAATCTTCTGCCAACCTGCTCGGACAATCTTAAAAGATAACCGTTTATTTCCTCAGTATTTGAAGTTAGCTTTGGTAAAGTGTAGGAGTGGCCTATAGATTTAGCTTGTGTTTCGTAGAAATAGGGGCGCACCTCGCTGGCCCCATGGCATTGGCCCATTTGCCAGAGCTGCTCTCCATAGGCCATCCCAAAACTTTTGACCAATTTTTCTCGTGGATAACTGTTTAAATTCCCAATGGTTCTAACTCCTAGTAATCTTAAATATTCTTCTGTTTTTCTGCCAACTCCGCAGAGCTCTTTAACCTGTACATCTTTAATTTTAGTTGGCAGATCTTTTTCTCTTAAAACCACCAAGCCATCAGGCTTTTGCAGTTCGCCGGCTAATTTAGCAATCAATTTATTTGGCCCAATCCCAATACTACAAGTCAGTTTAAACCTCTCTTTTATTCTTCTTTTTATATCTTTGGCAAGTTCTATTGCCCCGCCAAAACGGTCTTGTGTTTTGGTAATATCCATAAAAGCTTCGTCAATTGAGAAAACCTCAACCAGATCTGTATAATCAACCATCATTTTAGTAATAATTTTTGAGATATAAATGTATTTGGTCATATCTCCGATAACAACAATTAGGTGCGGGCAAAGTTTTCGTGCCTTCCATGTTGACATGGCGTTTTTAACGCCAAAGGCTTTAGCTTCAATGGAGCACGCAGCAACCACTGATCCCTTTTTTATCCCTCCACCAACGGCAATCGGCTTGCCCAAAAGGTTGGGATTGGCGGCCTGCTCCACCGAAGCAAAGAAGGAGTTCATATCCAGATGCAGGATCGTTTTTTCCATTTAGCAGATGTTTTCCAGCGCCCAGTTCATCTGAATGGTGTTATAGGCTAATTCATAGGAGTTAATCCCGTCCCTCACTGAAAACCTGATGATTTTTTCCAGCCCTTGGCTCTCTTCCCAGGTAAAATCAAGGCTTCTGACCTCATATTTGCGGCTTTCCCAGATAAACCATCTAGGAATAATTTTACTCCCTTGAAAGACTACTCCAACTTTGATAATAGTGCCTACCTTAACCATGGTTAGTAACCCCAATTGTTTTTTCTTTGCTGAAATCTGGAAATAGGGTGGGGTGGTATAATGCCTAAAAAAGGGAGGATGATAGTTAAATCAGGCTCAATAAAAAACTGGCAAGCCTGATCCTCCTTGGGCTTTTTAGACGTACCATACCTTAACATCGCGTTTTGAAACAAATTCTTGACCATCATAACCACTCCCTCCTTTATATTTAGTATACGTTTGTATACCAGAAAAGCAAAAAAAATTACTAGCTTAGAACTTCCTAATCAACCCTCGTACCTTTCCTTGCACTGCCACATCTTTGACATAAAGCGGTTTCATCGTAGCATTAGCCGGTTCAAGGCGGACACGGTCTTTCTCACGATAAATTCGTTTTAAAGTTGCAGCTTCCCGATTGACCAGGGCCACCACCACATCACCATCATCAGCTGTTTCGCAGCGTTCAATAACTATTAAATCACCATTCAAAATGTGATCTTCGATCATACTATTGCCTTTGACCTGCAAAACATAGCAGGGGCGGCGGCCAACGAGCTGGGTGGGGACCTCAATCTCTTCCTGCTGTTCGCAGACCTCAATTGGGGCGCCGGCAGCGATGTAGCCAAAGAAAGGGAGCATGGTGCTTTTTAGTTGCGCCCCGGCTAAGAGTTTTATCCCCCGTGGTTTATTTTCCCGTTGGATGTAGCCTTGCTCTTCTAGGGCCTCTAAATATTTTTGGCCAGCGCGGGGAGAGGAAAAACCAGCGGCTTTGCAGACCTCTCTAATTGATGGCGGAAACCCTCTGTCGCCGACATACTTTTGAATATATTGAAAGATCTCTTGTTGCTTTTGGTTTAAAGACATTGTTACTCCTCCTAGTTATCGAGCGATCTGGTTCCCTTATTACTTATTGAGTATACAATTGTATACTTTTTTTAGGAGGTTGTCAAGTTTTAATTTTATCTGTTGCGTGCAAGCTGAGGTGTGTTAATCACGATAATACATATAGTAGAGAGCTCCGAAAAACTAACCGTTTCTGCCGCCCTTCAGAACTCCCACATGAACATAGGCCTCGTCCGCCTGCGGCGGACTCGCCGCTTCCCGAACTAACCCATGTCCTCCTAATCCATTATCGTTACA
>PEYM01000012.1 GCA_002774365.1 Candidatus Saganbacteria bacterium CG08_land_8_20_14_0_20_45_16 | reverse complement strand
TAATCCCAATTTTTAATCCCATGAATTTATTATAACACGCCCTGCCCTTTACCCTGTCCTCTCTAGGGAGTAGAATATTAATATGAATAGGATCCAGCTTCTCTCCGAAGATCTGATCAATAAAATCGCGGCCGGTGAAGTGATTGAACGCCCAGCTTCTGTAGTCAAAGAATTAGTAGAAAACTCGCTTGACGCCCAAGCCACCCAAATCACCGTGGAAACCCAAGGGGCTGGCAGCAAGATGATCCGCGTCTCTGACAATGGCCAAGGGATGTCCCAGGACGAGCTAGTCTTAGCTCTCCAGCGGCATTCCACCTCAAAAATCAATCTGCTGGACGACCTCTTCAACATCAAAACCCTTGGTTTTAGGGGGGAGGCCTTGCCATCAATTGCCAGCGTTTCGCGTTTTGAGATCCGAAGCAACTCACACTCACTTAAAATTGAGGGGGGAAAAACCCTGGCAAACGAGCCAATCGGAGCACCGGCCGGAACAACCGTAATTGTTAGAGACCTATTTTTTAATACCCCGGCCCGCAAAAAGTTTTTAAAATCACCAGCTACTGAAATGGGACATCTCGGCGATATTGTAGCTAAGTATGCCCTGGCCTTTCCAGCAGTCTCTTTTCAATTAATATCCGATGGCAAACTCTTGCTGAGCTCACCTGGGAGAGGGAACCTAAAAGAGGCGGTTGTTTCTGTTTACGGGGTTGAACTTTCCAAAAATCTCATTGAAAGCAGCTTTGAATTTGATCGAGGAAAAGTTTACGGGCTTATCAGCCCCCCCACGATCAGTCGCCTTGACAAAAATTATCAGACTTTTTTCGTTAACAAGCGCTACGTGCGTAATTTTTTGCTCAACCGCGCCCTTGAGGAAGCCTATCGCACCATTATCCCTAATTCCCGACACCCCATCGCTATCCTGTTTATTGATATTGACCCCAAACAAGTTGACATCAATGTCCACCCGGCAAAACGTGAGGTCAAATTTTTAAAGACCAACGAAGTAATGCAAGCCATTAGAGAGGCGGTCAAGAAGAGCTTGCATATCTTAAGCCCTGACCCCCAGCCCCCAGCACCCAACAACCAGTACCCAACACCCCCTCACCAGAACACCTGGCAGCCAGAGATGGCCGACTTTCTTTTTGCTGAAAATTTTGGTGCGGCAGCAGCAGATATTGCCATTGAGCCAGGAACCGCAGCTCAACAACTATTTTCACTCTATCAACTAAAAAACACTTATATCGTCGCTACAGATGGCGAATCCCTTGTTCTAATTGACCAGCATGCGGCGCATGAAAGAATTATTTATGATGCTTTAAGTCCAAACATTAATCAAAATGGGACAACAGGGGAAAGTCGTCAGTCACTCTTAATCCCAGAAACAATCGAGCTCAATGCAAAAGAAAAACTGGTTTTAGCAGACAACCTTGAGTATTTACAAAGCCTTGGCTTTGACCTTGAGGAATTTGGCAGCAACTCCTACCGCTTGCGCGCCGTCCCGGTCCAAGCCGCGAAAGCCACGGCCAAGGGGCTGCTCCTAGATATTATTAGCGAGTTAGAAGCCCTTGGCAAGTCGGTTCAACTGGAAATTAAACAGGAGAATATCCGCAAGACCATTGCCTGCAAAGCCGCAATCAAGGCTGGCGACAAGCTATCAGGGCAAGAGATGACCTATTTAATCCGCGACTTATACCAAACTAAAAATCCCGCCACCTGCCCCCATGGCCGGCCAACAATGATCAAAATCAGCGAGGCTGAGTTAATTAAACGTTTTGGGCGAACCTAAGCGTCGGAATTACGACGGTTTAACTTACAACAAATAACTAACAAAACAAGCCAATTTCATTGGCCCTACAACTTACAATCAACAGTTTTTTATTGAATTTATTATAAATAGTAATTGTAAGTTATTAATTGTAACCCAGCCGTAGGCGGGGGGGGTTGTAAGTTGTTAGTTAACCTGGCAATAACCTTGCTAATATTTGACAGTTATCTATTGACTCTGATAATATTACTTTTTACTGTTATGACAAAAAAATCAAAGAAAAATCTGGTCATTGTCGAGTCGCCGGCCAAGGCCAAGACTCTTAAAAAGTTCTTGGGAAGTTCTTATGAGATCGCCGCTTGCATGGGGCATATTCGCGACTTGCCGCCCAAGTCCCTTGGGGTTAACATTGAAAAAGGTTTTGACCCCAACTACAAAATTATTAAAGGCAAAGAAAAGATAGTCAAAAGCCTGCAACGCCAGGCCAAAACCGCTGACACTGTTTTTCTGGCCCCTGATCCAGACCGCGAAGGTGAGGCTATTGCCTGGCATTTAAAAACCTTGCTGGGCAATGCTGATAAGATCAAACGCATTGAGTTTCACGAGATCACTAAAAGCGCGGTGCAAAAAGCCGTTGAGCATCCTCGCGAAATTGATCTGGACCGGGTTGACGCCCAGCAAGCCAGACGCATCCTTGATCGCTTAGTCGGCTACAAAATCAGCCCCTTGCTCTGGAAAAAGATCAGAAAAGGCTTGTCTGCTGGCCGCGTTCAATCAGTGGCTGTCAGGCTAATCTGTAAACGCGAGGCAGAGATCAAAAAATTTCAGACTGAAGAGTATTGGTTTATCTTAGCTAAACTGGCCAGTCAAGCGCAGCTTGAGTTTTCGGCTAAATTAATCGCTAAGGGAGAAAAAAGCCTTGGGGTCCGGCCCAAAGAAAAAGGCGAAGTTATTAAGAACCAAGCTGAGGCCGAGCAGATTGTTAAGGACTTGCAAAACGCAATCTTTGTCATCTCACAAATAAATCGCAAAGAACAAAAACGCTACCCTACCCCTCCCTTTATTACCAGCACACTGCAGCAAGAAGCCGCCAGAAAACTTGGCTACTCCACCAAAAAGACCATGGTAGTCGCGCAAAAGCTTTATGAAGGGATCAATATTAAGGGCGAAGGCCACACCGGCTTAATCACTTACATGCGCACAGATTCTGTCCGCATTGCCGAAGAAGCAGAAGAAGGGGTACGTAAGTTTATCATCGACACCTACGGTCAAGATCATCTGCCAGACCAACCTATCCGTTACAAAAAGAAAAAGCAGGCCCAGGATGCCCACGAAGCCATCAGGCCAACCTCAGCCGTTCGTCATCCCGACCAAATTGCCGCCAGCTTAAAGCCAGATGAGCTAAAGCTCTATGAACTGATCTGGAAACGCTTTGTCGCCTGCCAAATGAACCCGGCGATTTACGATCAAACTTCGGTTGACATCAAGGCCAATGATTATCTTTTCCGGGCCACTGGGTCAATCTTAAAATATGATGGTTTCATGAGGATTTATTTGGAAAGCAAGGATGAAGAAGAAGAAGAAGAAGAGGAAAAAGAGCTGCCCGAAGGGACCCTGCCTGAATTAAAAGATAATGAGCCTTTGACCTTCAAAGAAATTATCCCAGAACAGCATTTTACCCAACCGCCAGCCAGGTTTAACGAAGCCTCACTAGTTAAAGAGCTGGAAAAGCGCGGCATTGGCCGGCCCTCTACCTACGCCCCAATCATGTCAACAATCCAAAATCGCGGTTACGTTGAAAAAGTAGGGCGCGCCTTAAAACCCACCGAAATTGGCATGATCACCAACGAGATGCTAGTTAAACATTTTCCCAAGATCCTTGACTTTGAATTTACCGCCCACATGGAAGATTCCCTTGATGATATTGTTGAGCACAAGATGAACTGGACTAAAACGTTGGAAGAATTTTATGAACCTTTTGCTAAAGCCTTGGCCGAGGCTTCAGTTAAAATGGCAACAGTTAAAAAAGAGATCAAACTAGACGAGAAATGCCCTGAATGCGGCAAGCCTTTAATGATTAGGAGCGGTCGCTACGGCGATTTTATTGCCTGCTCGGCTTTTCCTGATTGTAAGCTCACCAAACCCCTGGAGCAAAATCCCCCTGAGTTCGCCAATGAGAAATGCAATAAATGCGGTAGCCCCATGATCTTAAAGCAGAGTCGTTTCGGAACTTTTTTGGCTTGCTCTGCTTATCCAAAATGCAAAAATATCAAATCAATCTTAAAAAAGATCGAGGCCCAATGCCCCAAATGCGGCCAGGAGCTCGTGGAAAGACGCACCAGAAAAGGCAAAGTTTTTTATGGCTGCATAAAATACCCTAAATGCGATTACGCTACTTGGCAAAGACCCGCGACCCCAGCGCCAAAACCCGATGCCCCCAAAAAGGAGGACGAGAGTGTTTAAAGATTTTGTCACTAGAAATTTATGGATCAAGCTGTTAGCCTTGCTACTGGCCATCATCCTTTGGGCTATCGCTCGCTACTGGTCAGGTCAATAAATTGTCATGAAAAATATTAGCTGGAGAGCAAACTAGCCGTGAGAGTTTTCAAAGACCCGCAAGAAATGCATGCCTACGCCCAAAAGATGAAACATCGGGCCAAGACCATTGGCCTGGTCCCAACGATGGGCTATCTGCATGAAGGACATCTTTCCTTGGTTGAGGCAGCCAAAAAGAAAGCTGATATTGTCGTTGTGAGCATTTTTGTTAATCCCACCCAATTTAGGCCAGAAGAAGATTTTTCGCGCTACCCACGTGATTTAAAAAGGGACAAAAATTTATTGGGTCAGTTTGATATTAATGCTTTGTTTCTCCCTGAGGCCAGCAAGCTATACCCCAACGGATTTAAAACCTATGTTGAAGTCGAAAGCCTATCAAAAAAAATGTGCGGCCACTCCCGACCAACCCATTTTCGCGGGGTCGCCACCATTATTACCAAGCTTTTTAACCTGGTCTTGCCTGATTTTGCCTTTTTTGGGGACAAGGATTACCAACAGCGGCTGATCATTGAGCAACTGACCAAAGATCTCAACTTTCCAACCCGGATTATCAGCCTGCCAACTGTTAGGGAGTTTGATGGTCTGGCCATGAGCTCGCGCAACCAGCACCTCTCAGACAAGGATCGGGCCAACGCCACCATCTTGCAGCGGGCCCTGCTCCTGGGCAAAGAAGAGATCGCAAGTGGCGAAAGAAACCCCCATAAAATTCTGCTGAGGATGCGCTCGCTAATCGGGACCATCCCAGCCATTAGGCTTGATTACGTAACCATTGCTGACCCGGAAACGCTAGAAGAAGTAAAAGCTGTCAAGGGAAAAGTGATAATCGCGCTGGCTGCCCAGGTAGGTAAAGCACGTTTAATTGATAATTTGGTGATTAACGCCGGTTGAGATAACTGTAACCGTTGCTGGGGAGGGGTTGGGGATGAAGTTAAAAGGGTTCACGCTGCTCGAGCTGTTGGTTACAGTTGCTTGTGTTGGACTACTTTTTAGTCTAAGCCTGCCAAGCCTTGTTTCTTTGGCCGGACAATTAACCTTAAACAATCAGGCCAGAGTGATCAGTTCAAACTTGCGCGTGCTTCAAGCTGAGGCTGAAACACAACATACCCGGTTGACCTTTGCGTTACCCTCTCTACCTAACGGAGTCAACCTGATAAAGCCTGCAAACTTTAGTTTTGCCGCATCAGGCTTTCCTGTACCCGGCGGCAGCGGGACCTTAATTATCGGCAATAAATTTGGCCAGCAGCGCAAGATTATTCTTTCTTCAGCCGGGAGGGTCCGCCTTGAATAAGCCTGGTTTTACCTTGGTCGAAGTCTTGCTTGCCTTAAGCCTCTTGTTGGTCGGGGCAACTTCGTTAAGCTTTTTGCTTAGAGCTTCGCAAATCAATCTTGCCTCAGCCGCCAAACTTAGTTTAGCGCTGGACCAAATTGCTTCCCAAGCAGAAATCCTGGCGGCCACTCCCTTTGACCAAATCATTGCCAAGACCAACCAAACTTTTGCCAATGATTGCGGGCTGATTAAGGTCGTACCCATGCAAAGCGACTTAGTGCAAATCCAGCTCTCGCTCAAATGGGACAAAGAGCATCCGCTACTCGAGCTTGAGACCCTAAGGAGCAAATACTAGGATGAGGCCACTCAAAAGAAACACTGGTTGTGCTGGTTTTACCTTGGTTGAATTATTGATTTCAGCCGCGCTTTTTTCTCTAGTTTTAGCTCAGCTCTTTGTTTTCCTGGGTTGCAGTCTCAAAAGTTGGGACAAGACCTGTGCCCAAGCAGAAAAGCAACAACTATGCCAAGCAGTCTTAAGCCGGCTGAGCCAAGACATCCACCAAGCCAGTCAGGTCGAGCCAACCTCAGACGCCTCGCGCCTCTTGCTCCTGGTAAAGCAAGATTTAATCGAGTACTCCCTAAGCAACGGCAAAGTCAAACGCAAAAAAAACATGACCACGAGCTACTTGACTGACAACGAAGAGATAAGCAACCTTTCTTTTAGCTATCCGAGCCAACGCTTGATTACGGTTAGCCTGCAAAAGACCGTGGCGCAGATCGCCTTAAGAGACCAACCATGAACACAAAATTTTTTATCCAACGCAAAGGCATGGCACTCTTTGCCACAATTTTTGTCCTAGCCCTAATCTTTTCTTTAGGTGTAATCTTAAGCAAAATAGTTTATAATACATATGTTTCTGTGCGAGCTACAACGGTTAGGGAGCAAGCCTTTTATTTGGCTGAGGCCGGTCTAGAAAAAGGAAAAGCAGCCTTAGCCAACAATCCTAACTGGTACACAGACTTGCCCGTGGGTACACCTGACAAGGTCGTTTGGTTAATTAATAGTGCCGTTGGCCAAGAAACTATTTTGAGCAATGGACGCTTTAAAATTGTCAGGGAAAAAGCAGCAGCCCAGCTTTACGCTCTAGGCATTAAACAAAAGGGGTTGGTAGTTCTAAAAATCGAGTTTTCCACCAGCCCGCTAAAGTTTAGCTCCTGGGAAGCACTCTAACAAGGGGGGGGAAATGATCAATTATGTTTTGTTCGCCACCTCACTACTCTTGGCCGTGACCGGCCAACTGCTGATGAAAAAAGGGATGAACGCTTTTGGCGCTTTCCCCATCAATCAAATGCTCCAAAAAATAATTCCAATGTTTATGAACCCCTATGTCTTTTTTGGTTTTGCCTGCTTTGGGCTTTCTTCAATCTTTTGGCTGGCAGTCTTATCCCGCTTTGAAATCAGCATGGTTTATCCTATGGTTAGTTTGGCTTATGTAGTGGTGGCAATTGCCTCTTTAATTCTTTTCAAAGAAAATGTCACCCTCATCCGCTGGGTAGGAATTGGGGTTATTCTGCTTGGGGTAGTCTTGATTTCGAGAAGCTAGTCCATGGTTCGCGTACGATAGGTTGCCTCAACCTATCGCCTAAAAAACTTGAAATTTCCCCCATTTTTGTACGATATATATATAGCAAGTGATTCCCCAGGAGGAACAGTAAATTGCCTAGAGCGACAAGTCTAAATCCGTTAGTTTTATTAAAAAGGGTTATTGCACCTGCGCATCCGCTTAGGCACAAAGTCATCTCCTCTTTTAGAAAAGCTGTGACAATAGATTTCTCTAACTGCGATCAAAGCAATCCGGACATTAAGCAAGCCATAAACCGCGCGAAACGACTTGCCAAAAAAGCTGAAAAAATAATTGCCAGCGTCCTGTCCGCTGATATGACAATCGGCCTGCCCTGCTTGATTTGGGCCGATCCCGAAACCCGAGAGGGGTACAAATTGGGAGAACAAAGCAAAATTCCTGCTTTCACAGAGATCGTCGCTCTTTTAGGCCAAGCCCGCCATCCAAAGAGCTTTCAGCTTTCCCGTCAGCTTTACCTGGTAAAAAAAGCGCAGGCAGAAGTCTTTGAACTGGCAGAAAAAGCCTTAAGAAAGTTGCCGCCAAAAGAAAGGTTTCCCCTGGCTCATAAAATGAAAGCGTCCCAGCAAAAAATAAATAAAGAATTAAACGTTGCTGCGGATCAGCTGCTACAACTTATGTCCCGGGCCAAAGCTGGCAAAAAAATGAAATATAAAGAATTGGCACTTGAGATAAAAAGAACACAGCTGCAAAAGGAGATTGATGCTGACCCAAGAGTCCAGAGAAAGCTAAAAGAACCGTACTTTGCCGATATGCGGCTGGATGAATTACATCAAGTGCAGCGAGAACTTAGAGTTCTTAAGCAAGGGAGCGGAAAAGGCCTGTACGCGAGCGCGCTCGGAGTGGCCTTTGCTTCTGTGCTAGCCTATCTTGTCATCCCCGCTTTCAAACGCTACCAAAATCATCAACCACAGTAGTACCACTTGGTTAAGTTAGTTAGGGCTACTCCACATTAAAATGTGAGGAATAGGCAGAAGAAAATATAATTCCCCATAATTCATTATGGGGTTTTCACTACAAGCAAGTTTGACAAAATCAACAAACCGATGATAAGATATTTTTTCGAGAGATAGGGTCTTCGGCAAAACATCGGAAAGAATCATAATAATTATAGAATTTTGCCAAGCCAGACTTCCTGATGGCAAATGAGGCTGGATTCCCGCCATTTAATCAGGGGGCAAGCCAACCTATTGTTCCAGTTAATTTCCGACCGCTATGAATATGGCCAGGGGTCAACAATTGTGACC
>PEYM01000032.1 GCA_002774365.1 Candidatus Saganbacteria bacterium CG08_land_8_20_14_0_20_45_16 | reverse complement strand
AAAGAAGCACTAAATAGATCAGACGTTGTTTCATAGTGGAAGGTAGCATAATACAGATTATGGCCTAAGTCAATTAATTTACCCTAAAGACATGGACAATTGGATTTGAATCAGTAAATCCTGCGTTATCAGGCTCTCCCCGATATTCAAAAACATAAAGCAAGTGATTGGTACTGTCATAGCAGCAGGCTCCCATTCTGTGCCGATTGCGGGTCACAGGAAAATGATCAGGGTCATTAATTTTGTCAATATTGTATAAATACTGGTCAAGGCTTAAGGTGGCGTAAGGTTGCGGCTCGTAAGGATACTTGGTGCCTCTTGCGACCGCCGCTAGGTCAGCCGGGTCGTAAAAAATCATTTCAGCTTCAAAGCTGGTGCTCCAGAAACTTCTTTCATTATTGGGGGGATCAGGGTAATATGGTTCTGAATTACCATCGACCGGGACTGGAGAGGTTTTGCCATTGGTATAAGTGATAGAGCCGTCAGGATTATAAACAGAGCCGTCAGAAAATCCGTACCAAGCTGTGCCATGGCCCTTGGTCCCGACAAATATAAGAGCCTCTTTTGTTCCGACCCTTAACCAGGACATCCCATTCCATTCATCGGCATCGTTGTAATCAGTCATGGTGTGCCCGCCGCCATAGTCATAGCCCTCACCCAGGGTGCCTGAATAGCCAAGTAAATGTACGCTAGTCATTATTGTGTCGTCGCTAACTGGCACATCATTCCAAGGGGCAATAGCATAAACACTTGGCCCCTGGCCAGCATGTCCCCCTTCTTTGTAGCGACCAGTGGCTAAATACTTTCCGCTAGTTGAGCTTTGGCTGTTTGCCCAGGAGACTGGGATTTCGCACAAAAGATCACTTGATGACAAAAGGTCCATTTCATTTGGGCCAATCCTCCAGGCGCCAATCCCGTGGGTCAAGTCAAGATCGCACCACATATGGGTGGGACAATTTTTATCATCACTGTGAGCGTGAGCCCCCCAACAGGCGTAGATTTTTTCAGAAGATTGCCCTGCTTGAGTGGGGAGATAAGCCAGGTCAGAATAACGCAAGCTGGCAGCGTTCCACAGCGCCTCAATACTAGTCACGCCGGTCCTGATATTGGCAAAGTCCCGGAGTGTACCGGCAGTGTTTAAATCAGCCAAACTGGTTGAGATAACTGGGACAGGGATGCTGATCTCGGAAACATACATTGTTTGATCGTGGCCAATGGCATAGATTGAGCCAGGGAAACCGTCTGCTGGGCCCGAAGGATCGCCGCTAGGGTAAAAAGTCGCGCCGGTGCCACCATATTGCCAGCTGACAGGGGTGCCTTCTCCGTCGTCTTCATTAACGTACGGGAGTTTAAAAGCGCCCAGATAAGTTAAATTTGATGGCACAATGCGGCTGGTGGTGATAGGGACGACAGCAATGGTTGTGGTTGTAGTGGAACTGTCGCTATCAGGACTGCTTGAGTTTTGGCCGCAGCCGATAATAATTCCCAAACAGGCTAGGGCACAAAGCAAGCTTAGAATAATTTTTTTATCAAATAGTTCTTTGAACACGAATGATATTATGGGCTTGGCCGGTTTTATTGTCAATTTCCAGGAGTACTGCGTTGAAAATTCCTGCCCCTTTTTCTACTGGTTGGAACTTTTCCGGCAAGGCGGTGAGAAAACGTTTTAAGATCTGCTCTTTATTCATGCCAATAATAGAGTCCACTGCGCCACACATGCCAATATCAGTTATATATGCTGTTCCTTGCGGTAGGACCCGCTCATCAGCAGTCATAACATGGGTGTGGGTGCCCAAGACTGCACTGACCCTGCCATCAAGGTAGCAGCCTATGGCGTTTTTTTCTGAGGTGGCCTCAGCGTGAATGTCAACAATGATTATATCAGCTTTGATGCAGCTAAGTAGTTCGTCAGCCTTGCGAAAGGGACAGTCAAGCGCTGACATAAAAGTGCGGCCAGCCAGATTGATTAGCGCGGTCTTGACATTGTTTCTCTCTATAATTAAATGGTCTTGTCCTGGTGTACCTGGAGGATAATTAGCTGGCTTAACCATTAAGGGGAGATGATCAATGTTTTTGATCAGCTCTTTTTTGTCCCAAATATGGTTGCCCATGCTGATCGCTTCAATGCCGGCCCGCAGCAATTCTTGATAAACAGCTTCTGTAATGCTGTAGCCATGGGCAGAATTTTCTCCATTGGCAATGACTAGGTCAAAGCCGAGCTCTGTTTTTAGCTGAGGGATCAGCTCACGACAGACTGCCCGGCCTAATTTCCCAATAATATCTCCGATAAACAGTATTTTCATTTAATTTACAGTTTCAAATTATTCCAAGCTTATTTAGCTGTATCAGTTGCCCTGGTCTCCCTGATCACAGTTACTTTGACCTCTCCTGGATATTCTAGTTCAGCCTCGATTTTTTTGGCGATGTCGTGGGCCAGTTTGGTGGCAGCGGCATCGTCAACCTTTCTTGGCTCAACAATGACCCTGACCTCCCTGCCAGCTTGGATAGCGTAAGATTTTTCAACGCCGGCAAACCCCTTGGCTACTGACTCCAGTTTTTCTAAACGTTTAACATAGGCTTCTAGCGTATCGCGCCTGGCGCCTGGTCTGGCAGCAGAAATAGCGTCGCAGGCTTGGACAATTACTGCCTCAATAGTTTTGGCCTCAATGTCTTCATGATGGGCTTCCATGGCGTGCAGCACTTCGGGTGATTCGCCAGCCTTTTGGGCAAACATTACGCCTAGTTTGACATGGGTCCCTTCAACCTCTTGATCAACGGCTTTGCCAATGTCATGGAGCAGGGCTGCCCGTTTGGCTAGGTTAGGATTAACCCCGAGTTCAGTGGCCAGCATCCCAGCAATTTGAGACATCTCAATTGAATGTTTGAGCACGTTTTGGCCATAACTGGTCCGATAGTGCAATCTGCCTAGGAGTTGGATCAAGATTGGCGACAGTCCCCTGACCCCTGTTTCCATGGTTGCCTGCTCGCCGTATTCCATCATAGTGGCCTTGACTTCTTCTTTGGCCTTGTTATACATTTCTTCGACCCTGGCTGGATGGATCCTGCCGTCAGCAATGAGTTTTTGCAGGGTGAGCTTGGCAATTTCTCTTCTAAGCGGGCTAAAACTGGACAAGAGCACTGCTTCTGGTGTGTCATCAACGATCAGATCAACGCCAGTCAGGGTTTCAAAGGCCCGGATATTGCGGCCTTCTCGGCCAATGATCCTGCCTTTCATGTCATCAGAAGGAATTTCCACCAAGCTGGTGGTTGTTTCTACCACATGATCAGCAGCGCAGCGCTGGATAGCAGTTGCCAGTATCTCTCTAGCCCGTTTATCTGATTCTTTTTTAATCTTTTCCTCATTAGCAATAATGCGCTGGCCCATTTCCTGAGTCAGTTCTTTGTCTAATTTGGCCAGCAGCTCTTGCCTGGCTTCTTCACGCGACAGCGAAGCAACCTTTTCTAGGGTTTGGATTAATTGGTCCCTGACCAGCTCAAGTTTGTCCTTGAGGCTAAGGATTTCTTTTTCTGCTTGCTTGATCTTTTTTTCCCGATCTTCAAGTTCTTTATTCTTTTCTTGGAGCCGATCTTCCCTGGACTCTAAGCGTTTCTCAACGGCTCCCAGCTCACCCTTGCGGCTCTTGGTCTCTCGCTCAAATTCAGCTCGCATTTTTAGCGCTTCATCTTTGGCTTCGAGCGTAGCCTCTTTGCGAACCCGTTCTGCGTCTTTCTTGGCTTCCTCAAGCAGATGTTTAGCTGTTTCTTGGGCGATCTTGATCTTTTGCTCTGAGGCTCGCTGCCTAAGCGAAAGCAAGGCAAGACCCAAGACAAGCAACCCGACCAGAATACTCGTGACTACAATTACAATATTTAATCCCATAATAAAACCTCCCTCATAAAATCCGTGCTCACAAAATTAATTCTTTTGACTAGTGGCAATTGCCTTGCGAACCTCTCCCTCTAGCTTATCGGCTAACTTGCTGTTTTCCTTAAGGTAATTGATGGTCCCCTCAAAACCTTGGCCAAGCTTTTCACCTTCAAAAGAGTACCAAGCCCCGCTTTTCTTGGCGATCTCAAGCGAAACTGCCTGGTCTAAAATATCTGCCTCATGCAAAATTCCTTGGCCGTGAATTAAGACAAACCCTGCTTCACGAAATGGCGGGGCCACCTTATTTTTGACAACTTTGACTTTGATCCGTGTCCCAATAATTTTCTCCCCATCTTTGATCTTTTCTCTGGCTCTCACGTCAAGCCTGACAGAAGAGTAGAACTTTAAAGCTCGACCCCCTGGGGTTACTTCTGGGCTTCCAAACATGACCCCGATCTTTTCGCGCAGCTGATTGATAAAAATCATGACTGTCTTTGACTTTGAAATTACGGCAGTTAGTTTGCGCAGGGCTTGTGACATTAGCCTGGCTTGGAGTCCGATGCGGGCGTCACCCATTTCTCCTTCAACTTCAGCCTTTGGCACCAGGGCTGCTACCGAGTCAATAACTATGACATCAATGGCTCCTGAGCGAATCAGGGTTTCGGCTATTTCTAGGGCTTGCTCCCCATAATCTGGCTGAGAAATAAGCAGGTTATCAATATCAACCCCTAATCTCTTGGCATAAGCTGGATCCATAGAGTGTTCTGCGTCAATAAAAGCAGCCACTCCGCCTTTTCTTTGGGCTTCGGCAATCGCGTGCAGCGAAACAGTTGTTTTGCCGCCACCCTCCGGCCCGTATATTTCTATTACTCGGCCCCTGGGCAGCCCCCCAACACCTAAGGCTAGGTCAAGGGAGAGGGCTCCTGTTGGGATAACTTCTACGTTGAGTTTTTTGTTATCACCCATTTTCATGATGGAGCCTTTACCAAAGTTTTTTTCAATTTGAGCCATGGCCAGCTCTAAGGCTTTCTTTTTTGCATCAGTCATAACTTTTCCTCCTATTTGATTTTTGTCTTGAATCCTAGGCACAAATTTATTGTAAGATATCTTTTCCTCCTAAATTGAGCCACAACAAACCAAGCGCTGCTTGGGCAGCTTTTTCCCTGATCTCACTGCGGGTTCCTTGCAAGTTAAGCTCTTTCCATTCTGTTTCTTGGCTAGAGGCCAGGGCCAGGTAAACCTTACCCACAGGGGTGGGGGGGATGGGGTCTGGCCCGGCTACGCCTGTGGCCGCGAGCGCCAGGTCCGTGCCAAAACGTTTTTTTATTCCTTCGGCCATGGCTATGGCTACTTCTTTACTGGCAGCGCCAAACTTGCTAATAGTGGCGGCTGGCACGCCGACCTGGATCACCTTAATCCTTGGGTGGTAACAAACAATACCCCCGATAAAAAAATCCGAGCTGCCAGGATAATTGGTCAAGCGTTGCGAAATCAAACCGCTAGTCACTGATTCCGCAACAGCCAAGGTTAATTTACGGCTTTTCAGTAGCTCGGCTATCTGTTCATCAGTTGTTTTACCAATGGCTGACAGGACTTTGGCAAAAAAGTCTTCCAGCTTGACTTCAACTATTTTTAGTTCTTGTTCTGCCATAAATAATTACCACCTGAAATCAGGGACAAAAGCACAGCTAGCCAGAGCGCCAAATTAGCCAAGGGCAGTGACAACATTAGCATGGCAATGGCCAGAATTTGCAGTCCGGTCTTCCCTTTTGCCAAGAAATTGGCAGCAATAATCTGCTGCTTTTGGCTGGCAATTTGGATCCTTAAGGCTTGCATCAGCAATTCCCTGGCCGTGATGATGATGACCGGGACCGCGCTGACTTGTCCTAAACCCACCAGGGTGATCAGGACAGAGATGACAAGGACCTTATCCGCTAAGGGATCAAGAAACTTTCCTAGATCAGAAACTTGGTTAAAACGACGAGCGAGATAACCATCGATTGCATCAGAGCTCGAAAGAAGCAAAAAGATAATTAAAGCCAGACCATTTAAGCCGTTAAGCAAAAGACTGACTACGAGGGGGATTAAAATTATCCTTGAAAAGGTAACGTAATTTGCTAGGGTCAAGTTTGATAACCGATGAGATCGTAAGTTGTCGCCCGTTTGATCTTAGCTTTGACAATCTCTCCCGGTTTAATGGTATTCTTAGAGCTGACCAAAACAGTACCGTCAATTCCTGGAGCGTCAAGATAGCTTCGGCCGATAAAACAGCCCTGGCCTGCTCCTTCGATCAGTATATCTAATGTTTGGCCAATCAATGCTTGGTTCAGCTCCCTAGCAATGCAAGCCTGCGCCTGCATTATCATTTGTAACCTTTCCTGTTTCTTTTTTTCGGAAACCTGCCCCCTCATTATATAAGCAGGTGTTCCTTCTTCTTTCGAATAGGTAAAGACCCCAAGTCTTGAGAACTTTACCTGTTTAATAAAGGCCAATAACTCTTGGAATTCCTGCTTGCCTTCACCGGGGAAGCCGACTAGCAGGGAGGTCCGCAGGGCTATTTTGGGTATCTTCCTCCTAATTTTTGAAATTAGATTTTCAAGATCTTGACGCATATAGCGCCGGTTCATACTGGTTAAAATTTTATCACTTACATGTTGAATTGGCAAGTCTAAATATTTAACAATCTTCTTTTCATTTGCCATGGTTTCAATTAGAGCATCACTAACATGGGCGGGGTGGGCATATAGGAGGCGAATCCAGCTGACCCCTTTAATTTTAGCGGTCATTTTTAAGAGTTTTGGCAACTGCGGGTATACAGTTGTATCCTGGGCGACAAAAATGATCTCTTTAACCCCTGATTTGGCCAAGGCCTTAACCTCTTTGAGTATACCCAGCATTGGTCTAATCCTTAGTTTCCCGCGGATCGAAGGGATGACGCAATAGTTGCACCGGTTGTTGCACCCTTCGGCGATTTTGACGTAGGCGGTCCAGGGAGGGGAGATTTGAACATTCGAAAATTCGAAATTCGAGAATTCGGTCGGAGTTCCAATAAAAGCATCTACTTCCGGCAAAAGTTTGGGTAACTCATATTTATATCGCTGCGGGAGACAGCCGGCGACAATTAAATGTTTGCATTTCCCTTGTTTCTTATATTTGGCCATCTCCAAGATATTGTCGATGGATTCTTCTTTGGCTGATTTAATAAAGGCGCAGGTATTGATGAGGATTAGGTCAGCTTGCTTTGGGTTGTTGGTGAAAGAATAACCTTCTTGGGCAAGTTTGGTCATTAGGCTTTCAGTGTCGACCTGGTTTTTGGGGCAGCCGAGGGAGATTACGTAGGCCTTTGGGGACGACAGCCGAGAATTCGAACATTCGAGCATTCGAAAATTCGTGTTTTTTTTCACGAATATCGAATTTTCAAATTTCGAATATCGAATATCGTCCAATTTTTTAGTTATCATATTTATCAAGCGATCTGATTAAGCCGTTTAGCATCGTGCCGATTTTGGTTGCCAAATCGTACATGAAAAGAAAATCATCTTTTAGTAGCGTTCCTCTCCTATGTAGAATTGTAAGAATTGGGATACATTCAAAAAGTGAACCTCTGCTTATTTTATAAAACTGCTTTCTCTCTTTTCTGGATGTTCTGCCGCAACCCTCTGCGATGTTTAATGAGACTGAGAGAGAGGCTCGTTGCAGTTGGTCTATGATTTTGAATAAATATCCTTTTTTTAAATTATCGCACAGGGTATAAGTTCTGTCTACAAATTCAATAGCAGCTTTGTATACGTCCAAATTCTCAAACATAAAAGTCATGTTTTGCTCGTTTCCTTTGATTAAACAGATACAGCAAGTTTATTGCTAGAGGGGACTGTGGTTAAAATAGGGAAAAATTGACGCAATTACGACACTAGGGGGATTTTGGAACGATATTCGAGTATTCGATATTCGTGTTGACGAATCTTGGCCCAACTCACTTAATTCGGGTGAGGGTGATTGTTCGGATACATTAAGACTGACTGTCCAAGGAAAAGTGTTCTGGCGAGCCAGTGAAAGGGACTCCAACCAGGGTTGTGGCAGAAGCGTTTAGGTCTGGGTGTTGACGATGGTGAAGGATATCATCTATTGCTTTTGTTACTCTTGCCTTTTCTTTTTTTGCCTCTCTATTTTCTCTTCTTTCAGCCTTTGACATGCGAGTTTGTTGTACGTTGAGAGATGGGCGCAAACTGCGTGCCTTATAGAGCTGTTGCGCTAAAGTATGATCTAAGCTAATTGCCATTTTGTTTTTCTCCCTTTGTTTTTCTTTTACTACTAAGTTATTATCGTGTCGTTTGTGGAAAATTTCACCTTGTTTCAAAGTTGCGTGATTTTGTTAAGACCATTGCCAGGCAACCTCCAGTGAGACCAGCTGAAAAGCAGGATTTATTT
>PEYM01000107.1 GCA_002774365.1 Candidatus Saganbacteria bacterium CG08_land_8_20_14_0_20_45_16 | reverse complement strand
CTAACAGAGAAAACAAATTAAACCTAAAGGGGGAAATTTAGATGTCTACTCGACAAATTGAGATTAGAAAATTTGGTAAAATGTTAATTTCTAGGCCGTCTGGAAAAGAAGCATTTGCGGTTGCAAAAGCATATGTTTTAGTGGAGAAACAACCAACGGAAATTGTTTTAGATTTTGCCGAAGTTGATGTTTTATCTCCGTCCTGGGCAGATGAATTTATTACCGGCATACGGAAATTATACCCAGGATTAAAAATCAACTGCTTAAACACTAATAATGAGTCAGTAAAAGCCACCCTGGATATCTTGTCTAAAGTGAATCAATGATTAATCAAAAAAAGATCGAAAAAGCAGTCAAGGAAATTTTAAGTGCCATTGGCGAAGATCCCAATCGCCCCGGCCTGAAAGATACCCCCAAACGCGTTGCCCGCATGTACGCCGAGCTTTTTGCTGGATTGCACAAAGACCCGGCTAATGAGCTGACTGTTTTTCACGAAGCGGATCATGAGGAAATGGTCATGGTCAAAGATATTCCATTCTATTCCATGTGCGAACACCATCTTATCCCGTTCGCCGGCAAGGCTCACGTGGTATATATTCCAACAAAAGGAAAGGTGACCGGTCTTTCAAAGCTGGTTCGTGTTGTTGAATGCTTTGTCAGAAGACCGCAGGTTCAAGAGCGCTTGACCAGCCAGATTGCCGATTGCTTGATGCAAAAACTAAAGCCTCAAGGGGTGATGATTATTATTGAAGCGGAACATATGTGCATGTCGATGCGGGGGGTGAAGAAGCCGGGGGCAATGACGACAACGTCGGCGGTGCGGGGGATTTTTCAAAAGAATGCTAAGACTAGATCAGAAGCGCTTTCTCTGCTAAAATAAAAAGGTTATGTTGAAGTATTGGGTGGCGGCGGGGTTGGTTGAGAGGGTAGGTCCTGTCACTATCAAAAAACATCTTGAAGAATACGGCACAATCGAACAAGTTTGTGCCATTTTAAACGCCCCTCTTGATCAAGCGCAAGAGCAAATTAATCGGTCGCAAGAATTTGGCGCGAGATTGATTGTCCGGGCCGATGAATCTTATCCCGAACTCTTGAAAAATATTTATGATCCCCCCACGGTTTTGTTTGCTAAGGGTGATGTTTCTTGTTTAAGCACTAAGTCCATTGGCATTGTTGGTACACGTCGGGCTTCGCATTATGGTTTAGAAATTGCCAAGAAACTGGCCTTTGATCTAGCCT
This sequence comes from Candidatus Saganbacteria bacterium CG08_land_8_20_14_0_20_45_16, assembly GCA_002774365.1. GTDB lineage: Bacteria > Margulisbacteria > WOR-1 > O2-12-FULL-45-9 > O2-12-FULL-45-9. The sequence goes on along the minus strand of PEYM01000107.1, from coordinate 7,139 downwards.
CGGTTGGCATCACGGTAGTTTCTGGTCTAGCTGCCGGCATTGACACCGCAGCCCATCAAGGGGCGCTGAAGGCTAAAGGGAAAACAATTGCGGTGTTTGGTTGCGGTCTTGATACGATTTTTCCTGCGGCTAACCGAGGTTTAGCTAAAGAAATTGAACAAAACGGGGCGCTGGTTTCTGAATATGCTTTTGGCTCGCCAACATCTAAAACAAATTTTCCCCGCCGCAACCGGATTATTTCCGGGCTTTCTCTTGGCACAATAGTAATTGAGGGTGATTATAAGAGCGGGGCAATGATTACTGCCAAATGCGCGCTTGATCAGGGGCGGGAGGTTTTTGCTGTGCCTGGGGATGTCCGGCTTGAGCAGTCCAATGGGCCGCACTGGCTGATCAAGCAGGGGGCGAAACTGGTGGAGAACATTTCTGATGTGCTTGAGGAGTTGGGGATGGTGATGCCAGACGAGATTCGAAAAGTCGAGAATTCGAACATTCGAAATTCGGATTTGTCTGATGATGAGAAAAGGGTGGTGGCTGTTTTGTCGCTCGAGCCAAAGCATCTTGATATGATTGTTTATGAGACTGGCTTTTCGCTTTCGCAAATTTCTGGCCTACTTTTAGTCCTGGAAATGAAGCAAATTATTCGCCAACTGCCAGGGAAAATGTTTGTGGTTTCCTCTCGATAATCTTCATGCTACAATAACTTCACTATGGTGCTTTTTTCCGAAATGTTTGTCTCAGAGCTAAAAAATATCCCTGTTGTTGACCGGCTGCAGGAGCCGATCGGCACGGCCAAGGATATTATTTTGACGGTTGGCGACGTTTTTCCTAAAATAACAGGTCTTTTAGTGCGGCTCAACAAGAAGAAAGAAGAGGTTCTGCTGTTGCTTGGCGAAGTTGATTTGATTGGCAAACAATTTGTGGTGACTAAATCAGTTAAGGAGAGGGTGGTTTTTGCCAGGCCCACTAGCCAAGAATTGCTCTTGCGTCAGGATATACTCGACAAACAGATCGTTGATACAGGTGGGGCCAGGGTTATCAGGGTCAATGATCTGAAACTAGGAAAAATCGATCAGGATATTCGCCTCTTGGCGGCTGATGTTGGGCTCAAGGGTTTGATTCGCCGCCTGCGTTGGCTACCGTTTTTTACCTTTGCTTTTGGGCTGTTTGGCAAAAAGATCCCTGATACTTTAATTGGTTGGGACCATGTGGAACAGCTTAAGACCGGCCGTGCCCCAGGCATGATCACTATTCCATCAAAACATTTGCAAGACTTGCATCCTTCTGATATTGCCAATATTATTAGCCAGGTCCATTCTGACGAGAAAACCGCAATTTTTTCTTCTCTCTCTGAAAAGACAGCGGCCGAGGCTCTGCATGAGCTGGAGCCGCAAATCCAGGCGATCCTGCTTTTAACTTTAGATACCAAGAAAACTTTGGGGATACTGGAGAAAATGCCGGTTGATGAAATTGCTGATGTTCTAGGTGATATTCCCGAAGAGAAAACCGAGGAGCTGCTCCGGCTAATGCGGCCTCGCAAAGCCTCTCAGGTAAAAAAACTATTGGCCCATCCAGATGAAACTGCTGGGGGCCTTATGACTCCGGAAATTATTACTACCAAACCAGATTATACTGCCCAGCAGACAATTGAAAAGATGCGTCAGCTAGCTAACGAAGCAGAAACGGTTTATTATGTTTATGTTTTGGATAACGAAGAGAAATTAGTGGGCATTCTCTCTCTGCGCGCACTAATCATTGCTTCGCAGGATACTAAAATTTCAGAAATTATGGAAAAAGAGCTGATTACTGTGGATCCCCAAATGCCTCGCCGCAAGGTGGCCCAGGTCATTTCAAAATATAACCTTTTGGCTGTGCCCGTGGTTGATGAGAAGAACAAACTGCTGGGAATTGTAACGGTTGACGACGTGATTGATTTTATCCTGCCGCCGATCTCGCGGCGGATGAGGCATATGCTGGGTTAAGTCATGACAAAGAGATTAAAGAGAATTGGTATTATTTTAGCGATTGTTGGGCCAGGGGTTATTGCGGCGATTGCCGGCAATGATGCCGGTGGCACCGCAACCTATTCTATTGTCGGCGCCCGTTTTGGCTATCACATGCTTTGGCTGCTCCTGTTGGTTGGCATTGCCTTGGTAGTGGTCCAAGAGATGTGCGCTCGGATGGGGGCAGTAACTGGCAAAGGGCTCTCTGACCTGATCCGCGAAGAATTTGGGGTACGCTGGACCTTGTTTGCCATGTTGATCTTGTTAACTGCCAATGTGGCAGTTACGGTCTCTGAATTTGCCGGGATTGCAGCGAGTTTAGAGATTTTTGGTATCACCAGGTATATTTCGGTGCCGCTTATGGCTGGGGTGATTTGGGGCTTGATGACCATGGGTTCGTATAAAGCAGTAGAACGGGTCTTTATTTCAGTTTGTTTTATTTATTTTTCTTATATCTTTTCCGGCCTTTTGGCTAGGCCCGATTGGGGTCTGGCCCTGCATAGCACTTTTGTGCCGACCTTTGAGTTTAATTTTGATTTTATTGTGATTGCCATTGCCATGGTCGGGACAACTATCGCACCTTGGATGCAGTTTTATCTTCAGTCTTCGGTCGTGGAAAAGGGGATCAAACCCAAGCAATATAAATACCAGCGCTGGGACGTTATTTTAGGCTCGATTTTAGCTGTGATTATCGCAATGTTTATTGTGATTGCCTGCGCCGCGGTGCTGCACCCGCGCGGAATAATGGTGAACGAAGCACAGGAAGCAGCCTTGGCGCTAAAGCCGTTTGCCGGTAATTTTGCGGCCCTCTTGTTTGGCCTGGGCCTTTTTGCTTCATCAGCTTTGGGGGCGTCGATTTTGCCACTTTCGTCAGCTTACGCAATTTGCGAGGCTTTTGGCTGGGAAAACGGGATCAGCAAGCGTTTTAACGAGGCCCCGGTTTTTTACACTTTATATACTATATTAATTGTGATTGGGGCAGGGGTTGTTCTTTTGCCTAATATTCATCTGATCAATATCATGATCTTTTCCCAGACCACCAACGGTATCTTATTTCCCTTTATTTTGATCTTTATGATGCGTTTGGTCAACAACAAGCGGCTCATGGGGCATTATGTGAATTCCAGGTTCATCAACCTGATTGCCTGGGCCACGGCCGCTATCTTGATCATTTTGACGATTTTGCTTCTTTTTTCATCCTTGATTATTTAATTTATGATTAGATAGTACCGCGCGCAAGTATTTCTCTTTTTAACACGGTAATAATAGTAGTAGAAGGGAGCATATTTGCCCCCTAATTATGGCTAAAATTTCACTTTATTTCGCTTTTGTGTTAAAATCAATTTATCATGTCTGGACATTCTAAGTGGGCAACTATCAAGCATAAGAAGGCTAAGACTGACACCCAGCGTGGCAAGATTTTTACTAAGATCATTCGCGAAATCACCTCGGCTGCCAAACAAGGCGGCGGCGATCCGGGGGCCAATCCCAGGCTTCGTTTAGCCATTGATAAAGGCAAAGAAGCTAATATGCCAAATGACACGATTGAGCGGGCTGTGGCTAAGGCAACAGGGAGTGGCGATGGGGTGAGTATTGAAGAGATTACTTACGAAGGTTATGGTCCGGCTGGAGTAGCGATTATGATTGAGATCATGACTGACAACAAACAACGCACTGTCTCGGAAATTCGCAATATTTTTTCTAAGGGTGGCGGCAATATGGGGGCGGCTGGTTGTGTCTCTTATCTCTTTAAAAAGACAGGGAGTCTTGTTTTTGAAAAAGGGAAGGTTAGCGAAGAAGAGCTCTCCATGGCTGCAATTGATGCCGGTGCCGAAGATATTAATGTTGATGATGAAATGATTGAAATTGTGACTCGGCCTGATGATTTTGTTAAAGTAAAAGATGCTTTAAAAGCTAAAGGTTTTACTCCAGCTTCAGCCGAAGTCTCCATGACCCCTTCAAATGCAGTTAAAGTTGAAGGAGAAGAGGCCAAAAAAGTCATTAAGTTAGTCTCTATGCTCGAAGACCACGACGATGTCCAGGCTGTCCACGCCAATTTTGATATTAGCGCTGATATTTTAGAGCAGGCAAGCTAATTATTTTTCCTGAGCAAGCATAGCAACTGACTTTTCTACAAAAAAATCTTTTAATTCTTTTAGATTTAGCTCTTTGATCATTCTTACTGGCAAAGATTTTAAATTCTCTGGTAGATCCTTTGCTTTATGAAACGATAAAGCCAGGAAATATTCTTCCAGTCCCTCGTCTTTTTCTTTGGCTTTGGCTTTGGCTATGATTTCTTCAAGTGAGAACTTTTCTTTTGCCAGAAAATAAATATCCACAAAATCTTTGGGAGCATATCGCCCCCAAAGGGCAAGAAGTTTATTGGTAGCAATATCAACAAGGGTATCGATCTTAACGCCAAATTCTTTTCTTGTCAGTGGCTCAAAACGGAATGGGGCGTCAAAAGCAATATGTATTAAGGTGCTTTCACCCTCCTTAGTAGCAATTAATTCATAGAATGTCTTGAATTTTCTTAGGGTTTTGGCTTGAAAACCAGCTTTTTCTAGAGCGTCTCTTAATTTGTCTCCCAGGATTTGAACCAATTCTTCCTGAGGAGTAAAAAAATCAAGATCTTCTGACAGTCGATGTTCTAAATAAAAAGCAGCTAGGGCTGTTCCACCAGCTAAATAGAACTGCTGCGCATCATCAGTTGTTGAAAATATTTTTAATATTTCTTCTTGTTGAGAGGTTAAAATTTTCATCTTTATTTCTTTTTACTAAAGTAATCTTCCCACAGGCTTTTTACATTTTTGGGAAGGTTAAGAGAGGGTAATAGATCGTGGATATTCTTGAAATCAAGTTTTCCGATATCTTTCATTGTGCCGCGACTTAAGACTTGTTCCAGCCACCACTTTTTTACAAAAGGGTCTTTTTTATCTAGCTTGTCTAAATCCGCATACCAGACAATGTGTTTATCTTTGTTGTCCATGGAATTATTATAACTTCTCAACTAGCTGGAAACAAGTTGTTTGTGATAAGATAAATACATGTCCAGAAAATTAAAACTCGTCGCCGACCTCCATGTCCACACCATTGCCTCCGGCCACGCGTATTCGACAATTGAAGAATATGTAGCCCAGGCTAAAAAAATTGGTTTAAAGGCTTTTGCCGTGGCCGAGCACGGTCCGGCTATGCCGGGAGCCCCGCATTTTTACTACTTTGCCAATATGAAAATGATCCCGCCAGTAATAAATGGCATCAGAGTTTATCGCGGGGTAGAGGCTAACATTATTAGTGATCAGGGGGAGCTTGATCTTGATCCTGAAATCCTGGATATGCTTGATGTAGTGATTGTGGCGATGCATCCCAGATGTGGCTATGACAGCCAGGGAGAAGAAAAGAATACGGAAGTTTTAATCAAAGCATTGGAGCGCTATCCGCAAATCAATATTACTGCCCATTTGGAGAACCTAAAATATCCGGTTAATTTTGAAAAAGTTATTCAAGCGACAAAAAAGCACAATGTTGCGATAGAATTAAACAATAGCTCGCCAATCAGTCGGGTAGGCTGCGAGGCTAATTGGTTAAAGCTGGCGCAGGAGCTCAAAAAACAGGATTGGCAGGCTGTTTTGACTACTGATTCCCATTTTTCAACGATGCTGGGGGTCGTTGATGATTCCCTAAAGATCGTTAAATCAGCAGGGCTAACAAAAGACCATATCGTTAATATAGATTTAAAAAAAGTTGAGGAATTATTATGTTAGCAAAACGTATCATCCCCTGCCTGGACGTGACCGAAGGCCGGGTGGTTAAAGGGATCAACTTTGTTAATTTAATTGATGCCGGTGATCTGGTTGAATTAGCGGCTTTTTATGATAAAGAAGGGGCGGATGAGTTGGTCTTTCTCGATATCACTGCTTCTTCTGACAAGCGCTACATAATGCTTGAGGTGGTCAAAAAGGTTGCCGAAACAATTTATATCCCCTTTACGGTTGGTGGCGGGATTAATACAGTTGAGACTATGCGTGAATTGTTGGCGGCTGGGGCGGATAAAATATCAATCAACACTGCCGCAATCAAAAAGCCTGATTTAATTAAATAAGGCGCTGACAAATTTGGTAGCCAGTGTATTGTCGTGGCCATTGATGCGAAAAGGGTCAAGGGTCAAGGGGCAGGGGTCAAGTGGGAAGTGTATACGCATGGTGGCAGGACGCCGACTGGCATTGATGCAATTGAATGGGCAAAAAAAGCAGAAAAGCTGGGGGCCGGCGAAATTCTTTTGACCAGTATGGATCGAGATGGGACAAAAGACGGCTATGATTTAAAGTTAACCCGGGTAATTGCCGATACGGTGAAAATACCGGTGATTGCCTCCGGCGGGGCTGGCAAGATCGAACATCTGTATGATGCGTTTGTTAAAGGCGAGGCAGATGCCGCGCTCTTGGCCTCTCTCTTGCACTTTCGGAATTGACTATTAAGGAGATAAAGGATTACCTTGCACTTAAAGGCGTATTTGTAAGACAGAAATGACAGAGTTCTGTTATGCTTTTTGAATCTCAAAATTAAGGCTATAGAGTTGCTTTTTAGGCGCTGGTAGATTTTTAGAGGCGTCTAATATTTCAATGGCAATAACCTTACCTTTTTTGTCATAATCAAAGATAATCCCGTCTTTTACTTCATCGCTTTCATAATACTTAGAATCGCTAAATTTTATCGACATAGCATCTGATTTTTCATCATAATTAATTTTCATTTTTCACCTCTTTTATGTATTTGCTGATTTTTGTTGTTCTATAAACAGTAATAACGGTCTTTTTACCATTTGTTATCTCAAAAATCACCCGATAAAGAAACTTCTTCTTGTTCTTGGTTGTTACTTTTTGCGCGATTTGCCTTCCTTTAATACGTGTTTCTATTATTTGATCAGGTTTACGCAGAACTTTTGTGACTTCCTTTTTAGTAATATTTCTCTCATACATTTGTTTTTCTGAATGAAGAGAAAATTTTATCATAAATCAATTATAGCTTTTTGCTTAGCGTGGCACAAGTGCTGATAATGCTATGTAGCAGCAACGTGATAATGTCCGGATTGGGCAAAGTGAAAATGTCCGGTTTTGGTTAGCAAGAAATCGGCATATT
>PEYM01000028.1 GCA_002774365.1 Candidatus Saganbacteria bacterium CG08_land_8_20_14_0_20_45_16 | reverse complement strand
AGAGGTTTATCCCAAAATATGCCGATTTCTTGCTAACCAAAACCGGACATTTTCACTTTGCCCAATCCGGACATTATCACGTTGCTGCTACAACGCTGCAGACCTAATTGACCCTCCCGTCCATTTATGTTATGCTTAAGAAGTTTGGAGGTAACACAATGGCAGAAGAACTTAAGGCGACAAATATCGAAAAAATAAAGGGTGAAGACGAATTTTTTGAGGTTGAAGAACTAATCAAAGAAACGCTTAAAGAAAGCCAAATTCTTGAAAAAGAAAAGGCTAGCAAAGCACCAGTCAGCGAGTCCGCCCCTCCGACAGAACTTCACGGGACCAAGCTTGATCCTGTGCAACCAGCTATGGAAAGCCAACCCAACCTTGGCCAAACCAAAGCAAAATCAGCAGAACAAGGCTATGCCGCAACTTTCAAAGAATACAAGGTTGGCGACATTGTCAAAGGCTCTGTGCTAAAAATTGACCCCAGCGGCGTACTGGTTGATATCAAATACAAAGCCGACGGTCTAATCTTGCCGGAAGAGCTCTCTGACCGGAGCTTTACCACGCCTGATGAGATCGTTAAAGTTGGCGAAATAATTGATGTTTATATTGAAAATCTCGAGAGCAAAGACGGCCACATTGTTCTCTCAAAAAAGCGGGCAGACTATGAAAAGCAATGGAAAACCGCTTATGATGCTTTTAAAAGGAAAAAACTGCTCGTCGGCAAGGTTATTCAAGTCCTGCGCGGTGGCTTGGCAGTTGACTGCGATGGGATCAGAGGATTTATCCCTGCCTCCCAAGTCCAACGCAAGGCTCAGGAACCACTCGAAAGTTTCAAAGATAAGACCCTACCGGTCAAGATCATTGAAATCAACCGCCGTCAGGGAAAAATTGTCCTGTCACACAAGCTGGCTGCCGGAGAAAAAAACCAACAAGATACCCACAAGGTGTTTGATGAACTGGAAGTGGGACAGATCCGCAAAGGAACTGTCTCTAGTCTGAAAACTTTTGGGGCCTTTGTTGATCTTGGCGGGGTTGAAGGCTTGGTCCACTTAAGTGAGCTCTCTTGGAAACGGGTCCGCCATCCTTCAGAAGTCCTCAGGGTTGGTCAAGAAACTGAGGTCTTTGTCCTAGGCGTTGATAAGATCAATCAAAAAGTTTCTCTTGGCCTAAAAGAGCTCCAGCCAGATCCTTGGGCCGAAGCCACTGATCATTTCAAACCAGGACAAATTATTAAGGTCAAGGTTCTGCGCTTTGCTACCTTCGGGGCCTTTGTTGAACTAGACCATGGGCTCGAAGGTCTGGTCCATATTTCTGAAATATCTAGGGCCCCTATTCAAAAGCCTGAGGATGTTTTAAAGATCGGGGACATTGTCGAGGCTAAAATCTTGCGTATTCTGCCAGAAGAGCAAAGGATTGGCCTGTCGATCAAAGACGCCGTAGCTAAGCGTGAAAAAGAAGAAATCGCTAAAACCACCCCAGCTCAAGAAGAAAGCAAAGTAACTATTGGCGACATGATTGCGCAAAAAGAAAAAGAGCGGGCAGAGCGCGAAGCAGAAGAAATGGCTGAGATCCCAGGTGAGGAAGAGCCAACTTGAAGTTTATCGACAAGCTGGACGCTGCGACTAAAAACAATAATAGTTTGCTGTGTGTCGGCCTCGATATTAACCTTAACAGTCTGCCCCAACCATTGCTCAACCAAGATGACCCGATCTTTTTGTTCGCCAGCCAAATCATCAAAGCCACCCAAGATCTAGTCTGCGCTTACAAGCCCAATATGGCCTTTTTTGAAAAATACGGGATCTACGGCCTTGAGTCCTTGATTAAAATCATCGAGCTAATCAAAGCTGAAACCAATGTTCCGGTTATTCTTGACGCTAAGCGCGGTGACATTGGCCATTCCTCTGCTGCCTATGCCGAAAGCGTGTTCAAGGTCTTTAAGGCTGACGCTGTAACAGTCAATCCCTATCTAGGTTTTGACTCGGTTGAACCTTTTTTAGAATATCGCGACAAAGGGATCTTTATCCTCTGCCTAACCAGCAATCCTGGGGCCAGGGACTTTCAGCTCAAAGGCCAAAAAGACCCGCTCTATCAAGCAGTGGCCCAAAAAGCCAAACAATGGAACAGGTTTGGTAATTGCGGCCTGGTGGCCGGGGCTACCAACCCAAATGAGCTTGCTAAAATAAGAGAGCTCGTTGGCAACATGCTCATCTTAATCCCAGGCATCGGGGCCCAAGGCGGCGAGCTGAAAGCCACAGTAGCAGCTGGACTGGGCCCAGAAAATGCCAGGGTTATTATCAACTCTTCTCGTAATATTCTCTATGCTTCAAAAAATGATGATTTTGCCCAGGCTGCCCGCAGTGCCGCCAAAAAATTGCGAGACGAAATTAATGCCTATCGAAGTCGTTGAAAATAAATACCCTCATAAGGACTATGTCGTTAATATTGAATTTCCAGAATTCACCTGCGTCTGTCCTAAGACTGGCTTGCCTGATTTTGCCACAATCAAAATCGAGTATACACCTGATAAACTTTTAGTCGAGCTAAAATCACTTAAGCTCTATTTTGTCTCTTACAGAAACGAAGGTTCATTCCATGAAACCGTGATCAATAAAATCCTTGATGATTTTGTGGCGGCTTGTCAGCCAAGGAAAGCTAAAATTATCGGCGAGTTCAACGTTAGAGGCGGAATCAAAACTTCTGTCACAGCCCAGTACCTATCCCCCACCCAGTATCCAAAGGCCTAATAAGCCGAATCTGCCTCTTGGAGTAGCTTGAGTTCCAACGGATCATCCAGCCCCCAAGGATTATAATGTGGGTCATGCTTGGCCACCATTGCCACAACTTCTGAGCTTTCACCCATTCGCTCTAAAAGCTTAGCCCCTTCCCGGCCATGATGTTTGTGGATAAAAAAGCGGCGCAAGAAGCGGTGGTTTTCACCCAGCTTAGCCAAATAATCATAGAGCCTTGGCACAAAAAACCTAAGCAAGACCATAAAAGCCTTGGTATAAATTGAATTATGTTCAAAAATCTTGCCGATATCATGAAGCAAACCAAGCCTCACCAGCTTGCGCTCGTCAAGGTCTGGGTGCTGGCCTGCCTCCCAGAGCATTCGTCGGCCCACAACTACGCAGTGCTTTTTCTCAAACTCCGGCAGCTGGGAAAACAGCGCCCACTCCTCAATATTTAAGTAACTTCTGGCAAAACCCTCGTCCGCCTTAGTGTATTTAGCAACGCGGCTAAAATAAAACTGCCGCAGGCGCAAAGCCAGTTTAGCGATTAACATCTAGGACCTGCCTCATGGCAGCAACAAGTTTTAAGGCCTGCTTGGTCTTTTTCTTGGCCAACAAATCAACAATCACAGAACCAACAATGACGCCGTCAGCGATTTTGGCGATCTTTGCTGCTTGTTCGGCGCTTGAGATCCCAAAGCCAACCGCAATTGGCAGGCTTGAATAGCGACGCACGCGCGCCACAATACTTTTTAGGTTGGCAGCAAAGCTCTGCCGCTGGCCAGTAAGACCGGTTGCTGAGATCAAATAGATAAAGCCTGAGGATTTTTCTGCAATCAGTTTAATTCTTTGGTCTGTGCTAGTCGGAGCGACCAGAAAAACATCAGCGACTCGCGACTCGCAACTCGCAACTCGTGACTCCTCTGGCGGCAGATCAGGGATAATCACCCCATCGACCCCAACCCGCTCAAGTTCACGATAAAATTTTTCCAAACCATAGCGCAGGACAAGATTATAGGAGAGCATAAAACAGATTGGGACTTGGGTTTTTTTTCTTGCTTTAGAAACAAGCTTAAAAACATCAGCTAAGGCAACATCTTTTTTCAAAGCACGCTGGTGAGAGGCTTGGATCACAGGACCATCAGCTAAAGGGTCAGAAAAAGGGATGCCAAGCTCAATAATATCAACTCCGGCTTTCTCTAAGTCAAAAATAAGCTTTTCAGTTGCCACCAAGCTTGGATCACCAGCAGTAATATAAGTGATAAGGGTTTTATGTTTTTGAAAAGCTTCAGATATCCTTGACATAAAGAAAGTATAGCAAAATAATTACTATTTAGACAACATTGGCCGAAAAATAACCTGTCGGCCCGCCAGGTGGTGGTGATCCGCCCATCATGATACCTTCCCCTCATTAGAAGCATTTTCTCTCTGTTTCGTTCTAATCCCACAAATCAAAGTTGCAAGATCAGGAAATTTTTTTCCAGCACCACTAAAATCATTAACAATTCTATGTTCGTGAAATGAATTTAAGCCCGCCTTCACCACCAGATAGGCCATATGAAGCTGGTCATTGATTTGCGAGTTTGGAAACAAATGAAGATAAACTGCCACCTGCTCCACATTCCAACCAGATACCTCGGCTCGATCGCGCCAAGTGCGGAGGTCTTTTTCCTGCTTTGCTGTTATCTTCTCAAAGAGAGGCCTTGCTAGTTCAGGCGCATCTCTTAATAACCCCGCCAAAATAATCAATCGGTCAGAGATTCTAAAAAAGCCCAGGAATTCAAGTGGGGTATTATTATCTGGAAATTGTGTCGTCAGCCAGCTAAGCCAGCTTACAGCCTGTTGTTCAAGCAAACTTTCAATAATTGTTTCGCGCTCTGCTGGGTGCTTTCTTAGAAAAGCCATGGCTGAGCCATATTTTGCAAAATTAAGTAAGTCCTTAACCTGGGCAACAGGATCCCTTGGGTCAATAACCACAATAGTAGTGAACGCAGACTGGCTCGCCACACTGTCTCCAAGTTTTTTTTGGGTAGCAGCATAACCTTTTTTGGCATAATCCGCAACCTTGCGCAAAAGTAAAGACAAGCGAGTTTTCGGTGGGCCGTCAGTTCCATTCATTCAAAATTCCTCCGTGTGCTTCTACCTTATTATCATGCGTATTTGGAGAAAATTTCAGTTATTCAAGGGAGGGAAGTAGATAGTAGAACTTAGGATATTAGGGCAAAGTCTCGCGAATTTCCTGCGCGTCCTTGTCTCCCCGCCCCGACAAGCAAACAATAATTGACTGGCTGCGGTCAAGCTTGGGTACCAGCTTGCTAAGATAAGCAATGGCATGCGAAGACTCAAGGGCCGGAATTATCCCTTCGGTTTGAGACAAAAGCTTAAAGCCTTCTAAAGCTTGATCATCATTAACCGCAGTATACTCAACCCGCCCAGCTTCTGCTAAATAACTGTGCTCTGGCCCCACCCCAGAATAATCCAAGCCAGCAGAAATAGAATGCGTGGTCTTGATCTGGCCGGTCTTAGTCTGCAAAATATCGCTCAAAGCCCCGTGCAGCACCCCGTACAAGCCATTGGTTATCGAAGCTGCACCATACGCCTCCACCCCAACCATTTTAACGCTGGGGTCATCAAGGAACGGATAAAAAAGGCCGATCGAATTACTGCCACCACCCACACAAGCCAACAGATAATCTGGCAATTTTTTCTCATAGCCAAAATGCTGAACCTTGGCCTCTTTGCCAATCACTGTTTGAAAATCCCTGACCATCATGGGATACGGGTGCGGACCAACGCATGAACCTAGGCAATAAAAAGTATCAGTCGGGTGCGCCATCCAGTCACGCAAGGTCTCATTGACCGCGTCTTTGAGCGTCCGGCTGCCGGACTTAACCGGTATAACCTTGGCCCCCAAAAGCTCCATGCGAAAGACATTCAAAGCCTGGCGCCGAACATCTTCCTCGCCCATATAAACAATGCACTCCAGGCCAAAAAGCGCAGCCGCCGTGGCAGTGGCCACACCATGCTGGCCTGCCCCGGTCTCTGCAATGATCCGCTGCTTACCCATTTTGCGGGCCAAAAGAAGCTGGCCAATAGTATTGTTGATTTTATGCGCGCCAGTATGGCAAAGATCTTCGCGTTTTAAATAAATCTTAGCCCCACCAAACTTCTTGGTTAGCCTTTCAGCAAAATAAAGCGGGGTTGGCCGGCCAACGTAGTGTTCTAAATAACAACCAAACTCTTTTTTGAATTCCGTCTCGTGCTTAATGGCTAAATATTGTTCTGTTAGCTCTTCAAGGACCGGCATTAAGGTCTCTGGCACAAACCGACCGCCAAACCTGCCAAAATGCCCTGATTTATCAGGAAGTTTTGAATATTTCATGACGACATTATTATAACATATTATGATATAATTTAAGGATGAAAAAGCAGTGGCTTTTTTGTTTCCTCATAATCACCCTGACTTGTCCAGCTTCACTAGCTAAACTCACCCCCCAACAGATCGTTGACAAAGTCACGGCTAATTTTGCCAAAATACAGGACGCTCAATTGGATTTCACCTTGCAATACAACCTGCATTTGCTCGGTTGCACTGGCACTAAAAAACAAACTGGAGTTGGATATTTTCAGTATCCAGACAAAATAAAAGTCTTACTTGATGGTGTTTCTTACTTTGCCCAAGGCAACAAAATTAGAAAAATTGACAAGAAAGGCCGACGCTTTTACGTTCATCTAATCAATGCCCCAGACCTTGCCCCAGGGTTTAATCCCAAGCTTATGGCTCACAATTTTGATCTTTCTGTTGCTGAAGAAAAGCCCAACGAGGTTATTCTCTTGGGATTGCCCAAGCCTGGGGTCTTAAAAAATGTGGAAAAGATTTATTTTTATATTGATACGCAAAACTATTTGCTCCGCCGGCTCAATGTTATCTTTTTTAATAAAAGGCTTCCTGGCCAGATTGACATTGATTATGCCAAGATTGCCGGTGTCTTTGTCCCCACTGGCTTGCAAGGCAAAAGCGCAGTTGAGGCCCCAGGTGGCTTTTTGGTTGGACTGGACCTTTTCCTCCTAAGCAAAGATCTTAAGCTTAACCCAGGCTTGCCAACCTCGCTTTTTGAAGCAGGGTTCTGAAGCAAAAAACTGAAATTTCCCTCTACTTTTAACGATAGATATATGTGAGTATCCCGCAAGTAGCTATCAAAAAAATAATAATCGGCATTACAAACTTCTGTAATAATAAATGCACAGTTTGCTGCGCTAGAAGCACGAGCAACGAACAAGACATGGCCAACCGCATGCCCTCAGCTACTTTTCACCATCACGCCCAAGCCGCTAAAGCTTTAGGCGCTAAATTAATCACCCTAAGTGGCGGAGAGGCGCTTTCTCATCCTGAAATTGAAGAATTTGTTATGATTGCAGCTGATTTAGATTTTGAAAAAATTAGGTTGCTCTCGGGTTGCTGGTCACAAGAAGAAAGCCCAACTCGCCTGGCAACTCTAACCAAGCTAATTAATGATCATGGCACAAAACTACAGTTAGAAGTTACTTTTTCCATATTCAGAGACCTCGGAATAGTTGAGGCCTTTAAATCAAGTTGGCAAACAACTGTGACTGACCTTCTTTCGCTTTCAGATCTACCAAACTCCCCCATCACCCAAAAGGGCTCTATGGTTTGGAAATCAGGGGAAACAAATGCTCGTTGGCCCAAGAACAGGGATCCGTACCATTTTTTAGTTGAGATCGCACAAAAGCTTGGCGGGAGGCCAGTGTGCACGGATCCTAATGTATCTTTAGAGTCTTCATTATGGTCTCTTTACCCAGAAAATGTGTTTCTCTCTTTTGCAGACAAAGGAGTTATGGTCCCTCTAATTTTCTTTCCGTTCATTGATTTTGGACGAATATCAAAAAGTGCGCGAGAAACAGGGTTACACATCTCTCATCGATGTAGCCACAGTCTTGATGATTGGGGTGATTCCATTGATGTCAAAACAACTGGGTTAGATTCAGGCTGGTTAGCAGCCCCATACATTACCCATTATTCTACCCTGCAACCCTGCTGTAGCCCAACCAACACAAATCCTCCCCAAGGATCAGGGATTGACATCAATCCTGAAAGCCAAGTCTCACTTGAAACCGCCCTCCAAAAAATATATTCTATAAAAGGAGATTTGGCAAAGCTAAGACACGAACTCTACCGAGAAATGGAACGCGGAACTTCCTTTTGCCAAGCCTGCATTGAGGCTAGGATCCAACTGCTATCAAACTAAGTTATTCATCACCTGAAACCTTGCCCAATATTTTCCCCCAATCAAACCTTGACAAATCTATTGTTAATGTTTATAATGCTATCAACTATAATGTTTGCTCTATTTCATAATCCTAAAAGAGGGGTTTACACCATCAGCATTGCAGCCGAGCTGATAGGCTGTCACCCAAGAACTTTGCGGATTTATGAGGAAGAGGGGTTGGTTGAGCCCAAGCGCACTCAAGGAAATTATCGACTTTATTCACAAGAAGACCTTGATCGAGTGCGTAAAATAGTCAATCTTATGCACGAGCTAAGCCTTAACCTCGCTGGGGTCAAAGCCTTGTTTGCAGCAGCTGATAAGTTCCACATTGAGATTGAAAAAATGATCGATGAAATGCTGAGCAGTGTCAAGGCAAAGTGAAAATGTCCGGTTCTTAGCAAAGTAAAA
>PEYM01000016.1 GCA_002774365.1 Candidatus Saganbacteria bacterium CG08_land_8_20_14_0_20_45_16 | reverse complement strand
TGTGGGCTGTGATTTATGTGCCAATGATGATTTTTTTGGCCAATTCACAAATGCCGGAATGGTTAATCGCGGTTTTTGGGGTTGGTGGGGCTTTGGTCTTTGTCTTTTGGGAGCTGCGCTCAATTTTTTCTACTTTTGGTTCCAGTAATACTTTTTTTGGCAGTGGCAAAAAAGCTAAACGGATTCTTGAAACCGGTGAGCCGGCAGGGGCAACAGTTTTATCTTTATCGGAAAACAGTAAGGGTGGGGTGGTCACTCTTAATGACCAGCCTTACCTGAATCTTAAGCTTTTGATAGAGGCGCAAGACAGCCAACCATATGAAGTTAGTTTTGATACAATTATTAATCGCAGTGATGTGCCGCAATTTCAGCCTGGGGCTAAATTTAAGGTCAAGATAGACCCGGCTGATCCGCAAATAGTAGTGATTGATGGTATTGCGACTGCTAATGAGAGGCCAAGGATAGGTGGGGAAAAATGGGCTCATGGTGATGCAGAAATAATCAAAGAGCGCGGCATCAATGGCGTAGCCACATTGCTATCGGTTGAAGAAACAGGTCGGTCCAAGGACTTTAAACCAGAGGTTAAAATGTGCTGGCAGATGAAAACAGCTAAGTGGGGAGAATATGAAATTAAACAAACGACCCACGTGACCAGCCAAATGGCTCTCCAGCTCAAAAATGCTATTGGCAAGTCTTTTCCCGCCAAGGTCCATCCAGAAAACAAGGAAAGGACCTCGATGGAGATCAATTTTTGAGACGGTTTTTGATCGGTCGAGATAAATAGAAATTTTGCCGGGTGGATTTGTTTATGCCGGGTTATATGTTTTGGAGACTGCTATCCCTTATTTAAATATTTTCCAATTCCTTCAACTGCCCGCAAGACCTCAAGGGGCACCGCAAAAATCACAGTATTTGATTGATCAGAGCTGATGTCATTAATCGATTGCAGGGTTCTTAAATGCAGCGCGCCAGGGGCCTCGGCTAGAATTTTAGCGGCTTTGGCCATATTTTCCGCGGAAATCGCTTCGCCTTCGGCTTTAATAATAACCGCTCTTTTTTCTCTCTCTGCCTCTGCTTGCTTGGCCATGGTCCGCTTCATCTCTTCGGGGAGCACAATGTCTTTTAAGGAGACCTCAACAACCTTAATTCCCCAAGGATCAGAGGCAGCGTCAACAATTGTCTGGATCTTATTGGCTACCTTTTCGCGTTGGCTTAACAGCTCATCAAGAGTCACTTCCCCCACAATATTGCGCATAGTGGTTTGCGCTAGTTGTGACATGGCGTAATAAAAATTTTCAACTTCGATCACGGCTTTTTCTGCGGCAGAGACTTTGTAATAAATTACCGCGTTGATCTTGACCGAGATGTTGTCTGCTGTCATGGCTTCCTGGTCTGGAACATCAACCGCTTTAACCCGAATATCGACTTTGTTGTAACTTTCTATAACTGGCAAAATGAGACGCCAGCCGGGTCCCATGATGCCAACGTACTGGCCCAGGCGAAATTTTACCCCTCGTTCGTATTGGTTGATCTGTTTGATAGAAATAAGCAAAATAATAATGATCGGAAAAAGCAAAGAAAATATAACTTCCATATCAAAACCACCCCTTTAAGATTGATTTAATAAATTGTATCATAGTGTTATTATCTAGACAATCAAGAAGAATTATTTCCCGGAGGTTTCCTTGATATGGATCAAAACAAACGACAAGCCTTAGAAAAACGTCGGCAACAATTGAAACAAAAATTATCTCAGGCAGAACAGCTCAAAGACAAAGCAGCGTTGTTGTCCGCGCTTGATACTCAAAAAATAGCCTATGAAATTTATTGGGACGGTGACAGGACAGCGCATAAAGCCCTGGAAAAATTTCCTATTACTTCTTATGGTGTGCTGGATTTGATCAAAATGCGGGATACTCTTGAGCTAGCCTGGGAATGGGAAAACGAAGCTGAATTACCGAAAAAACTCGAAAAGCTTGTAAAAGAAAAGGGTCTTGGCAATCCAGATGTTTTTGTTGTTTATTCCACTGAGCCGACTCTTGATCTAAAGACTTCTTTGTCGGCAGTAGTTAAAAATGCTAAAGAAGCATATGGCAATTCTGTTGATGTGTTTATTGTTTGCCCGCAAAATAACTGGGCAATTGAGATATATCACGAAGACAAAATTTACTTTGGGAGAATAAGATAGTTGTGCAAGAGGTGGCTAATCTTTGTTAAGGCAAAGAAATATTAAAAAGGGCAGTGGAGAAGTTTATGATGACGGGCATAAGCATTATACGCCGGAAAAATAGCCATACGACCACGCAAACCTATTGAATAACTATGGCAATTGACACTAATCCCCAAGCGCTGCTAGTGTGTTAAAAACGAAGTGTCAATAAAATATCGTTTGGGATTTTTAAAGTCAACCAGCACGGTTATAGTTCCTTTTCTAAGCTTTTCTTTTGGATCAGTTGGTAAATCAGCGCTTAAGAAATAACATTTTTTGCGGGTGATAGGGTGGGTCCATTCCGCCAAAATATTATAAGGTGGGTAACCCTTTGAAGAGATTTTTACGATTTTAGCCTCAATTAATTGGCCATGAACTTTAAGGGAATTTTCGTTCAGATTTGGGGCAATTATAAAGTAATAAATTAAAAGCATGCCAATTGCCCCCAAGAGAGCGGCAATCACGGCCATAAGTATGGGGCCCAGCCAGAGGTTGGAAAAAGAATCTATCCTGGCTTTTTGCGGGTTTTCCGGAGGATAAACGACTTTAACCTTTTGTCCAACATGATAGAAAGTAAGACTGCTTTTTACCAGGTTGCTTTTAAATTCAATTGTCTGTTTGTCGCGAGCCTCAAATCTGACTATTGGATAATAAACAGTGTTTGTTCCGCCGTCACTTTCTTGAATTTTTTCTGTAACAATTTTAAGAACTTCTCCTTGAGCAGAGAGGCCCGTGTCTTGCAGTATTTTACTTTCGCTGTAGATTAAATAGGCCTTATAAAAAACACCTAAGCCAATAAAGATAAAAATTAAGCTAAAAACAATTAGTTTATTATTCATTTGTTTATCCTTTTTGCAAGGATTTCAATCAAGCAAATTTTTAAATCTTTGCCATCCCTGGCTGGATTTGGTTTCCTCCGGCGCAATCTTACCAAAAAACCAGCTGCTAAAGCCAAAAAACAATTTGCCGGCCGGCTTGATTATTGCCTCGCTGCTAAATCTTTTGCGCTCCATTAAATGGGACCAGAGGTCAGTTGCGATCTTCATTATGATTAGTCCGACTAAGATATAGATGTTTTGGCCGGTGGCTAGGGTGATCCCGGCGCAAAGGACAATAGTTAAATGCATGATCAATATGCGTTTGTAAGGGCTAAAGAAAAACTCCTGATTTTTACCCTCACTGCTTTCTTGCCCCAATAAAAAGTTTTTTACAAAAGAGAGTCCATGGCTAATAAAGAGCGAGAGCAAGGCGATTTTTAGCTTGATTGCCAGGTCAACGAATAACAAAAGGGCGCCGCTAAAATTTTGAAAAGCTGTTTTCGGTACGTTACCAAATAAGTAGAGCAAGAGGAACCCATGGCCGGCCATAAACAGGCCATAATGGACAATAAAGAAGGCAATTGTGATGACTTTAACCGGTAGAAGGATTATCTCCACAATTGGTTTGGGTAAATTAGTGGTGGTTGTGTCATGAGCCATCGGCGTAAATAAGATCTTGAAAATATTAAAAAACCCGATAATTAAACCCTCAAACCAGTAGATAAATAGAATGTCAAAAATTTCCCAACCAAGAAAAAGGGCGCCAAAAAGCGGGGTAAGGTTGGCAATGATTAAGGCAACTGCCGAGTTTGAATATTTATTAAAAAGGTGTGTCACTGTGTTTTTTCGATAAACACTGTCTGTGTCGGATAAGCAAAATTAATACCTTGCTTTTCAAATTCTTCCTTAATCTTAAAGTTGATCTCCTGCTGGACATCCATGTATTTGTTGTAATCATTGCTCAATACGTAATACACGGTCTCAAAGATTAAAGCAAAGTCGCCGTATGAGGCAAAGTGGGAGCGGTCAAAAGTAGTGTCTGGGACATTTTTTATGATGCTTGTGATCAGGCCCGGGATAGCTTGGGCCTGGGCACTGGTGGTTTGGTAAGTAACCCCTAATTTGAAGACCACCCGTCTTTTTTGCATCCGCTTGTAATTTCTGACCCTTGAGCCGGTGAGGTCAGAATTGGCCATAACGATCTCTTCTCCACCCAAACTGCGCAAACGAGTGGTCTTAATCCCAACGTGTTCCACCACCCCCATAAAGTCACCGACAATAATAAAGTCGCCGATTTCAAACGGGCAGTCAAAGAAAATAGCAAAGTAGCTGAAGAGATCACCCAGCACAGCCTGGGCAGCCAGGGCTACGGCAATACCCCCAATCCCAAGGCCCGCCACAACCGCGGAGATTTTAAACCCAAGATTGTCCAGGAGAAAGGTGATGCCTATCCCCCAAATAATTATTTTGATGGTAGTAATGATGCCGGTGAGGCTCCCTTTTTTAGATGGGTCGTGCTCTTTGCTTACCCAAAAGGTCTCCAGCGAATAAGTGACAATGGCAATAATGAATCTTATTCCCAGGACCGCGATTAAGATAGAGCTGGCTGAATTGAGTAGTTTTTGGGCCGCCAGGTTCAAGCTTAAAGAGTTGAGTAATAGATAGAAAATAGTGTAGTAGAGCAGGGGGACTGCAGTTTTTTCTACTAAGGAGATGAGAAAATCATCAATCTCATTGCTGGTCTTAGCCACGAAAGCTTTGGCCTTGGCAATAATAATGGTTTTGGCGACTTTGACAATGATAAAGCCAATCACCAAAATTGAAGCAAAAATGATGTAGTCAAGGATTGTGTTTTTCATGAATGTTATTTCTAAAAATGGCATAATTTATGAGCCTCCTTGTCTTTTTCTTATTATAAGGAAAAGCGTTAGGAGCGTCAACCTTAGCTTGCCAAGGGTAAAATACTATAGGTCATGAGTGGCCAACAGTATTTCGATACTTGTAGTTACATCATACAAGCCGATCCTCCAGTCTGGGGTTTGCGCTGTCATTAAGTTGAATAGATTAAAAACCTCTTCGCCTAAGGTTTGTTTGTCATTCACTGCTTGGATAAAGTTTTCTTTGGTGAGAGGGGGGACGAATGATTTGCCTTGGGCCCTCATGTTAAACGCGAAATCTTTGTAACTCTCTATCTTTGTGCCCTCTGGTGTCTGATCTTTTGGAAAAGGCTTTTTCTGGCAGAGAAGCATCGCTAATAAGATGCCCAAAGCGTAAACATCGACCTTTTCGGTTGGCAGCTTACCGCAAGCTGTTTCCGGCGCCATAAAAAGTGGTGACCCGGTTATTTTTTCTTTGCCCATTCTCAAGGAAGTGCGTGTCCATTTTGCCGCGCCAGGATCAATGAGCTCGACCTTAAGGGAGCCGTTAGCCTGCGTTACTAAAAAGATATTGTCCATAGAGACATCCCCATGCGCCCGTTGGTGTTGACGTAGTTTTTTGTCAATGTGATTAATGAGGCGCAAAATAAAGGAGGGGGAGCGGTGTTCCGGGTAGAGTTTGAAATAATCGTTAAGCGTTAGACCGTCAATGTGTTTTAGTACAAGGGCCCCGGGCAATCTTTCAAGGATTGCTGTCCTCATTTCTTCGGCTGCTGATCGTCCTCTCTCAATTACCTCTGCCACTAGAGCACTTAGCCTGTTTGGATGAGCAACTTTAATGACAACTTTTTCCCCTCTTTGGTTGATAGCTGTATATACTGTTCCTTCTCCACCTCGCTTAACTAGTTTAGTAATTGTGTAGCTATAAAAAGCCTCGCCGGGCATTAACTCGCGATGTCTGAGGGGTAAGCCTTTCGCATCAAGCTCAATTGTGTGTTCTAGTTCATCGGTGTCTGGTAGCTGTCCTTTGTGAACGGGAGCTGGCTGTGGTTTTGGCTTAGTAGAGGGCACCCCCTTTGTTGGGGGCAGGCGTCTTGTTAATGTCTGTCTGTCGATTTTAATTGTAGTAACATCAGAAAAGTCACTCATCTTATTCTCCCTTCCTTTGTGGTGTGCTTATTAATACTTTATTTCTTGGGGTTCGCATCTGCCTTAGCCCCCCACTATCGGGCATAGATATTGGTTTTACAAGATCAAAAATTGTAACCTGTTGTTTTGCTTGCCACTGAACATCCATGTAATTTTATCGTCTCGACCAAGAAAGAATTTCACTTTTTAATAAAATATTTTTCACTTGACTTTCCAGAAGTTTTTTTTTATACTTTTAAATATTTATGACAGAAGTACAATCCAGACCTAAGTGGGGGACAAAACTAGGGATTATCCTGGCAGTGGCTGGGTCTGCGGTAGGGCTAGGTAATTTCCTGCGTTTCCCGGTCCAAGCTGCTCAAAACGGCGGCGGCGCTTTCCTCATCCCTTATTTTATCTCTTTCATTATATTGGGTATACCTTTGATGTGGATTGAGTGGGCCATTGGCCGGCACGGCGGGCTTTTTGGCCACGGGAGCGCCCCTTTTATCCTTAACCGGCTTTGGAAAAACAGGGTGACCAAGTATCTGGGGACGATTGGCATCTTTGGTCCGGTGGTTATCTTTATCTACTATACATATATAGAGTCGTGGCTGTTAGGATATGCTTTTTTTGCCATTACGGGAAAGCTTTTGTTGATTATGACGGCTCCTGGGATGAAGGATTTCTTGACCGTTTACCAGGGTTTGGCGCCAGGAAGCAATGTTTGGACGGCGTACCTCTTTTTTGTAATTACCTTTGGCATTAACTTTTATGTCCTCTATCGCGGGGTAGAGGGTGGAATTGAGCTTTTAAGTAAGATTGCCATGCCGATCCTTTTTCTCTTTGGCCTGATTATTGCTTTAAGAGTCTTAACTCTGGGAACGCCGAATCCTCTTCATCCTGATTGGAATATTGTTAATGGCCTGGGTTTTTTGTGGAACCCGGATTTTTCTGCTCTTTTGAATTCAAAGGTTTGGCTAGCCGCGGCTGGCCAGGTCTTTTTTACTCTAAGCGTTGGGATCGGCGCGATTTTAACTTATGCCAGTTATTTAAAACGCGGTGATGATGTTGTCCTCTCTGGCTTGTCAGCGGCTTCAACTAATGAAATGGCAGAAATTGTTTTGGGTGGTTCAATTGTTATTCCAGTAGCCTTTGCTTTTCTTGGGCCAATGGGGGCAACGGAGGCGGCGGGGAGTGGGGCGTTTAATCTGGGCTTTGTCACGATGCCGCTAATTTTTAACCAGATCCCGCTGGGTCAGTTTCTTTGTTTTCTCTGGTTTGGCCTGCTCTTTTTAGCCGGGATTACTTCATCGGTTTCTTTGGCTGAACCAGCGGTGGCTTTTATTTCTGATGAGTTTTCCCTGGATCGTAAAAGGGCGGTTAAAATTTTGGGAGTGGTTTTATTTCTCCTTTGCCAGCTACCGATCTTTTTCTTAGGCCAGGGGGTAGTTGATGAGCTTGATTTTTGGGGTGGCACTTTTTGCCTGGTCCTTTTTGGCACGATTGAAGTGGTTATTTTTGTCTGGTTTTTTGGCATGGAAAAGGCTTGGGAGGAGATGCATTATGGGGCAGAGATGCGGATCCCCGGTTTTTACAAGCCGATTATTAAATATGTGACCCCGCTCTTTCTCTTTTTTATTCTAGGTTTTTGGTTTGTCCAGCAGGGCTTGCCGGTGATTTTAATGCATGGGGTTTCAAGTTCTCTTATGCCGTATGTTGTGGCGACCAGACTCGGATTAATTACTCTTTTTGCGGCGATTGCTATTTTGGTTAGAATTGCCTGGAAGCGCAAGAAAGCCTTGGGATTAGTAGAATGACAATATTTGGCTGGATATTTATTGCTTGCTCCTGGACAGCAATTATTGGGCTAACCCTTTATTGTTTCTATCGCGTACTTAAAGAGCCGGAAGAGGATCTTTAGTTAGCGGTCAACCAGCCCAGTAAATAGCAAATAATTTATACTGACCACTTTTGTCTTTAGCAAAATAGAAAAACTGCCTTGCATTTCCCTCGGTTTGACCAACCTCAAAATTGGCGTAATAATCAATTGTTAAGAGATAAGAAGCAGGCAGTTCGTCGTTTCCTAATTCATTGGCTGTTTGGCAGCGGAATCTCAACCATCAAGGCAAATTAGCTTTTGTCTCTTCCCTGGTCATTATTTCCAGGGTGGCTTCTTTTTTGTTGTTAGATGGCTATTTTACGTGACTTTCAATTTCTCTGATACTAAATTGGGGTGTATAAGTTTAATCTCTCCCCCCGCGCGAACCCCGCCAGCGTAATATTTAATTGCTTGGCTAACTTTATAGCCATATTGGTGGGGGCGGAGCGGGAGACAATGAGGGGAACTCCGAGCCTGGCGGCTTTGATTAGTATTTCAGATGAAACGCGGCCGAAAAGAAGTAGAAACTTGTCTTTTGTTTCTTCACCTTTTAGAATGACCTCGCCAACTATTTTATCCACCGCGTTATGCCGACCAATGTCTTCGGCAAAAGCGACTATTTTATCTTCTTGGCACAGAGCCGCGCTGTGCACGCCGCCGGTTTCCTTAAAAACAAGGGATTTTTTTTTGGAATTCTGCCATCAGGCTTAAAATTATTTTCGGCTCAACATTAATTTTAGTTTTAATTGGCTGACAGCTGCTAAAGTCGCGATAATTATAAATAGTAAGGGGGATTTCAATGACAACCTTGTCGAGAAGCTCTTCTGATCCTTGACGCAGGTCTATTCTAGTTATTTTTATTTTTTCAAACATCAAAAAATTCAACAAATCAAATTTAACTTGGGCTGCTTGCTTTTTATATTCGTTTATGGCGAAAGAACCATTTTTTTTGATGGAAAATCTAGGATCTCAAATCTCGAAAGATTCAAAATTTTACTAGCGCTATCTACATCAATCCCAACAATATGATTGTTTTCATCAAAATCAATTACTACGCCGGGAACGACCTCTAATGATTCTTTGCTTGGTTTTTCGCTAAGATCTATGTATAAAGAATCAGTTTCAGCATAATATTCAACTCTCATTTTATACCCCCTTTAGCTTTTGAATCCTCTATCTAAAAAAGCATTATGAATTGTGTAGCCATCCTCAAGCGTAACCACTCGTAAATATTTATCTCCAAATTTTTCTAGCTTTGCCCAAAACCTAATTCGCCCATCAGGCTGGACTTCTTTTTTGATAGATGTTTGCATTACTTTTCTGCATAATTCAATGCTCAGATATGGCCGTTTCTTTAAAATTTCCTTTTGAAAATAATTTGTTGTGCCTTCCACGTAATTATTATATCACAAAACCTAAAGCTTAACTTGACTGAATCAGCTTAATTATCACGCTGAATCAAAAAAGCGCAAAGGGATATTGAAACGTTACGTGGTCAAATTAACCGGCTATTCTGATCGGCAAGTCAAAAGGCTGATCAAAGAACACAATTGGTTTGGTCGGCTTCGGGTGAAAAAGAGCTGCTACCGAAACTGGTTTTCTAAAACCTATACCAGCTCCAGAGCCAACCAGGCTATATTCGCGTCGATAGCGTCCATCAGGGCGATTCTAG
>PEYM01000044.1 GCA_002774365.1 Candidatus Saganbacteria bacterium CG08_land_8_20_14_0_20_45_16 | reverse complement strand
CATCTCAATTAAGTCGAGATTCCTTTTCCTATGCCAAGTTGAGGGAACCTAAAAATTTAACTTGACAGATGCTTTCATGCAAGTGGCGGATCTTTTGGCAAAAGTTGGTGAAATTGAATGGGCAAGGGAGAGTTATGAGGCGGCCCTGGATAGCTTTGAGCTCCCTCTTTATTTGTCCCCTTATTTTAAGCTTATACCGCTGCTTTGCCAGCAGAATGAACCAGTGGTCTTGGGGCGTTTACTCGGGGACTTGGAATGCAAAATTATTTTAGCCAGGCAAAATAACCGGCTCTCCCAGTTTGAGGACGGTGCTTATTTGCGCGGGTTGATGGCAGAATATCTAAGTGTTTCCGGGATTTGGCCAGACTTGCAAGGGTCATTTGAGAGACTGTTTGACCTATTTTGGGAGATCAATCCAGAAGTTTATTTGCGAGTTGACACAGAATTCAAAAAAACGCATCAGGAGCCAGAGGAAAGTCTTGATTGATAAGCCTTTTCAAAATTAGGAAATTAGAGTGAAATTTTTGAAAAAACAGCGCGATAAAAAAGTGAGCTGACTTGGTGTGTCTTGTTGGTTTTTGAATGAAGAATAGGAGCTGACACATTATTAAATGAGAGCGACACAAGAAGTTATTTTTGCTGCCAGACGTAGCCTAGCAACTAGGGGGATAAGGCCAGAGACCCTCAGCCGCAAGCTTTTGGCCTATGGTTTATTATTGCATGCCCTAAATTGGCTCGCCCAACATAAAACCTCGGCTGCGACTGCCCTTTTGGGCCTTTTAATCAAGCCTCATCCTTCTCTTAGCGAAGATAGGATGTCACCTCAAGTAGTTTGGCTGCAGCCAGCAGGTCCTGGTGGATTTTTTCTGGCCCCGCTGCCGATGCTGGCGATTGGTGATGGAGAAATTCAACAAGTAGATGTAAGGATGGCAGCTAAGTTTTTACTTAAAACAGCGCAAGTTAATCCTGCAAAAGCTTACACAAAGAGAGTTATTCAGCAGCGTTTTGCTGCTGATTATCCGCATAGTGGACCTATAACTGATGACATTTTTCAAGCGGCTTTAGATGAGCTGGTTAGAGATAAATACGTATTTGCTGAAGGAGATAGTTTTAGGTTATACAATCAATCTACTCATATTTTAGCAATTGCTAGTTTATTGAGTGATAAAATTGGCGAGAAAGAGAGCTTTTCAGAGCTTATGACTGCTTTTGCTCAAGTCTTTACAGGATTAAGGCTTAAGGTTGATGTTTATCTTATTAATGAGGTCAGCAGAGAGATGCGTATTATTGCTGGCGACGTTAAAAAATCTAAATATGAGGAGTGGGGAGAAGAACGAGCGGGCGGGGTTTTTCAAATTTTGCGAAAAGATGCTGGCCGTGAGACTAAATCTTTTCGGGTCCATGATATTAAGACAGCCACTGGCAAAAATTCTCATGGTGAGATCTTTCAGGAGGATATTAATAAATATATAAAGGAATTTAAAAATCCAGCTGAAGTTCTTTTTGTGACAGCTCCGATTGTTGATAGTAAAGGTCAACACCACGGGGCTTTGGCTTTTAAGATCCATGGTTGGGCCAAAGAAGGGCCAAATGATGCTCTTTATAGTAGAAATTTGAGGGAAGAGAATGGGGACTGGACTGTAGTTGATAATGGACTTAGAGGGTTGTGCCTAACTTTGGCAACGCATTTTAGCCGGGTTACCACGGAAAAGCAAAGCCCTCCTAGTGAAAAAGGTTTAAGCGTGAAGGAATTGTGGGACAAGGAGCCAAAGCCTGATGCCTCACCAGCTCTAAGAAGAATTGACAACACAAGTGGTGCTCACCCGCGCTTTGGTATTCCCAGACCAGGGGAAGAGGGGTACGACGCTTGGGTGAGTAGAAACGAACTGGCGATGTCAGGTTTCTATGACCGATTTTCCAAGCTTTTTGCTCATATCTGTCGTTTGTCTAGGGCTTATCAGGTTAGTGTGATTGATGGGGTTGACCGGGTTCTCGGCTTGGTAGCTGAGAGGTGGCCAGAAGAGAAGGTTGGGGTGGTGGATGCTGGGACAGGTTCTGCTTATTTTCTTGAGAGATTAATGAAAGAGGCGAGAGTAAGAGCAATAGACCTGAAGGCCACTGCAATTGATATCTCTTATACTGCAATTTCAATTGCTAGATCAGTTTGCCAAGAGCTTATAGAGATGGAAAAGGTCTTGATCTCACGCGGAAATATGGCCAAAATGACCAGATCCCTTGATGACATAGATGCAATTGGGCCAGGTTCTCAAAAAGTTGTTTGCTTAAACTATGTTTTGCAGTATATTCCGATCGATGAGGTTTTGGACCAAGCCCACACTGTTTTGGCTGACGATGGATTGCTTCTTATCACCAACTTTAAGCCGAAAAAGACCATGCGTTGGCATGAGTTCTGGACCAACTGGCGCGCCTCCTGGAACTATGGCAAAGCAAACCGCTTTGGCCATGGCCGCTGGTACGAGATCTTTCGCTATATCTTCTTGTTTTTAAGACATCCGATTGGCATTATTAACTTTTCTCGGGGGATTGACCGCGACGTTCGCCAAGGGATTATTCCTGAGAACCCGGACAGTGAGGCGGTTGTGGCAGTTCTTAAAAAGCATGGTTTTCGGCCGATTGGTGACATTAATAATGAGAGTCACTATGGGGCAGCCCTGCAGCTGGTAGCTGAAAAGATCCCTGGTTTAAACCGCTGATTTCTCTAAGAGATAATTGCAACCACCTCCCCGAGGGCCTATAATAATAGTACTCTATGAGTACGGCCACGCTGGCTTACATTAATAATATTATTCTATTAGTTACTATTGTTCTTAATTTAACCTTAGGGGCTTATGCTTTCTTTAAGGACCGCCGCAATCCGATCAATTATTCTTTTGGTTTGCTGCTTTTTTCTGTTTGCTTTTGGATCTTTTCTTTCTTGCTTTATCAGATGAACCACTCGCCAGCCCTTTTGCTTTTCTTTCGGCGCTTGACCCCGGTTGGAGCAGCCCTAATTGCCGGCTATTTTCTTTACTTTAGTTTTGTTTTTCCTAAGGGACACGGCGGCAAAGTATCTCTATCCCAGAAACTTATGTTCTTGGCCCCAGGATATTTCTTTGCTTTTATCTCGGTGGCAACTAATTTAATGATTAGTTCTGTTCATCTTGATAAAGCAGCGTACCCTTTCATGGCTAAGGTTACTTTTGGCCCTTTTTACAAGGTCTTTGCCATATATTTTATTGCTTATTTTAGCTATGGAATTTGCAATCTGCTGCGCAAGTACTTGCTGGCCCAAGGCAAAGAGAGATTGCAAATTTTTTATGTTCTTTTTGGGGTGGCTGTTTCTGGGATTATTGGGATTGTGACAAGTTTGGCGCTCCCACTTTTTGGTATTTCTAAGTATTTTACCCTAGGGCCGCCGTTTACCTTGATAATGGCGCTTTTTGTGGCTTATGCTATTCTTGTGCACAAGCTTCTTAATATCGAAGATTTTTTGTCCCAAGGAACTTACTTTTTAGCTGTGGTGGCAGCAGTGGTTGGGACATTTTTTTTCCTGGCGACAGGGAATGGTTGGTATTTACCCCTCTATTATATTACCTTAGGGCACTTGGCGCTGGGCATAATTGTTTACAGTAATAACCGGCGTAATCGGATTAATATTTCTTACGCGGCTTTGGTCTTTTTCACCGGCTCAATGATTTTTAATTCAGCTATTTACTTCAAGGCACAAAACATGATGGCAATAATGTTGGGGGCAAAACTTGTTTATGTTAGCGCTTTTTTGTTGATGGTCCCTTTGGTCTTTTTTGCTACTTATTTTCCGTTTGAACGGCCCAAGATCAATTGGTCTTGGTGGCTTTTTCTCCCAATCCCTGGGGTGCTGCTTTCGCTGCTCACCCTCTTTTCAAATTTATTGGTTACCAAGGTGTCTTTTTACCCCTGGGGACGAGCGGTTGTTTTCGGGCCGCTTTTTCCTGCTTTTGCTATTTATTGTACATTGTATGTTGGATATACCTTTGCTGTTTTAATGTCTAAACATCGCTTTTCCTCAGATTTTCAAAAGACACAGATCAGATATATTTTCTTTAGTTTTTTGATCATTGGGGTGCCTAATTTTTCTGCCAACGTAATTTTCCCTGCCTGGTTTAATAATTACCGTCTTATTGAACCAGCCCTTTATTTTGCCTTGCCAGAAGCAATTCTAGTAGCATACGCAGTTTTACGGCATCGCTTAATGAGCGTGGAAATAATCATCAAAAAGGGCTTTGTTTATACAAGTGCTTCAGCGATAATTTTGACTATTTATGCTTTGGCTGTTATTGTGTTTGAAACATTTTTTAGACAACTTACTGGCTACAGCTCTCTCTTATTAACGGCCCTTGTGGCTTTATTGATTGCTGTCCTGTATCAACCCTTAGTGATGTTTTTCCAAGGCTTGACCGACCGCTTCTTTTTTCGCGGCCGCTATGACTATCAAAAAACCTTGCGAGAGATCAGCCAGCGGATCGCTTCTGTCATCCGCTTAGAGGAGTTGACTAAGCTGATTGTTTCATCTTTTGTTGAAACAATGAAAGTTTCTGAAATAGCTTTTCTCTTGCAGGATAAGGACAAGAAGCATTTTCGCTCTGTTGCCCTTTCTTCCCCAAGTTATAAAAAGATTGAAATAGCTGTAACCAGCGCGATCGCTTCTTGGTTAGTAGCGACCAAAGACATTTTGGTTCGAGATGAGATTGAAGATGAAATTAATCGCCAAACCCCTGGTAGCTATGACGGGGTAGGGGAGCCAAAAGGCTTGATCCGGGTCCGCCAGGAGATGAGCCACTTGGGAATATCAGTTTGGATCCCGATTATTTCCAAAGGTGAGTTGATCGGCATTATTGCCTTGGGCGGAAAACTTTCTGGAGATGTTTTTAGCTCGGAAGATATTGGTTTGCTTAGCACCTTGGCTAATCAGGTGGCTGTGGCCCTGGATAACGCAAGGCTTTATGAAGAAGTAATTAACATGAAAGACTACAATGAAGAGATACTCCAGTCCATGATTAGCGGCGTTATGACTGTGAATGAAAAAGGAGAAATTGTGACTTTTAATTATATGGCGGAAAAGATCTCTGGCCGCCAGGCTGCTGATGTCTTGGGTCAATCGGTTGAGACGATTTGGGGCAAACGGGCAATGATCACTAATGTTGTGGCAAGTACCTTAACTCAAGGGAAATGTTACACTGATTTTGGTTCTGCTCTGGCCTCGCCAGTGCACGGCTTGGTCCCTGTTGCGTTTTCTTCAACAGTTTTGTTTGACCATCAGGGCCAGAAAATTGGCGTAGTCGTGACCATTCATGACCAGACCGAGCTTAAAGAGCTTGAAGAAAAGGTGCGGCGGGCCGATAAGCTCTCGGCGCTAGCCACCATGGCCGCAGGCATGGCGCATGAGATCAAAAACCCGCTCTCGTCAATGAAGGTCCTTTCTCAACTGCTGCCAAAGAAATTTGATGATCCAGAGTATCGGCAGAAAATGAGCGAGATTCTCCCCAGAGAGATCAACCGAATAGACAAAATAGTAGAAAGCCTGCTTGGCTTTGCCCGGGCTACGACCTTAGTCTTTGCCCCGGCTGAGCTGACAGAGCTGCTCGAAGAAAATCTTAACTATTACGAGCCCCAAGCGAGTGCGGCGGGCATTAAGATTGTTAGAGATTATGCGGCTTTGCCCATGATTGAAGTTGATCGGGCCCAGTTATCTCAGGTTTTTTCCAACCTGATCATAAATGCGATCCAGGCCATGCCTTCTGGCGGGCAGTTAAAGATTGAGACCCGCCCTGGTAAAAAAGTTGAAGGAATGCTAAGCACGATCAAAATTGTGGTTGCTGATACTGGCCATGGTTTGCCCGAAGAAACAATTAAAAAATTATTTGACCCGTTCTTTACTACGAAGCATGGCGGCACTGGCTTGGGACTAACGATCTCTCACAGCATTGTTGACGGCCACCAGGGTGATATTAGGGTGCAAAGCCAGCTAGGACAGGGGACCGTTTTTACTGTGACTTTACCGGTCAGTCAGGGGTTGGTATAATCTAGAAAGGTTTGATATCCCAGGTTCTTTACTTAAAATATTGAATGTCGAAATTCGAAAGAAATTCTAAATTCGAGTTTATCGTTTGGAGTTTAAATGAAAAAAATCTTACTAATTACTGATGAGCCCAAACTAGAGGCCAAAGTTACCGAAGCCTTGGCTGGCTGGACGATTATTGCTCTGCCTGACGCAGCCAGGGCGACCGCTTGGTTAAAGCAAGAACCCCTGCCCAATCTTATCATCATTGATTTTGAGCTTAAGTCTGAAGATGGTTTGGCGGTCTTTAAGAAATTACTGCCCCCAGTCAAAGTGATTATGTTAGCTGCTTCTGGCAGCATTCCCCTGGCGGTTTCCGCGGCCAAGCTTGGCGTAAGCGAGTTTTTGCGCAAGCCTTTTGACGCTAAAGAGCTGAAACAGATTGTGGAAAAATGTTGTGTTAGCTCAGAGGTAACGTTAAAAGGCCGCGAAAAATACCCCTGGCTAAGCGGCCAGAGTCCAGTCCTCGTGCGCTTTTTTGAACAACTTGCGTCTCTGCTGATTGAGGATAAGCCCGTGCTTTTGATTTCTGAAAGAGGGGTCCCTAAGGGTGAGGTGGCTGAGTTTATTCATTTCAATAGCCGGCAACAGGCTCGGCGTTTTGTGAGGATTAACTTGACAGCTTTTAACCAAGAGCCCTTGGTTGGCGCGCTGCTAACGACTTTACAGGAGTTGACCTATTTGCCCTCTGCCACAACCCTGCAAGCTCTGCCTGAACGTTGCGGTACCCTTTATTTAGAAGGTTTTGATCTGGTCGATCCAGTTATTAGAGAAACAATTGCAAATTTTTTTGTTGGACGCCAGGACCGGTTGGACAGAAGCATTCGTTGGCTGGTTGGGGTGGGGTCACCAACAATTTTTCAGCCAACTGAGCTGGCCAATTTTAGCCTGCTGACAATCCCGCCTTTGCGCGAGCGCTTGGCTGATCTGCCGGCTATTTTATCAGCCTATCTAAAACCAGCGTGTCTCAACTATAAGAAAGCGGTTACCAAAATTGATCTTGACCTGTTAGCTTTCCTCTCTATTTATGACTATCCTGGGAACTATCAAGAGCTGGCTGATTTAGTGGCAGGGCTGGTCTTGGCGGCCAATAGCCAGGTGATTGGCCTTGCCCAATTGCCCTTATCATTTAATGATCTCTGCCGCACAGCTGTTAAACAGGCGCTCAAAGATAAATACCCCTTAGTCCAAGCGCAGCGAGGTTTTGAACAACAGCTGACCAAGATTTTGTTGCAAAAAACAGGCCAAGACACAGGCCCGGTAGCCAGGTATTTGGATATTTCCAAGATAGCCTTATGCGAGCGCCTTGAGGACCTTTTTGACTAGGGTGTGGGCGGCTTTTTCATCTAATGATTCAGCAATTACTCGGATGATTGGTTCTGTATTTGAGGCGCGCACGTGGACCCAGCCGTGGCTAAACAAGACCTTGACCCCTTCGGTTAGATCAAGTTTTTCCTGCTTAAAAAGTTGTTTTGCGTCAGCCAGCTTTTGCTGTGATTGCGCTAGTGAAGCACAATTTATTTTTTCTTTGATCACATAATATTTTGGTAGGCCAGCCACAAGCTCGGTAATTGTTTGGTTGGTTTCAGCTAAAAGGTTTAAGATCATGGCCAGGCCAGCCAGCGAATCGCGATTAAAACCAATAGCTGGAAAGATTACCCCGCCGTTGCCTTCCCCGCCGATCAAAGCGTTTAATGCTTTGATTCTTTCTGCCACATGGACCTCGCCAATCTTTGTCCTCTCAACTTGCGAGCCATGCTCTTTGGCAATATCGTCAAGCAACTGAGTGGTTGAGAGATTGGTGACAATAATTTGCTGGCCAGGAGTTTTTGTTAGTGCAAATTTTGTGGCCAAACACAGAGTGAGCTCTTCGCCAATTGGCTGGCCTTCATTGGAAACAATGGCCAGGCGGTCAGCATCAGAGTCCAGGGCAAAGCCGATGTCAGCTTTGGCTTTTTTGATGGTGGCGCAAAGCTCTGTCAGGTTTTTAGCAATTGGTTCCGGGTCATGGGGAAAAGGTTTGCTGGTATCGCAATTGATGGGAATAACTTGGCAGCCAAGGGCCTCTGCCATTTTAACCGTGGCAACTGAACCAGCACCGTTGCAAGCGTCGATGGCAACCTTAAACTTTTTGTTTTTGATTTTTTCCACGTCAACAATTTGCAAAACCTTGTTAATGTGCTTGGCAATGCCTGACCTATTAATGATAATCCCTTGCCCTTGGCCAGACGTAAACTTTTTTTCTTCATAAAGCTTAATCAGTTCGTTGGCCTGGGCTTCATTGAGAAATATCCCGTCGCTTCTGACAAATTTGAACCCGTTCCAGGGGAGGGGATTGTGGGAAGCCGTGATAATAATGCCGCCAAAGGCTTTAAGCTCCCGAGTCATAATCCCGACGGTCGGGGTGGGACAGATACCCAGGTCGATCACTTTGACGCCAGTAGACTGGAGCCCCTCAAACATGGTTTTTTTGATTTCTTGGGAGCTGGCCCTTGAGTCTGTCCCGATTACTACGGCTCCATTTGGTCCAAGATAGCTGCCAAAGGCCTTGGCAAAATCAAGACAGATATTAAGGCTTAAGCTTTCTGGAAAATAACCGCGCACACCTGAGATGCTAATTTTTAGGGCCATTATTGACTATTATAACATAAGCTGATAAACTTTTTTTATCATGGGTAGCATTGACTTGGCAGTGATCATGCCTCATCCGCCGATTTTAGTTCCGGAGATCGGCAAGAAACAACTTGAATTAGCCAAGCAAAGCAGTCGGGCTTTGGCAGAACTAGTCAAAAAGATCAAAGGGCAACAGTTTGATACGGTTATTGTCATTACCCCGCACGGTGAAGTTGGCCAGGCCAGCGTCCCAATTTACACTAGCCATGTTTTTGAGGGGAGTTTTTCCATGTTTGGCTTGCCTAAGCCAGTCCTTAATTTTAGGGGCGAGCCAGATCTGGCCAGGCAAATAATTAAGAGCTGTGATTTTGCTTCCAGCTGCAACACCAGCCTGCTTGATCACGGGGCGTTGGTCCCGCTCTCTTTTTTAAAACCTGTCTTAAATAAGGCGACAATTCTGCCGATCGCGATCGCTTATATGCCTTTGGCAAAATTGTTTGAGTTTGGTCAATCATTGGCTAAAACAATTAAAGTTTCCGATAAAAAAGTTTTGTTGGTCGCCTCGGCTGATATGTCCCATCGTTTAGCCTCAAATTCACCTAATGGTTATAGCCCGCGTGGCAAAGAGTTTGATGAGCAGCTGGTCCAATTGGTCAAGAACCATGATGTTAAAGGTCTCCTAAACTTTGATCAGCCCTTGGCTGATGAGGCAGGGCAAGATGCGCTTTGGTCAATTGCCATGCTACTTGGCTCTCTTGACGGCTTAAACGTCAAACATCAAGTTCTCTCCTACGAGGGTCCTTTTGGCGTTGGTTACATGGTCGCGGAGTTTGAGACTTAATGACCGAGCATCCCCTTGTCAGGTTAGCCCGTCAGACGATTACGATTTATCTTAAAGAGAAAAAGATTGTTAGCCCGCCCCAAGAGTTAATTTCTGAAATGAAAGAAAGAGCTGGAGTCTTTGTCTCTCTTCATCGTCATCATGCCTTGCGCGGATGTATCGGCACCTTTCTCCCGACGACAGATAATGTGGCGCAAGAGATTATCCGCAACGCGATTGAGGCTGCAACTCGTGACCCGAGATTCTTGCCAATGAGAGCAGATGAAATAGAAGGACTAGAAATTTCTGTTGATCTCTTGGACGCGCCTGAAAAGGTTGCTTTAATAAAAGATTTAGATGCAAAAGAGTACGGAGTTATAGTAAAATCAAGGAGTAGGCGCGGCTTGCTTTTGCCCAGCCTCCCCGGGGTTAACACCCCGGAGGAGCAAATCAAAATTTGCCGGCAAAAGGCAGGGATTAATGACAGTGCGCCAGTTGAGTTGTTTCGCTTTAAGGTAAGGAGGTTTCATTAATATGATAAAAGCTGGAGTTATAGGTGCTGGCGGTTATGCAGGGATAAATTTAATCTCGCTGCTCTTGCGGCATCCAGAGGTTGAGCTTTCTTGGGTTGTTTCCGAAGAGGCTCATAAGGGGAAAAAACTGGATGAGCTCTTCCCGCATTTAACCAATATTTGCGACCTAGCTTGCGGCACCCTTGACGATGTCAAAAAGCTGGCTAAAAATGTAGATGTTGTTTTTCTTGCTTTGCCTCATGGCATTGCTTTAGATTATGTCCCGGATATTTTGGCGGTCGGCGCAAAAGTTGTTGACCTGGGGGCTGATTATCGTTTTGACGACGAGGCGGTCTTTAAAAAATGGTACGGGATTGAGCATAAGGATAAAAAGGTCTTTGCTGAAGCGGTCTTTGGCTTGCCCGAGCTTTATCGGGAGAAGATTAAAAAAGCCCGCTTGATCGGCAACCCGGGTTGTTATCCAACAGCTTCTATTTTGGGCATTACCCCTTTAGCAAAAAAAGGTTTAATTGATAATACCTCAATTATTGTCGACGCAAAATCTGGGGTCTCGGGAGCCGGCCGCAGCGCCAAAGTTGCGATGCTCTATTGTGAGCGCAACGAGGGGATTAAAGCATATTCAGTAACTAACCACCGACACATGGGGGAGATAGAGTATCAGGTTGCTAGGGCATCAGGGGATCAGGGGACTAGGGTGACCTTTGTGCCGCACCTTGTGCCGCAAAGCCGGGGTATTTTAACGAGTATCTATGCAAAATTAACGAACAACGAACAACGAACAACGAACAACTTAATGGAAATATATAAGGACTTTTATAAAGGTGAGCCGTTTGTCAGGATATATGAGACCCCATGCACGAAAAATGTTTGGTATACTAATTATTGTGATATCGGGGTAGAGGTTAACCGGGCTACGGGGATGGTGATTGTTACTTCAGCAATTGATAACTTGATCAAAGGCGCGGCTGGCCAAGCAGTGCAGAACATGAACTTGATTTTTGGCTATAGCGAAACTGCTGGCCTGGACAAGATAGGAGTGTATCCGTAATGTTAAAGACAAAAGGCGGGATTACAGCTCCCCAAGGCTTTGAAGCAGCTGGGATTGCGGCCGGTTTAAAAAAATCAAAAAAACCTGACCTCGCCCTGATCTTTTCTAAGGTGCCGGCTGTTTGTGCGGCGACTTTTACCACTAACCAGGTGAAAGCTGCACCGATTCTGGTTTGTCAAAAACAAGTTAAAGCTGGCAAAGCCCAAGCTATTATAATTAACTCTGGCAATGCCAACTGCTGGACCGGGGCTAAGGGAGAAGCAGATGCCTGGGCCATGGTTTTTGAAACTGCCAAGGCGCTTAATATTCCTGCGGCCAATGTTTTGGTTTGTTCCACTGGGGTGATTGGCAAACTGATGCCAATGAATAAGGTTAAGGCCGGGATTAAAAAGATTGTTCCTTCTCTTTCTACTTCTGGCAATAAGCAGGTGATCCAGGCGATTTTAACTACTGATAAG
The DNA here is from genome assembly GCA_002774365.1 of Candidatus Saganbacteria bacterium CG08_land_8_20_14_0_20_45_16. Taxonomy (GTDB): domain Bacteria; phylum Margulisbacteria; class WOR-1; order O2-12-FULL-45-9; family O2-12-FULL-45-9. The sequence goes on along the minus strand of PEYM01000044.1, from coordinate 12,796 downwards.
CGGCCCAAAGAAATCGCGATCAAAGTTGGCGGGGTGACCATTGGCGGGATTGCCAAGGGCTCGGGGATGATTGCCCCCGGGATGGCGACTATGTTAGCTTTTATTACCACTGACGCCAAGATTGCGGGGTGGCGCTTGCAGTGGATGCTAAGTGAAATTGTGGCTGAGACTTTTAATATGGTTTCGGTTGATAATTGCATGTCAACCAATGATACTGTGATAGTTTTAGCCAATGGCCAATCGCGCTCCTGGGTTTCAGAAAAAGAGCTGCGCGAAGGCTTGAGATATGTCTGCGAATATCTGGCCAAGGAAATTGCCCGCGACGGTGAAGGGGCAACCAAGCTTTTAACTGTTAAAGTGAGCGAAGCCCGCAACTACAAAGAAGCGCGGGAAGCGGTTAAGGCCTTAGTGAACTCGTTTTTACTCAAAGCCGCGGTTTATGGCAAAGACAAGAACACCGGCCGGATTTTGCAGGCAATTGGCGCAACTAAGGTTAGGGTTGATTGGCCAAAATTTAAATACGACTGGCAGATAGGTAAGGCTGAAGATATTATTGCGGTCAGCCTAGCGGCAGGTAAGGCCAGTGCTATTGGTTGGGGCTGTGATTTAACTGAAGGTTATGTCAAGATCAACGCGAGGTACCACACTTGAAATTTGATATGCTCATCAAGCGGGCAGAGATTGTTATTGAAGCCCTGCCTTATATCCAGCAGTTCCACGGCAGGGCTATGGTCATTAAGTATGGCGGTTCGGCCATGCATGACCCGCAGCTTAAGGAAGCTGTGCTGCGCGATATTGTCCTTTTAAAATATGTGGGAATGAACCCAGTGGTGGTTCATGGCGGTGGTCCGGACATCAATGAAGAGCTTAAACGCAAAAAAATCCAGATTGAATTTGTCGAGGGGTTGCGCAAGACCACGGCCGAGGTAATGGAAGTGGTTGAGCGGGTCTTGGGCGAGAAGATTAACCAGGAGATTGTCCATTTAATAAAAAAGAACGGTGGCAAGGCCAAAGGGTTTTGCGGCAAGTACGGCCGGGTGATCCGGGCCAAGAAAAAATTCGGCCGCACCCAGGATGGTCGAGAGGTTGATTTAGGCTTTACTGGCCAGGTTACAGGGGTGCGCTACCGGTATTTGCAGCACTGGCTCAAACGGGATGATATCCCGGTTTTGGCGCCAGTTGGCGTTGGCCGTCATGGTCAGGTCTTTAATATTAATGCTGACAGCGCAGCCGCAGCAGTGGCTGGTTTTTTGAAAGCAGATAAATTAATTTTACTGACTGATGTGCGCGGGGTCCTAGACCAGGAGAAAACGCTTATTTCTAAGATTGACCGCAGTAAGGTTAATAAACTGATTGCTCAAGGTGTTATTACTGGCGGGATGATCCCCAAGGTAGAGTGCGGCTTGCAGGCGTTAAAGCACGGAGTAAAATCTGTCCACATTATTAACGGCAAAATCCCTCATGCCCTCTTGCTGGAGATCTTTACTAACCATGGTATTGGGACCATGGTTGAGAAGTAATTCCTAGCCTATTGCGCAGAGCCCCAACTTGACAAGGTTATCAGAAACACTATACTATACTGATAAAGATGCGAAAAATTTGGCTTATTATTGCTGTTTTAGCTGTTGTTTTTAGCCCAGCCCTGGCTTGGCAATCTGGCCCAGAGTCGCTGACTGTTATTTCAGGCAAGGGCCAGGCAGCCAGCGGGATTTACACTAATTACTCGTATTTTGGTGAAGCTGTGTCTGGGATAGTTTCTGGCAGCATTGGGTCAATGGGGGTGGGCATGGGGGCTGCGCTTTTTTCTCCAGTCCTGCACCAAGCCGCAACCCAAGCTGCAATTAGCTCTTTTAACGGCGCACCGATCTGCTATCCTAACCCGTTTAATCCTGAGACTGAATCACTTACCATTGCTTACAAATATACCCAAGATGTTGATCTTAATGTTTATATTTATAATATTACTGGTTATCTGCTTAAGATGTTAGCCACGAATAGTGGCCGTACTCGCAATAGCAGTGATGGCTACAGCCGAGTTGTTTGGGACGGCAGCACTGGTTTTGATCCGAGCAGCCGGGTGGACAACGGCCTATATCTGGTCCAGATAGTTAATAATGGTCGCGTTATTGCCAGGATTAAAGCCATGGCCTTGCGCTAACTACCCCAGCTCAACCTCAACATGATGTTCGTCCCCGCCACTTTTGTCTGGTGGGATAAGGTTTGAGGCTAATTTATTATTGTCTAAAGTAATTGATTTTACCCCTTTAGAAACACCGTTAGGATTGCGCACTGTTATGTAATAAGTTGAGCCGCGAAAGACCCGTTTTACTTGAAAGCCTTTCCAAGCCTTGGGAATACAAGGGTCAATTAGCAAGCCCTCGTATTCTGGCCGAATGCCCAAGATCCATTGTGAGGCAGCCACAAAATTCCAGCACGCTGAACCGGTCAGCCAAGAGTTTTTGCCTTCGCCAAAAGCCTTGTGGTGCTTGCCGGCGATCATCTGGCAATAAACATAGGGTTCTGTTTTATGCAGCTCGGCAATCTCATTGCGGGCCGCGGGTTGAATGGCTTTATAATATTCATAGGCAATATCACCGCGGCCGATCATACATTCAGCAATTATGGTCCAAGGGTTAGGGTGGCAAAAAATGGCCCCATTTTCCTTAAGGCCTGGTGGGTAAACTCCGATCGAGCCGTATTTAGGGATAAAATCACTGTAGGGTGGGGTCATTAAAATGATCCCGTGTTTGGTCCAGAGATTTTTGCGCACTGCGTCCAGGCATTTTAGGGCCCGCTCAGCTTCTGCTGTTCCAGAAAGGACTCCCCAAGCTTGAGTTTCAAGATAGATCTGGCCTTCTTTGTTTTTGCTGGAGCCAAGTGGTTCTTCGTACTCATCAAAGGCGCGGATGTACCAATTGCCGTCCCAGGCTATCTTATTAATTTTTTTGGCCATGTCTTTAGCGATCTCTGTGAATTTTTTCGCGTCAGCTTGTTTGCCAATTAGTTTGGCTAGTTGGGCCATTTCTTTGGCACCATAGACAACCATTTGGGCGACCATTACTGATTCAGCTTTTTCTTTGCCATGTGACAGGTTAAGACAGTCGTTCCAATCAGCAAAATAAATTTTGGGCAGGCCATGGGGACCAATGTGAGTGAGCGCGAAATCAATCGCCCGGGCCAAGTGTTCGTAAATTGTGCCTTTTTCACCGCCAACAAAAGGAACTAAAGTTTCTAAAAACCTGATGTCACCGGTTTCTTTAACATAGGCAGGGACAGACACGGTAAGCCAGAGGTGATCATCGCCATAGCCAGAGCCATTGCCTTGTTTGGTCAAAGGTGAATATTGATGGTAGGCTGAGCCGTCTTCAAATTGGTTGGCAGCTAGGTCAGAAATCCTTTGTTTGACCTTTTCCGGGATCATGTGGACAAAGCCCAGCGTGTCTTGGTTGGAATCGCGAAAACCTATGCCGCGGCCAATGCCAGATTCATAGTAAGAGGCAGAGCGGGACCAGTTAAAGGTTGTGCGGCATTGATATTGGTTCCAGGTGTTGAGCATTAGGTCTAATTCCGGATCCTCTGATTGTACGGAAAACTTAGAAAGATTTTCGTCCCAGTATGCTTTTAGCTTGGCCAGTTCTTGTTTTACTATTTCCGGATTTTTGAACTTGGCCAACTTGGCTGGCGGTTCATTAATGTCTTCGCTAAACCCGAGCACAAAGATAAAGGTTTTGGTCTCGCCTGCCTTGAGCTTAAAATTAAACATTTGCGAGCCGACCGGCGACCAGCCGCCAGCTATGGAATTGTTCATTTTACCTTCGACAACTGCGCGGGGATTTGACCAGTCGCCGTAGTCGCCCATAAAGTCGCGGCGCTGGGTGTCAAAGCCCTTGGCCGAGGCATTAGCACAGCCAAAATAAGCTAAGAGATTTTTTTCAACCCGGTACTTTGAGAGATGATAAATAATGTTGTTGTCTACCTTGGTCTCGCCGATGTTGAGGTTATATTGAAAGTCAGTCATGTCATTTAAGGCGTCCCAGAGACAGAACTCCACAAAGGAGAAAAGGGAAAGATCGCAGCTTTTCTGGCCAATCGCGGCTTTTTTAGGTTCAAACTTTACCTCCAGCATCCAAACTTCCAAATTCTCTCCCAGCGGGACAAAGTAGGTAGCCTTAGTTGAAATGCCGCAATATTGCGAAGTGATGGTTGTGTAGCCGAGGCCGTGGCGGCATTCATATTGATAGTTTTTTGGGTCTTTGATAACCGGCTGCCAAGAAACAGACCAGTAGTCCTTGGTGGTGTTGTCCCTTAAATAGAGATAGCGGCCACCGCGGTCCATGGGGACATTGTTGTAGCGATAGCGCAAAAGCCGGCGCTCTCTGGGATCCTTATAAAAGCTGTAGCCGCCAGCGGTGTTACTGAAAAGGGCGCAATAATCGTCGCTACCAAGATAATTGATCCAGGGGAGTGGGGTGTCGGGGCGGGTGATAACATATTCCTTTTTTTCTTTGTCAAAGTAACCGAACTTCATTACAGCTGCCTCCTAACTGATATTGATCAAACAATTAATGATCACGCAACTCTTAATTTTATCATATTATTTGCCTTGAAAAAAGATGAAGTTTTGTTAAGAAACTACCGAGATAAGCAACTAAAAGAGATAACAGGCAATGTTGGGCCTTTTTTCTCCGCGTTACCGGTTGATTAAACGGGCCACTTGTTGCTTGAGCTTTTTATCGCCATTTTCAATCTTAAGAAAAAGACTAAAATTAGCATAAACTACTTTACCTTGGCCAAGTTTTTGATTGATCAGACGAGGTTGCTTGGGTTGGCCAGCTAATTTAACAATAAACCCTGCTGGGCCAGGCTCGGTGTATTCAAAGACTACACCTAGCAAATCTTCTAAAAGTGGCTTGGGGTAGAGATGGGCATTTTCATCTTTTTGGCCAAAGCGCGCTTCAGTGATCAAAGTGCCGCCAGCCTTGACCCAATGTTTAAGGTTTTGATACTGTTTGGTTGATAATAGATATGGATTGGGCAAAAGCAGAGTTTTATAAGGTAATTTGCTACTATCCAGGTCGCGCTCAAAAATAAAATCAACTGGAGTTTGACCGTCTTGAGAAGCAGTTTTATGGGCGCCGGAAATAGACATCAAGGTGTGCATGATCCCAATATCTGCCCGGACAGCCTCCCATTGGCCAACAATGCCGCGCGGTGGGCCTTGCTCTTGATAGGTTTGAACCTCGCTTGACCGTAGGTAGGCGATCGCAATTTTTAAGTTCTGTATTCTATTTTCTACTTTCTGCTTTCTAACTTCTTCTGCCAGCCTCTTAATTACTTCCAGTCTTTGAGTTGAGCTGCCATCAGCTTTTAGTATCCCAAACCCGCCTGTCTCTGCGCCAAAAAGCGGGGGACGCCAGGCGTGAAAAAGAATAGCCTTGGCCCCATGATCCAGCGCCGCTTTGACCCAGCCCTTGATCTCTGGCCCCTCAACATTTTTGGGGCTGCCCCAGCGGACATTTTGGCCACCTTGTAATTCAGTTAGGTAAAATTCAGCCTTGGTCCCTCTGGTAAAACTGCGCCAGAGGTCCAGATGAAAAGCATAAGTTTGTTTGCTCATCTTGCCGCCAGTTGGATAAATGTCTAAGCCATACCAATCTAGGTTTTCCGGGATCAGGTCGTGCTGGGGGGTGCGGCTGCAGATGCCGACAAAGCCATTTGTCCCAACCTTGTGCTTGGGATCAATTTTCCTAACCTGCTGGGCCAAGTACTCGAGCCAGGTTTTTATACTGTTTGTCTTAAAACGGTACCAATCTAGAAAAATGTGGGGCGAGACAGCTTCCCAGATGCCGCCTTTGGGGGTCCTGATATCCTCAAAACAAGAAAGGTGATTGGTCCAGAACTTTGTTCCCCAGACCCCATTGGTTTTTTGCAGGGTGCCATAGCGCTCTTTGGCCCAGCGGATAAAGGCTTGGCGGCTATGCTCGCAATGACAGTAATCATTGCTGGTTGTATGGTCAAGTGGCGGATAAACCGGCTCATTATCAAGTTGCCACATAAAAAGGGCTGGGTGTTTTTTGTAGCGGCTGACAATTTTCTTGGCTAAACGTGTGGCTAGCTGTTGGTAGCGCGGGTTGTCTTTGCAAATATTTGGCCGGGGGCCGTATTCAGGGTAAAGGGTCCCATCTTGGGCCACTGGCCGGCTGTTAGGATATAGACGATAAAACCAGGGTGGGACTTGAGAAGTGGGGACCCCAAGCAGAACTTTTATGCCATGTTTTTGGCACAGGTCCATGGCCTGGTCCAGCTCAGCAAAACTAAATTTGCCAGGGGCTGGCTCTACCCAATCCCAGGCCATTTCGCCAAAACGGATGAGATTAAAACCAGCGGCTTTGATCGCGGCTAAGGTCTTGTCCCAGGTTTCTTTGGGCCATTGATCAGGATAATAAGTTACGCCAAATGGGTACATAAGATAATTATAGCAGATGCGCAACTATTTTTGAGATTTGGCGGTTGCGGATCAAACTGGCGTAAGGTTCTGGGACAAAAGGAGTGTTGATCGTGACTTTTTTAGAGTTAGTCAAGGTAAGCGTATATGACTGGACAGCCACGCCACCAGCAAAGGTGTCTTGGCCTTTGGGGTTTGAATAGCTAACCTCAATTGAGCCGAGCAGGGTAAAGGAGAGCTGGCCTTTGTCAAATAGCCAATTAGGCAGGATAGGTGATAGTTTGAAACACAACTGATTGGCCTCGTTGAGATAAAAAATATTTTTGCCAGCCATCATGGTTACCCAGATATCAATAAATTCAGCGCAAGCGCCAGAGAGCCTGGCCACAAAGCCTTGGCCATGTTTGGTTTTGTCAGGGTGAGCACTGCTGACTAAAAAAGAAGAGTTTTCTAGGGTGCTGCGTTTATATGTTTCTGGCGCTAGGAATGGGATAAGCACGTTCTTAAAATCAGCAAAAAATTCTTTGTAGAGGCCGGCTTTTAAAAGCTCAAGCAGATATTTGTATTCCATGTGCAGCCAGATTGACTCATTTTCCAACCAGCCGGGGATAAAGATTTTGCAACGGCCGATCTCAAGGGGAGCCTTGTCTAGCGGGGCATTGACCTTGTACATTTTTAGCGCCTTGTCATAGAGGGGACTAGCTTTGACAGTTTGATAAATTGATTTGTCTTTTTCGACTTTTAAGGCATGCACAAAGCCTTCCAAGAAAAGGGGCAGCGGCGTTTGCTTGAAATCCTTGACCCGAATCTTGGCTTCGCTCATTTCGTGCTCAGAAACTTTGTTGATAAAGTAGGTATAGTAAGTGCCATATTTTTGCTGGCATTTGCTGATGCCGTAATTGCATTTCTTTATCACGTTCTCCAAAAACTCGGCCAGGCTGCTTAAGGCAATTGCTGCCTCCTGGCCAGCTATGCCAAACCGGACCTTACTGCGGAAATTTTCTTTTAACTGATAACTTTCTTCCCAATACTCAAAAGCCCCCTTGGTCAGAAGAAAGCCACTAAGGGCTTTGCTTAGTAAGACGACAAAATCTTTGATCTCAATGGCCAAGAGCGTGGTGCCTGATTTTTCTTTGATCAGATTGTGGGTGAATTCACATAAGCGTTTAAGCTCTAAGGTTTCGGAAAGTGAGGAGCCGAAAAGCCCGGGCAGTCCGTTTAAAGCATCGTACCAATTAGGCTTGTCTGCTTCCATTTCCAGGCCAATGCCCTCGGCGTCAAAAGAAGCTGCTTTATTGGCAACCAAACAAATGATCTTAGCGATCAGGGTGGTGTGGTACATTGGGCCTTTGCCAAAATTCGTGCGGCTGCGGTGGTTTTTTTGGTCGCGGTTTAAGATCTGGGCCTGCTTTTCAAAATCTGACTTAACACTGGTGTATTGCCTGACCTTGCCTTTGGCAAAGCAATATTTTTCTTCGCGCTTGGCCACTCGATGGTCGTTATCAAAAAAAGTAAAGATTTTTTGGTCAAACAACAAGGTTTCAAGTTTATCAGGGAAAACGCCGCTAAAACTTTCCAAGAGGTCAGTGTTATAGGCAAAGTGATCAGTCCAAAAGCCCTCGCCATGAACAGCCCCGTCTTGGACATTGGCTTTTTTAAGCAACTCGCTGCTAAATTGCTGGCGATTGGTCTTGTAGACAACTCCTTTTAGCTCAAGGGCCTTTAAAAGATCCCCTAGGATAAAAGGAGCGAGCAGTGTTTCAACGAGGCTAGGGTCATGGCTTTTAAGGTGTTTTTCCAGCAAAGCCTTGGCCGCTGCTTCTGTTTCCAGAAAAAATTGACTGCCTAGCACAACCAACGGGTTAAAACCGTCAAGCTGGATAAGATTAAAGAAGCAAACAATGTTGTCCTCAGCCAGGTTTGGGTTAAAAAAGAGATCGTTGCGCCGGTTCTGATTAATGTCGCGGTAGTTGCCAGTGCCTTGTGAAAAATAAGTGGGTTTGAGCTGAAAATTATTGTAATCGCGTTCCATGTCGCCGTGTTTGCGATAGTAAAGATAGATTGTTTTGGGACCGAGAGTTACTGGCAGGCCGCCCCGCATGACATTGTCTAAAAAAGTTTGCCTGGCATAAAGGTCAAAGGCAGGCAGGCTGGTCTTGGTCTTAATGCTGGCACAGAGGTCCTTGGTTAGTTGTTCGTTCTCAATAAATTTTTTAGTAAAAAATCTTTTTTGGCTGGCCAACTTGGTTATTTTTTGCAAGGCTTTAAGATTGTCAGCCTGGCCGATCAAAGAAAAAAGCTCGAAAGTGGCTGATTTGGTTAGGTTGAGTTTTTTATAGGCCAGGGCAGAAGGCATGAAGCCTTGAGTTTGTTGGCTGGTGGGCGGGCTAAAATCCTGGCTGATAAATCTCTCCGGGATAACGAGTGCTGAATTGTTGCCAAAGACCAGGCTGGGATCAACAATGGTCAGGATTGGCTGGGCTTGGCCTTGCCAGTGGGCAAAAGCCAGAAAAAAATTGCCTTTGGGATTAGAATTTGTTTCAGCGCTGTCAGCTGGCTCAACTTTGAGCTTATAGAAAGGGACCTTGTTTTCCAGATTTTCGACGATGTTCCAGGCCTCAATTGTTTGCGACATGAACTTAAGCAGATGGTCGTTAAAACCAGCCGGCACAATGGCGGCTAGGCCGTCGAGCACTTCAAGCTTTCGGCTTTTGGCCGCGAGATTGTAAATCTTGACGGTTCTGGCCAGCGCGGGGAAAGACTCATTAGGGACAGTAAAATAAGTGATCTCAATTTTTATTTTTAAACTATGGTTAACCTCAATCAGGGTGAGATGGTTGGGACTGATTCTTAGCTCACTTACGGCTGGGCTGTTCGAGGCAAAAGGCTCATAAAACCTGTGATCAATTTTTAAAAAAGTCCGAAAGCCAGCTAGTGGGGCGCTGCGAAAAGCTTTGTTAGCTGGTTGGAACTCAATGAGGGCTCCGTTTTTGTCTTCAACTCCGGCTGAAGTAATGGCCTGGCCGCGGTTGGCATAAAAGACCCACATGGGACAGCCAAAAACACCAGCGATACCAGGAAAGAAGCTGGCAAAGGTTGGGGCTTGGTTGTAATTTTTAACTACAAACTCGCCGCTTGAGTCAAGATAATATTCAGGCCGCTTATTTTTCACGACCTAAAATATAGCATTTTTAGGGCAAATAGTCAAAAAATAGCCCGAGGCTTCACCCTTATTCGACGGTCACGCTTTTAGCCAGATTTCTTGGCTGGTCAACGTGGCAGCCGCGTTTGAGCGCAATGTAATAGGCTAGGAGTTGGAGCGGAACTACGGCGAGAATGGGGGAGAGGGACTCTGAAGTTTTGGGAATAAAAATGATCTCATCGGCTTTTTCCATGATGGCTGGCTCTTTGTCCGAGGCAATGGCAATGACAATCCCGCCCCGGGCTTTGACTTCTTCAATATTGCCCAGGATTTTTTCATAGCGCCGGCCAGCCAAGGCCAGCACAATGACCGGCATTTTATGGTCAATCAGCGCGATCGGGCCATGCTTCATTTCCGCGGCTGGATAGCCTTCGGCATGAACATAGGAAACCTCTTTGAGCTTCAGCGCGCCCTCAAGGGCAATGGGAAAACCTTTGCCCCGGCCTAGGTAAAGGGCGTTGTTGGCCTTGTGGAGTTTTTCAGCGATCCTTTCAACCTCTTTTTCCACTTGTAGGGTTTGCTCTAGTTTGCCTGGAAGCTCAATTAGATCATTGATCAAGCCAATAGATTGTTGCTCATTGATGAAACCGTGCCTTTTGCCAAAAAGGATGGCCAGCAGATAGACAATCGCGAGCTGGGTGGTAAAGGCTTTGGTTGAAGCAACGCCGATCTCTGGGCCGGCATTAGTGTAAACAACACCATGGGATTCCCGGGCAATGGACGAACCGACTACGTTACAGATAGAAATAACTTTGGCGCCTTGGACTTTGGCTTCCCAGACTGCGCCTAGCGTGTCTGCAGTTTCCCCTGATTGGGTAATGGCAATGACTAGGGTTTTGTCGTCGATAATTGGCTCACGATAGCGAAACTCAGCCGCATACTCGACCTCCGCTGGGATCTTAGCAAACTGTTCAAAAAGGTACTCGCCGATCAGCGCAGCGTGCCAAGAAGTGCCACAAGCAGTAAACACAATCCGATTGATCCGGCAGATCTCTTTGTCAGTTAGGTTGAGCTCGTCAAAATGGATAATATGGTCTTGGGCCTTAATCCGGCCTTCAATGGTGTTGCGAATAGCACTGGGTTGTTCGTGGATTTCCTTGAGCATAAAATGGGCAAAGCCGCTTTTTTCTGCTGATTGCGGGTCCCAGGAGACCAGCTCTTTTCTTTTTTTGATTGGCGTAAGTTCCAGGTCAAAGAGCTTAAAGGTTTTTGGCGTGAGCCGGCCGATCTGGCCATTTTCCAGCTGAATGATCTTGTTGGTGTACTTGAGCATGGCAGCAATGTCTGAAGAAATAAAGCTTTCCTCAGCACCAAAGCCCACGATTAGCGGGCTGCCTTGCCGAGCAATAATAATGCTATTGGGTGTGTGTTCAGAAATAATGGCCAAGGCATAAGCCCCGCGCGCTTGTTTTAGCGACTTGGCCAAGGCCTGGAGCAGGTCGCCATCATAATTTTCTTCAATTAAGTGGGCAATGACCTCTGTGTCTGTGGTCGAAGAAAAATGATGACCTTTATTTGCTAGTTCGCGTCTTAGTTCAAGATAATTTTCAATAATGCCGTTATGCACCACTGCGATCTTGCCGGTGCAGTCTTGGTGCGGGTGGGAATTAGGTTGTGAGGGTTTGCCGTGGGTGGCCCAGCGAGTGTGGCCTACGCCGATCTGGCCGCCGATGGGTTTTTGGCTAAGTTCTTCTTCCAGCTGTTGGATCTTGCCCAGGCATTTGGTAACAAAGAGCTGACCTTTTTCTAGTGTTGCCACGCCAGCAGAGTCGTAACCGCGATACTCAAGCTTTTTTAGTCCCTCAAGAATAAAAGGGATAGCTTCTTTTTCGCCGATATAACCAAATATGCCACACATAATATTAAATCCGAAATCCTAATTTCGCCATCAGAAACTATTGATTAAGGATTGCCTCAACCTCTTTTTTAGCGAGTTTTAGTTGCTGCCTGATCTCGGCTGGGTCATAGTTGCTGCCATTGGTGATATAGTCCCACATAATGCCAAAGCGGCGGGTCAAGAGCGGCTCCAAGAGTCCCCAAGACGGGACTGGCGGATAAGTGCGGCCGTAGGTCACGGCTTCCTTAAAAAGCTTTCTTTTTGGGTCAGTGCTAAAGAATGGGTCAGCAAAAGCGTCTTTTTTCGCTGGCAGGAAACCAGAAATTTTTGCGTAAGCAACCTGGGCATCTTTTGAGGTTAGGTATTTAATTACCTTGAAAGCCGCGGCCTTGTTCTTGGCCTGTTTGAAAATAGCCAGGTTTGAGCCGCCGACAAAGGTGAAGTGGCCTTTGGGCCCTTGTGGGTAGCCGGTGATCGTGAAATTGCGGGAAGTAAGCGAGCCTTCGGCCCCGCCTTCGGCAGCCGGCCTGGTCAAGGTCTTGATCTCATAAGGCCCGTCAAAATACATACCGCAGGTACCATCGTTAAAATTACCGCTAACCTGGGCAGTGTTCAGCTCTAAATATTCAAGGGGTACATAGCCGTCGTGGACCAAACTAATATAAAAAGATATGCCCTCAAAAGCAGCGTCGCTGTCAAGCACGCAGGTTTTTCGATCTGGGCTAAGAAAATCACCGCCAGCCATCCAGATCCAGGGAGCTAGGGCGTGAATAACGTTCCAGTCATTTTTGCCAGAAAGGCCCAAGGGAGAGATGGGCCGATCTTCGATGACCAAATCAGCATCATAGATCTTTTTTAAGGCGGTCTTAAAACCATTCCAGCTATTAAGCTCTGCTGGTGAAACACCAGCTTTTTTCAAAACATCACTGCGGTAGTAAAGGGCGCGGGCATCAACGATCCAGGGAATAGCCGTGGTCTTACCAGAGTTTTCTATGCCAGTGGTTTGCCAGGCAACCGGGACAAAGGAGTTTGCGCCGCCAAGCTCAGTAATGGCTTCTTTTGATATTTCTTCCAGCGCGCCCATGCCGGTAATAGCCGAGACCCAGGTTGACCCGAGCTGGGCCATGTCAGGCACATCGCCAGAAGTGGCAGCAGTCGTGATCTTGGACCAGGCCGCACCCCAGTCAACTGAAGTGACCTTGACTTTGAGCCCTGTCTCTTCTTCAAATGGTTTTAAAAGTTTTTCCAGGTCAGTGATTGGCTCCAGGGAATTAGGCATGACCCAAAACTCAACGACATTATTATCAACAGG
>PEYM01000043.1 GCA_002774365.1 Candidatus Saganbacteria bacterium CG08_land_8_20_14_0_20_45_16 | reverse complement strand
ACCTAAAGGGGGAAATTTAGATGTCTACTCGACAAAAAGTTATTTATGAAGAGAGAGAACTAAGTTTTTTTGAGAGATATTTGACGCTGTGGGTGCTCGGTTGCATTGGCCTTGGCATTTTACTTGGAAAACTCTTTCCCCAGGCGGCAATTGCTCTTGATTCAATCTCCATCTACCAGGTCTCAATCCCTATTGCCATCTGCCTCTTTTTCATGATGTACCCGATTATGGTTAAGATTGATTTTCACGAAGTGGTCAAAGCCGGCCAAACGCCTAAGCCCGTGCTTTTAACCTTATTTATTAATTGGGGGGTTAAGCCTTTTACCATGCTGGCGATCGCAACGATTTTTCTGGGGTTTGTTTTTAAGGGGTGGCTGCCGGGAGTAGAAATTTTAAAGGATGGGACAACGGTAGAGCTCTTTCGCTCCTATATTGCCGGCTGTATCTTGCTCGGGATCGCCCCTTGTACCGCGATGGTTCTGATTTGGGGGCATCTGGCCAGGGGAAATGACGGCTACACCCTGGTTATGGTGGCGATAAATTCCCTGGCCATGCTCTTTTTATACGCGCCACTGGGGGGGTGGCTGCTGGGGGTAAACCAGATGCCGATCCCCTGGGAGACGATTGTGCTTTCTGTTTTGATCTATGTCGGCTTGCCTCTGCTACTGGGTTATTATTCCCGCAAGTGGATGATCGCCAAAAAGGGGCTTAAATGGTTTGAAGAAGAATTCGCCCGTTTTTTAACGCCGGTTTCGATTTTTGCTTTGCTAATTACCCTAGTGCTGCTCTTCTCTTTTAAGGGAGAATTAATTATTAACCAGCCGCAGATTATTTTTTTAATCGCTATTCCTCTTTTTATCCAGACCTGTTTGATTTTTGGCCTGACTTACGCGCTGGCAAAATGGTTAAAGCTCTCTTATCAGGACGCGGCCCCCTCGGCCCTGGTTGGCGCCAGCAACCATTTTGAGGTCGCTATTGCCACGTCAACTATCCTTTTTGGCCTTTCGTCGGGGGCTTCACTGGCGACTGTTGTCGGGGTGCTGATCGAGGTGCCGGTGATGCTGGGTTTGGTTGCGTTTGCCAGGGCTAGCAGGCCAAAATTATTTCCGGAGGTGTCGCGTCATGGTTGAAAAAATTAAAATATTATTTGTCTGCGTTGAAAACTCCTGCCGCTCGCAGATAGCGGAAGGGTTTGCCAAAAAATACGGAGGCGATAAAGTCGAGGCTTTTTCCTCCGGCTCAAAATCATCCGGGGTAATTAATCCTGACGCTATTAAGGTGATGAAGGAGATCGGGATTGATATTTCCGGGCAGGCTTCAAAGGGTTTTGAACAGCTCCCTTATAATAAGTTTGATCTGATTGTGACCATGGGGTGCCAAGACGTTTGCCCCTTTTTCCCGGCCAAAGAAAAATTTGACTGGCAGATTGAGGATCCGAAAGGCAAGGGGCTGGAGTTTTTTAGAAAGGTCAGGGATGAGATCGGAAATAAAGTTAAGGAGCTGTTAAAATGAAAGAGCGGACGAAATTAATTTTGATGGTTCTTGGTTTTCTGCTGGCTTATTATATCCCTTTTACAAATCTTCGGGTTCAGTCCGCGATTATGGAAGCCTTTCTCATGCTTCAAGATTATGTCCAGCTCCATGTGTTAACCTGCTTAATCCCGGCCTTTTTCATAGCCGGCGCGATTTCGGTTTTTATATCACAGGCCGCGGTTTTAAAATATTTTGGCGCTAAAGCCAATAAGATACTCTCGTATGGTGTGGCCTCTGTTTCCGGCTCGATACTGGCGGTCTGCTCCTGCACGGTTTTGCCGCTGTTCGCGGGGATCTGGAAGAGAGGGGCCGGGCTTGGGCCAGCCATTGCTTTTCTCTACTCCGGTCCGGCGATTAATATTTTGGCGATCATTTTAACCGCGCGGGTTTTGGGCTGGCAGCTTGGGCTGGCCAGGGCAATTGGGGCGATCTCTTTTTCAATTATTATTGGTTTGATCATGGCTTTTATCTACCGGCATGAAGAGAAGGCCAAGCACGAAGCTAACGAAGCGATGTTTGCTTCCTTGCCGGAGGAAAAACGCTCTTTGGGCAAGACAGTCGTCTACTTTTTAATTATGATCCTGGTTTTGCTGTTTGCCACTTGGACAAAAACTGAATTTCCTTCCGGCTTATGGAATATTATATTTTCTTTTAAATGGTATCTGGTTGGCCTGGGTTTAATAGTCTTGGCTTGGCAAGCTTTTGCCTGGTTTGATGGGGATGATAGAAAAACCTGGATTGAGTCCACCTGGGAATTTGCCAAGCAGATATTCCCTTTGCTGTTTATGGGGGTTTTGGCGGCTGGTTTTCTGATGGGTCGCCCTGGGACAGGCAGCGGGATTATTCCGGCCAGATATATTGAGATGCTGGTTGGCGGCAACTCACTCTTTGCCAATCTTTTTACCGCGGTTTCCGGCTCGCTGATGTATTTTGCTACGTTAACCGAGATCCCGATCCTGCAGGGTTTGATTGGCGCGGGGATGGGGAAGGGGCCGGCTCTTGCTTTGCTTTTAGCCGGACCGGCTTTGAGCCTGCCGAGTATGCTGGTTATCAGGAGCGTTGTTGGCACGAGAAAGATGCTGGTTTATGTAACACTGGTTGTGGTTATGTCGACTATGGCAGGGATGATCTATGGCTCTTTTTTTTAAGGAGGTTTGATCTTGATTAAATTTAAACTGGTTCCAAAAATACTGCTTTTGATATTTGTGTTATTAGTGATAGCCGGGTGCAAAAATGAGCATAAGGAGGCGCCAAAGGTTACTCAACCGACTCTGCCTAAAACCATGGCAATAAAGCCTAAAGTGTTGCCAGTTAAGCCAGCTATTAAACCTGTTGAGAAGATAAAAATCACCTTTATTGAGCTTGGTTCGCTTAAATGCATCCCCTGCAAGATGATGCAGCCGATCATGGATGAGATAGCCAAGGAGTACAAAGGTCAGGTCAAAGTGGTCTTCTACGATGTTTGGACAGAGGAGGGGCAGCCCTATGTTGAGAAATACCGGGTTCGTGGCATCCCAACCCAGGTTTTTCTGGACGATAAGGGTGAAGAGTATTATCGTCATCTTGGTTTCTTTCCCAAAGATGACCTGGTCAAAGTCTTAGAGCTCAAAGGGGTCAAGTAATGCTTGAGGGGCTGTTTACCTGGTTGACGATAGCGGTTTCCTCTTCTTCGGGACTGGCTATTTTAGCTGCTTTTATTTGGGGGGTCTTAAGTATCCTGCTTTCTCCCTGCCATCTGGCCAGTCTGCCGCTGATTGTTGGCTTTGTTAACGGCCAGGGGAAGATTTCAACCTGGCGCGCTTTTGTGCTCTCGCTGCTTTTTTCAACCGGGATATTATTCTCGATAGCAATTGTTGGTTTGATTACCGGGTTGATGGGGCGGATTTTGGGGGATATTGGCGTTTGGAGCAATTATTTTGTGGCTGTGGTTTTTATTTTTGTCGGATTGACCTTGTTGGATATTATCCCTTTTCCTTCATTTGGCTTGGGGAGCCAGCCAACGTATCAGAAAAAGGGGAGTCTGGCTGCTTTTATTCTCGGCTTGGTCTTTGGTTTAGCGCTGGGGCCCTGCACCTTTGCTTATATGGCGCCGATTTTAGCAATCGTTTTTAATTTGTCGGCGGCAGATTTGATTTTTGGGCTGGTTTTGATTATGGCTTATGCTCTTGGCCATTGCTTGATTATTGTGCTGGCCGGAACCTCGACTGAAATGGTCCAGCATTATTTAAATTGGAACGAAAAGTCACAAGGGATCGTGATTGTAAAAAGAATTTGCGGTGCGCTGGTTATTTTGGGAGGAATTTATCTTATTTTAGGAGGTGGTAGATAATGGAGATCAAAGTTTTAGGCCCGGGCTGTCCCAATTGTATGGAGCTGGAGCGCAGGGTCAAGGAGGCGCTAAAGGAGCTTGGCGTGGCTGCTAATGTTACCAAAGTCGCGGATATTGCCGAGATTGGTAAATATATCATGATGATTCCTGGCCTGGTGATTAATGAAAAAGTGAAGCATTCTGGCAAACCTTTGCCTAAGCCGGAGCAGATCAAAGCTTGGATTGAGGAAGAGAAAAACTAAGGAGGGATTGTCATGGCAGATTGTTGCGGCAGAGTTGAAGTATTGATCTATCCTTGTTCCGGAGCTGCTGATGTTGGAGAATTATCGGATCGAGTGGCCAGAAAGCTATCCAAAAAAGGGGTCGGGGCAATGGCTTGTTTGGCTGGAGTAGGGGCAAAATTTGTTAATACTGCTGCTATTGATCAAGCGGTTGAGATGATTGACTGCGGCGGGTGTTGTGGGTAGGGCGCTTTTGTTTGCTTTTAACGGGAATGCCCCAGAGCCAAGATCCCTTATTCTTACATAAATAATTCCCAGAGGTGAAGTCCAAAAAAATACCATGAAATTATGTCAGCTACTACTGCTGTTATTGTAATAGTTAACGGAATTTTTAGTTTTTTTTAACCTCATTAACTATTTCTCCTTTATTATCAGCAGATTGCGTAAGATTTTCTTGATGAAGGATTCCTCCTTCAACACGGTTTGTAATTTTTCCTTGATTTTTTGCGGTTTGGCTACCGCCGTCCTGTGTAAGGTCTGCTGCATTGTAAGAAATTTTTCCACCTGATGATTCTTGATCTACATTCTGCATATGAGTTTTTGTAGCGTTAGTGGTTACATTTGCTCCTGGATGGGTAGTGATTTTAATTTTACTGTTTACTCCGTCAGAAGTTATAGAGAAGATTGCATCGTTTTTATTGTCAGACATAAATTTATTGTTAGGATTTTTAAATAATAATAGTTACTTTTTCATATAACATAGGCAAGCAATCCTGTCTCATTCTAAATTTTGTTCCGTGGTTATGGCCAGTGCGTGCGTCAAAATCAACAAGAATTTTCCCTTCTTCAAGAGCCTTTAAAAATCCCTCAAAACTAAATTTCTGCAATATCATCACTTTGGTGTAGTGATAAAATTCCATCTTCCTTCTTATCTCTACTTTGGCTTGCACATAAAAAGTGTTTAATAATTTAGTTCCGGCTTTATGTTCTAAATCATCAAAGCCCCAATAAGGTTGAGGATTAAGTTCATCAAGCCCGACACGTTTTTTAACTCGTTGTAGCCATTTTTTGTGTCTTTTATCCACGCATTTTGAATCAAACGAAATTAAAATCTTCCGTTCTTTGTGGTCAATAACAACTTTAAAACCGCGATCACTGCAAGCATTGCCATGAATAGTCTGTCGGAAACTCATTTCGCCTTTTGGGTATTTTTTGCCGTCTTCCTGGTGTACCCAGCCGTAGAGAGGCAATAAAACCTGCGGAACAAAGCGGATTGCTCGTGGCGAAGGCTCAATATGAAAAAGTGTTGTTAGTGATGTTGAGTTTAATCGTTGCGCTTTTAATTCCTATTCAGCAGCGTTTGGAATTGGTAAGTTGTTTTCTTTAATGCCAAGTAAGTCTTCGAGAGTGTTGCCAATACCACCTTGATTGCCATGTCGGGCGTTTGGAATCCATCCCATTTTTGTGATTTCTTTTAGCTTTTCAATAAGCTCCGCTTTTGTGTATATTTTCATACGTTTTGGAGTTGCTTAAACAAGTTCATTTGTGGCTTGATCTTCTGTGTTTCTCTTTGCATTCCGTTTTCATCGATACGACTTTCAGCCATTTTGCAATATTCTGGTGAGGTTTCTATGCCGATATATTTCCGGCCAAGTTCTTTGGCTACGACTGCGGTTGTCCCTGAACCCATGAATGGATCCAAAATAATGTTCGCATTGGTTGATGAAATAATGCGTTCAATCAGATCTACGGGGAAAGCAGCGGGGTGTGGATTGTTCCTTTCTTGCGTGAACTCCCAGATATCCCCATGAGCATTTGCCTTTGGCGCCAGCTTGAATTTTTTCTTTGCGATCAAATAAATCACTTCGTAGGTCGGTAGAAAATAGCCAGCGTTAAAATTGATGCCACCTTTGCGTTTCCAAATTATGATCTGACGAACAGGATATCCAGTTACAATATCTTGACGATCTTGAAGTAACCCATCTTGTACCCTCCATTTATGATTGTAAAAAATGGCCCCATGGTCGTTGATTACTCTCATCATTTGCTCTAAACATTCACGTTGCCATTTGACATATTTGTCATGAGGCATGCAATCATCGTAATTATGATAGCCATTTACTAAGGCCGCATTAGCCTATTTACCACCACGACCGTCTTTCATGCCGTTGCCGGTGGAATTTTTGAGATTGTAAGGTGGTGAAGTCACGACTAAATCAACCGTGCCATCAGGCATTTTTTTCATTATTTCAATCGTGTCTCCGCAAATTATTTTGTTTATAAATTTTGTTATATTTGACATGCCTTGATTATAGCTTGAAATTGATTATAAATAAATCGTTTTTAAAGCCTTGCATTTGAATCGCGCCCAATCCAATTATATCCGAATAAACCGCTATATGCCAAGTATTCCGCGGTATCGGGGTCAAATAGCCCCGTTGCTCAACCCTGCTAAAATTTACTTGACAACAATAATAGTCCTGCTATTATTACAGTTATTATGTACATAGAAAGAGAGCTTGAGGATAAAATCAAACGGTTTCTGAAGACGCTGGAGATAGTCGCCATCATCGGTCCGCGGCAGGCGGGAAAAACCACTCTGCTTAAAAAGATCTTTGCCGAACTTAGTGACGCGGCCTATTTGTCGTTTGAAGACCAGGAGGCTTTGGCCCTCTTTAATAAAAGCATTAAAGACTTTTATCTGTTGTACGCGAAAGATAAAAAATATCTGTTTATAGATGAATTTCAATACGCCAAACAAGGTGGGAAAAACCTTAAATTTCTGTTTGATACATACAAAATTAAGATTATCATTTCGGGGTCGTCCGCGCTTGATTTGACCAAGCAAGCGATAAAATATCTGGTGGGCCGTATTTTCATTTTGCAGCTGTACCCATTTAATTTTTCGGAGTTTTTGTTCGCGAAAGACAGGCCACTACATTCACGGATATTTCTTCCTGTCAGGGACAAAATAAAACAAAATATTTTTGGGAAAACCATCAAATCCGCCAAAGTATCTCCCGTGGTTATGGAAAAACTGCTTAAATATTATAAAGAATATGCTGTTTTTGGAGGGTATCCAAGGGCTGTCTTAGCTAAAACCTCGGAAGAAAAAATAGAAGTGTTAAAAAACATTTTTAATATTTATTTCTTGCGGGAAATAAGGGACGTGCTCAAGCTGGAAACCGATCATGAGCTTAACCAGTTAATCAAGCTGCTCTCCCTGCAGATAGGGGGGACTGTTTCATATAATGAATTAGGCAATGCCATCAATTTAGACTATAAAAATTTATTAAAACATCTGCGGATACTGGAAAAAACTTTTATTATTCATCAAGCGCTTCCTTACTACCGTAATAAAAGGACTGAAATAACCAAAACGCCAAAAGTCTATTTTTATGACCCCGGTTTCAGAAATTCTATTATTAATAATTTCCAGAAATACGACGACCGGACCGATCAAGGGATGATCAATGAGAACTTTGTTGCTTCGGCTTTCATTAACCAGGGATTAGACCCAAAATACTGGCGAACCAAATCCAGCGCTGAAATTGATTTTGTCATAGAAAAGGACGGTGGATTATACGCGTTTGAAGTTAAAACCTCTTTAGCCGGCCGGGGGGGTAGCCGTTCTTTTTACAGCTTTAGGGAGAAATATTCTCCAGACAGGATTGTCGCGCTTTCAACAAATTATTATTCGGAAAAACCCCAAAATAACATTTTATCCGTTCCCTTGTATTTTTTGTGAACATCAAAAATCCGTTGTAAATGCGCTGCTCTTTGCGGTTGAAAGGTGATATAACATCCGTGGCTTCACACTGTGCCGTCCGCGCCGAATAAGCCGAAGGCAGGCGCAGAAAAAATGTGGCGAAGCCTGAGTACCGCAACGACCGAAGGGAGTGAGGAGCGGAGCGTATAGCGGCTGTTGTGTGTCGTTGCCTGACCATCTTCATTCATCAAAAAGACTCTCAATGCTGGCCGGGATTTCTTTTGTTGTAGCTTTAGATATCGCTTTTTTGCCTTGTTTTCTAATTTGATGAGTTTCTCTATATTCTCTGGCTTCTGCAACTTTTGTAAAAGTAATTGGTGTCTTGTTTGCTTCAGCCCACTTTTCAATTTCATCAATTGTGACTTCGAAAAATTCTTTTCTGAGATTGACTAAATTTAATCGTTTCTCGGAAAAGTGATTATGCAGTTTAGACTCAAGTTCTGGTGCATTTTCAGAGTAAGCCATAGCGTGTCATCGATGTCATGTCCCGAATTAACTAACCCTCTAATCCCTGCTTTTGTCCTACAATAAAATACCTCATGGGTCTTGGGTGGGGTTGGCGGGGTTCCGGCAAGACAAAAATTCCCTAAAATAAAAACCCCTGTGGCACGATAATATTGTGTA
>PEYM01000095.1 GCA_002774365.1 Candidatus Saganbacteria bacterium CG08_land_8_20_14_0_20_45_16 | reverse complement strand
CACATATAGTGCCTTATCGTCGTTTTTTGCCGGTTGTGACCCAGGCTCTTAGATCATTTAATTAATCAAAAAAACTATCACAAACACAGTCGTTTAAAGATTAGGTCAATATTTCTCAAATAAAAGCGCAGGTCAAAAGCCTCTGTGATCTCCTTGGGAGAAAGGTGTTTTAACACGCTTTTATCGCTTAACATCAACTCTTTTAAGTGTTTGCCTGAAGCTCGAGCCTTCATGGCTAAGGCTTGGACAATCTGATAAGCTTCTTCTCGGGTTAGGCCTTTCCCCGTCAAGATTAAAAGCAAACGCTGAGAAAAGGTCAAACCCTGTGACTTTTCAATATTTTCTAGCATTTTCTTGGGATAAACAACTAAATTATCAATAATATAGCTCATTTTCTGAAGCATATAATCAACTAAGATCGTGCTATCGGGAATGGAAATTCGTTCTGCAGAAGAATGGCTAATATCTCTCTCATGCCAAAGCGCAACATTCTCCAGCGCCACTTGCGCATTCGCTCTCACCACCCTGGCCAAACCACATATCCTTTCACAGGTAATGGGATTTTTCTTGTGTGGCATGGCTGAGGACCCTTTTTGACCCTTTCTAAAAGGCTCTTCCACTTCACCAATCTCGGTTTTCTGCAGTCCCCTGATCTCTAAAGCAATCTTCTCCAAGGTTGCTGCGACAATGGCTAAGGCAGACATGAATTCCGCGTGCCGATCTCGCTGAATAATCTGTGAAGACACCTCAGCCGGGGTCAAATGCAAAGCCTTACAGGTCATTTCTTCAACTTTGGGATCAACGTTGGAAAATGTTCCAACCGCACCAGAAATCTTGCCTACACTAATAACTTCGCGTACCCTTACCATCCGCGACAAATTACGCTCCATCTCTTTAAACCACAAAGCAAATTTTAAGCCAAAAGTCATAGGCTCGGCATGAACTCCATGTGAACGCCCCATCATCACAGTATCTTTGTAAAGACGGGCGATCTTTTTTAATATTTTGATAAAATCTTCAATGTCTTTAATAATGATATCTGCCGCATCCCTCATGACGAGTGAAAGCGAAGTATCAACAACATCTGAGGAAGTAAGGCCCATATGAATAAAACGACTTTCTGGCCCCACAGTTTCAGCCACTGAAGTTAAAAAAGCAATAACATCGTGATCAACTGTTTTTTCAATCTCATTAATCCGCGACAGAGAGAATCGAGCATGGCTCTTAATCTTCTTAAAAGCAGAAAAAGGGATTTTTTTCAGTTTTGTCCAAGCTTCACAGGCCGCCAGCTCCACTTGTAGCCAGGTAGCAAATTTGTGTTCTTCAGACCAGATTTCGCTCATTTTCGGCAACGTATACCTATCAATCATTTATTATTCCTCCTGTCCGCCTGAAGCGGGCTATTTCGTCAAGTAAAGATTGAACCATCTCAGCTTCTGCGACTTTCTTTACGATTTTCCCTTGTCTAAAAATTAAGCCGAACCTTTTGCCGCCAGCCAAGCCAATGTCAGCCTCAGCAGCTTCACCGGGACCGTTAACCTCACACCCCATTATAGCAACTTTTAATGGTTGTTTGATATCTCTTGTTTTTGCTTCGACTTCTGCGGCGATTTTAACCACATCAATGCTGACACGGCCGCAGGTTGGGCAGGAGATTATTGTGATACCTTTGCTGATCAGCTCAAGGTCTTTGAGAATTTGCCGGCCAACTAGTACTTCTTCAACCGGGTTACCGCTCAAGGAAACCCTGATGGTGTCCCCTATCCCTTGAGCTAAAATAGCACCGATGCCAACAGCTGATTTGATGACCCCAATTTTGGGAATTCCTGCTTCAGTAATACCAACATGGAGCGGGTATTTGCATTTATTAGAAATTAACTGGTACGCTTCGATTGTCATTGGGACTGAAGTTGCTTTGATTGAGATGGCAATATCAGTAAATTTTAATTTTTCCAGCAACTTAACATTATCCAAAGCGCTTTCAACTAACCCTTGGGCAGTAACATGACCATTATGCTTTTCTTTAATTTTTTTATCCAGGGAACCAGAATTGACCCCTATCCTGATGGGGATATTGTGGGCTTTGGCAGCATCAACAACTGCTTTTATTTTTTCTGGGTCACCGATATTGCCGGGATTAATTCGTAATTTATCAACCCTTGCTTCTGCTGCCATAATCGCATAAGTGTGATTAAAATGAATGTCGGCAACTAGTGGAATGTTAATTTGCTTTTTGATTTCTTTTAAAGCCAAAGCAGCTTCCTGGTCAGGGACAGCAGAGCGAACTATCTGGCAGCCGGCCTTTTCGAGTTCATGGATTTGTTTGACAGTGGCGTCAATATCAGAGGTTTTAGTTTTGGTCATAGATTGGACAGAGATCGGCGCGCCCCCACCGATCTCAACAGAACCTACTTTTATCTTTTTTGTTTTATTTCTGAAAAACAAGTTGTATTTCCTGTTTACGAGTTAAATTATAGCAACAACTCTAGTTATCGGCAATGACTTACCCATTCTGGTCCGATGGCACATCGAACCATTTCCCCCTTGTTAAGGTGGAGAACTAAATCTAATCTATTTGAAAAGAGTGCAATTTTTGCCACAAAATGACGATATGTAATTAAGAGAGCTCCGAAAAAGCATGTTTTGGAACCTGAGAATGAAATTCTCGGTTACTAAAAAACTTCTTATAAGATATTTTTACCGGTGAGCATCTGATAAGCCTCAAGATATTTTTGCCTGGTCTTTTTTACTACTTCCTCGGATAATCTCGGCGCCGGTGGCTCTTTGTTCCACTTGATCGAAATTAAATAATCCCTGACAAATTGTTTGTCATAACTTGGCTGCGGACCACCAGGTTTATATTGGTCCTTGGGCCAGAAACGCGAAGAATCAGGGGTAAGCATTTCGTCAATGATGATAATCTTGTTGTTTAATTTCCCAAATTCAAATTTGGTATCAGCGATAATAATGCCTTTTGTCTCTGCATAATCGCGAGCCGTGTTGTAAATTTCCAAAGTTTTATCCCGTAAGATCGTGCCGACTTCTGTTCCAAGAATATCCATCATCTTTTTTTCAGAAATGTTTTCATCATGACCAGAAGCAGCTTTTGTTGCCGGCGTAAAAATTAGCGCTGGTAGTTTGTCCGACTCTTTTAACCCAGCTGGCAACTTGATGCCGCAGACACTGCCACTCTTTTGGTATTCGCGCCAGGCAGAGCCAGAAAGATACCCACGAGCGACGCACTCAACATCTATTGAATCTGTTTTCCGGGTGAGCATGGAGCGTTTGTCTAATATCTTTTTGACATCATCGTGAATTGTTATTTCTTCAGGAAAATCATCAACATTGGCTGAGATAACCTGGTTATCAATAATATTTTTAGTAAAATCAAACCAAAAGGCAGAAATTTGCGTTAAGATCTTTCCCTTATCAGGTATACCATTGGGCATCACCGAGTCGTAAGCGGAAATACGATCTGAAGCAACTAAGAGAAGCTTGTCACCAAGATCAAAAACATTACGGACTTTCCCTTTTTTAAAGAGTGGAATTCCCGGCAAGTTAATATTAAGTAAAACGCTGATCTCTTCTTTAGTCATATAAGCTCCTTCCAACTTTTCCGTTGTGTCAATCATAGCAAATTTGTTTTTAACTTGGAAGTTTATTTTTTATCAGCATTAACCAAAGAAATTTTGGCAAAGCCAGCTGCCTTTTCCACCTTTTTGGTTCAGTAATCAACCTATATAACCACTCAATATACAACTTTTGAAAAATCTTAGGAGCCCGCTTCTTTTGGCCAGAGATAACATCAAGACTGCCACCAATCGTCATCACAGCCGGAACACCTAATTCTGCCAGGTGATGAATAGCCCAGCGTTCTTGCCTACCTGCGCCTAAGCCTACAAAAAGAACCTCTGGTTTCATCACTCTGATCTTTTCTATTACTTCTTGTTCGTTTTCAAAGTAACCGTCATGTGTCCCAACCACCTTGCATTTGAGTTTTTTGGCTGCGGCCTCTGCTATTCCTGGTGCCCCACCCAAAAGAAAGACCTTCCTCTCCGTGTTTTCCGTAATCCTAAGCATTAAATCAATGCCAGAGACCCGCTCTTTAAGCGGTTTCTTTAAGATTTTTGAGACTACAACCATACTGATCCCGTCTGTTACGCGCAGGTTTGCTCGATTAATTATCTCCTTGAGTTCCTGGTCTTTTTGAGAGGCAACAATTATCTCAGGGTTGGGGGTAACGATTAAGTGAGGACTGCCATCTTTGATGAATTCGTCAACCTTGCTAGCTGATTCTTCAAGCGTTAAGTTGTCAACTTGAATGTCAGCAAAATCGATATTCGAAAATTCAGCATTTGATATTAGTTGCTCCAAAATCAAAAAGTTTTGCCTGGCCAAAGCTTTAAGTTCCATCGCACGAAGACCTAAGGTTTTTTGAATATCCTTATGCAAGCCCATGATCTGCTCCAGTTGGTTTTCTAAGCTTTTTAGTTGGAACAATTGGTTAGCGTCAAGATACGGCTGTCCAATGGTTTGCATAAAGCCGGCAACTTTGGGATCGTACGATAGCCCCAGCATGGGTACCTGGCCCATCGTGGCAAAGATAAGTGAGTGCAATCTCATGCCGATTAAAAGCGAGAGCTGGCTGATTGTCTCAAGTATTTTGGCCGGCTCATTTAAAATCTCATATTTGACTGTCAAATGCTGGGCGACTTTTTGGCTGACGTGATAATCTTCTGGGTGATGAAAAGGCAAAAATAAAGGTTTCAGATTATATTGCTTGGCCAGCCAATCAATTGCTTGGGCTAAAACCTGATAGTTATCTTCAATAGCCATCTTTCTGATCGCTATCCCAATGGTTGGTTGGGCGGTCTGTTTGCTAGCAGACAAACAAAAAGCCGGGTCAGCAGTTAGCTCGATTCTTGGCTTGTTAACGCCAAGCTTTTTAATCTGCTCAAGGGATTGCCTGTCTCTCAAGGTTATGATTTCAACCCGATTAAGAATTACTTTGGCCAACCAACGATTGAATCTCCCTGTAAGTGGGCCAAACCCTTGGGCCAAGATCATTACTTTTTTGCCCATTAGTTTTGCCAGCGCCACCATTCCAATATAGTAAAAAAAACTGCGGTTGCTGGTCTTGTTTTGCAGCAGCGAACCGCCGCCACTGAGCAAAAAATCGCAGCTTAAAAGAGTCAACAAGTTTGACCAAGAACGTCCCAAAATAAAAATTTGGGCCTGGGGCAGTTTTTGCCTGACCGCGGCCAAGACAGCTTCATCGCCAATATTGCCAAAGCCATAATAGCCTGAAAGGGCAATTTTCATTATTTGCTAAAGCGTTCAGCAATTAGGCCAACCAATAGCCCAACAATTATTCCCAAGGTTAGACCGTTCATGGTACGGGCAATTGAGACCATGATTGGGGTATGCACATGGGTAAACGAATTAAAAACCGAGATTGGCGCGATCGCGCCAATCGCCGCCCAAAGCCAAAGCCAGGTCCGTTGCTGGCGCAGGGCCAAGATTGCCGCAACAAAGAGCGCTGGATAACCGATCAAAAACTCCTTGGTCCTAGGCCTAATAAACATTACTGTTTCAAGAAAATTTCTAAAATTCTTTTCAAAGCCTGGAACTGGCAAAACAAAGTTTCCCGACCTGGCTACTAAGATGCCTAAGGCTGCCAGAAGAAAAATCGTACCCATGACCAAGGCTAAATTTACTTTTATTTCCAAGAATGTTCTTAGCCTATTACCTAGCGTCCCCTCGCCTTGCTGCAGGATAAAGTAGAACAAAATAATGACCAGCGGTGCCAAGAGCGCAATTTTTACTCCAGCAAACACCTCAACCCCAAGCATATAACGGTAGTCAGCCAACAAGCCCAAAAGCAGAAAAATACCAATTGTTGTTTCGCCTAAAATATTCAAGATGATAAGAATTGGGTCCCATAAAGAAAAGCGTGGTAAGGGTTTTCTGCTTAAATTTGAGATCACCGCCAAGCTGGGAAAAGTAATAGCTGCCAGCAAGGCAAAAAGCTTTTGGGCCTGAGAAATATAACCAAGGCTTAAGAAAAGATAAAGAAAACCAGCCAGCGCAAAAAGACAAAGCCAGATCACGGGATTAGATATCTTAATAAAAAGATTGACTAAAAAAAGAAAACCAATAAACACCCCTAGCGCCAACAAGGCAACTTGCCATTGATTGACTCTAAAATTGCTAGTAGGTTCAAAAGTCCCCAACACATAACCCGCTTGTGTCAGCTCTTTCTGCACAGAACTAAAATAATCAAGATTGTATTGCAAAGGCGAGCCAATGGTTTGCGGTGGAAAAAATGGACGCAAATAGATCAATTGCACGCCTCGCTCCTTAGCCGCGCGGACAAACCTTTTGGCCACTGTTTCTTTATTGAGTTTTTCCAACTCTTTTTTAGGCACGCTGTGTACCCTAACAACCTGCCGGCCCATTAGCTTTTTTAACTGGGCATCGCCCTCCTGTTTCACAATTTCAATATAGCCGTACTTGAGGTTATTGGCCCTCATGGCGGCAGCCAAAGCAGGCATATTATCTGGCGCGCCTAAGATTTCATCACCATCAAAGATGATCAAGTCATAATTTCGCAAGGCAGAGATCTTGGGATAAAGAGTATTCTGATTATACCGCTGGTCTTGCCACACTCTGGGAATAATCTTTAGCCCATTTTGCGTAAAATATTTTATTTGGGCCTCGGAAATGCCCAGGCCAAGCCCGCGCAGCTCTTCTTCTGCTTCGTTTACCTCAATTACCTCCTTATCAATTAATTTAACCTTGTTTGTCCCTAAGGCCCAACTTAACTGCTTGAAGACCCGCTCTCTCACTGCTGAGGAAGGAGCATAGATATAAGTCCAGTCTAAATGGATCACACCCTTATTCTCTAAAGTGCAAAATGGCGGGTTAAAAATTCCCATGGCCAAAATGCCCACACCCTTTGCATAATAAAGCTCGCCTAGGGCACTGGCATCTGGCAAGGTCTCTTCAAAAACCCCAACCAATGTCACCCCACGTTTCTTAACTTCAGTTATAATTTTATCGAGTGGGACCCTTTCCAAGACAGCTAGTTTCTTAAGGTCATTAAGATCAACACACAACTCCACGCCCCTGTTTTGCAGTTCAACAAAATAGCGCGAATAAGCCAGAAAAGCCCCTAAGATAACTGCCAAAGTTAAAATTGTAATTAGCAAACCCTTGGTAAATCTATTAAACATTATTTTCTGACCTCCTTTTTCAAAGCAGCCTCTATAAACGGGTCAAGATAACCATCAATCACTCTTTGCACGTCGCCAACTTCAGTGTTGGTCCGATGATCCTTAACCATAGTGTACGGCTGAAAAACATAAGAGCGGATCTGGCTCCCCCACTCGATCTTTTTCTTCTCGCCTCGCAAGTCCTCAATCTTATCCTTATGTTGCTGCTGCATCATTTCATAAAGCTTGGCCTTTAAAAGTTTCATCGCTGAGTCGCGGTTGACATGTTGAGAGCGGTCAGTTTGGCTTTGAGTAACGATCCCAGTTGGTATGTGAGTAATTCTAATGGCCGAGCTGACTTTATTAACGTTTTGACCCCCTGGACCAGAAGCTCGGTAGGTATCAACTCTTAAATCATTGGGGTTGATGTTGATTTTAATTTCTTCTTCAATTTCCGGAATGACTTCTACTGCCACAAACGAGGTGTGGCGCTTACCTTCTGATGAAAATGGGGAGATGCGGACTAAGCGATGGATGCCGTTTTCGTTTTTTAGGTACCCATAGGCATAAGGGCCGGAGATTATAAGAGTGACCCCTTTAACTCCTGCTTCTTCACCGTAGGAGATATCCGGTACCTCAACTTTATATTCTTTGCTTTCTGCCCAGCGGGTGTACATACGCAAAAGTATCTGGGCCCAATCCTGGGAATCTGTCCCTCCGGCGCCGGCGTTGATGGAAAGGATGGCACTGCTTTTGTCGTATTCACCGCCAAGGAGAGCCGCTAATTCCAGCTCTTGCGCTTTTTTGCTTAAAGTTTCGAATTCATTCTGGATCTCTTTTTCATCTTCGTCTTTGGCCATTTCAAGCAATGTTAAAAGATCAGCAGCCCCAGAGGTTAGCTCGGTCAGGCTGTTTATTTCCCTCTCCAACCCTTTTTTCTCCTGCATAACCTTTTTGGCTTTTGCCTGGTCTTGCCACAGGTTGGGAACAGCAATCTCTTTTTCAATGACGCTCAATCTCTCCTTTTTTACGGTGATACTAAGAATATTGCCAAGATCCGCGGCCTTATTTTTGAGTTGAAGTATCTGGCTTTTGAGTTCATCGAGCATATAATATTTTAGCATAAAATTTGAAATTTTTGGTAAAAGTTAACGCCTATGAAAGCAATAGTCAATCTCTTTTTTGTAGCGGCAGCCTTCAGGCTGCCAGTTCCCTATGGACTGAAGAATTTGGACAGGTAAAA
>PEYM01000117.1 GCA_002774365.1 Candidatus Saganbacteria bacterium CG08_land_8_20_14_0_20_45_16 | reverse complement strand
CGCAGAAAGGATGGTGAAGGCTCGTTCCCTTCTCTTTGACAAGATCATTGAACAAGCCTGAGTTCAGCCTCATTTCTGAATTGGAAAATACTGAGAGGTTACGGGCTTAGACATATCTTTTGAGATGCTCGAATTGGCAAAAGAGCGCGGTGGTGACTTGGCAATTAATTTTGAAGCAGGAGAGGCTTATGCTCTTCCTTTTGCCGATAAAAGCTTTGATCTAGTGGCCATGATTACTACCCTTGAATTTATCTCTTCTCCACAAAAGGCACTGGCTGAGGCTTTTAGGGTTAGCAAGGGACGAGTCTTTCTGGGCATTCTCAATCGCCACAGTTTTTTAGCCTGGAGGAGAAAGAAAAGCAGCAAGAAAATCTGGCAGCAAGCTAAGTTTTATGCCTTGAGAGAGATTAAAAAGTTGTTGGGGAAAGACAAAAAGGTTAAGTGGAGACCTGTTTTGTTTTTGCCCCTGTTTAACACAAAAATATTTTTTAAACTAAGGCTGGTGGTAGAAAAATTTTTAAGCAGACTAAGGCTGCCGGGTGGGGCTTTTATAGGAATTTTAGTAAAATAAAGAGGTGAAAAAGGATGGCATATGTAATTAATAAAGAAACTTGTCTTGGTTGTGGGGCTTGTGTTGCTCAATGCGGGCAAGGGGCAATTGAAGAGGCTGGGGATAAATATCGGATTAAGCAAGAAAAATGCACTGATTGCGGGGCTTGTGTGGGCTTTTGTCCGGTTCAGGCAATTTCTAAGGAGAATTAGAAAATAAAAGGAGGTGAGTGGTATGCCAGGAGGAGATGGAACAGGACCCAGAGGCGAAGGCTCAATGACCGGTGGGGGTCGAGGTTTTTGTGCCCAGCCGATTGATGAAAAAGATGTCGATCCTAACCAGCCCAGACAAGGCGGTTTTTGGCGAGGAATAGGTCGCAGGTTTGGGTTTGGTCGAGGCTGGGGCAGGGGACTAGGAAGAGGAGCAGGAAGAGGTCCCTGTCGAGGTTTTGGTTGGTAAGCGATAGGTGCCTTGAGTTTTTTAAGCTTGGGGCACCTTTTTCATTTGTTTTGGAAGGAGCAAAAAAATGAGGTATATTTATGGACCCGTGCCGAGTTGGAGGTTGGGAAAGTCTTTAGGCGTTGATTTAATTTCAGGGGAAAAGATTTGCACCTTTGATTGTTGTTACTGCCAGTTAGGGAAGACTGTCCGGAATTTGATTAAGAGAAGTGTTTATATCCCAACATCGGAGATTGTTAAGGAGCTTGAATCTTTGCCAGACGTTGAGCTTGATTATATTACGTTGTCCGGGACTGGTGAGCCAACTTTGGCTTCTAATTTAGGCGAGGTAATCAGCGAGATAAAAAAGAGATTTAAAAAACCGGTAGCGGTTTTAACCAATTCGTTTTTGATGCACGAGAAGAAAGTAAGGGAAGAACTAGCCCTGGCAGATAAGGTAGTTGCCAAGCTTGATGCCCCGTCCGAGCAATTGTTTAGAGAGATTAACAAGCCCAGCCCAGGGGTTAGCTTGGAAATGATTGTCAGCAGTTTAAAAAAGTTTAACCAGGAGCACCACGGAAAACTTGCCTTGCAAATGATGTTTATGCCGCAAAATAAGGATGTTGCCAAGGAAATGGTTGCTTTGGCTAAGGAGATAAACCCGATTGAGGTTCAAGTTAATACCCCTCTTAGGCCTTGTCCTGTTAGGCCGCTGATCCAGCCGGAGCTGGCGAAAATAAGGGATATGTTCAAGCCCCTTAAGGCCTTTTCTGTTTACGAAGTGGAAAAGGTTAATGCCAACCCGATGGATGAGGCAGAGATCAGGAAAAGACGTCCTGCAGGGGTTTGTTAATGTTAATCAGTCAAGAAAAGATCGAAACCAACAAAAAGAAAATGCTAGAGCGTAAAGAGGTCTACAAACAATACGGCTATGACCAGGATGCCAGCCGTAATTTTATTTTGGATAAAAGCCTGCCGCTAAAGAAGCCGATTTTGGAGATCGGGACTGGTAAGGGGCACATGACAGTGCTCTTGGCGAAGAATGCCGGCAGGATGATAACCGTAGATAATTCTTTGGCAGACCAGGAATTCGCGCGGCTAAATGTTGCGGCTGAAAAAGTTTTGGACAATGTCAGGTTTGTTGTTTTTGACGCTGCCCAGCTGTCTTATCCCGACCAAGGTTTTGGCACTGTTATTTCAGTTAATGCCTTTCATCATTTTGAAAAGCCCTTTGCTGTTTTGGCCGAAATGATTAGGGTTTGCCGTGAAAAAATAGTAATTGCTGATTTTAATCAAGAAGGATTTGAAATGATCAGGAAGCTCCATCGGGCTGAAGGGCATGAGCATGAAGAACGGTGCGGAGACTTTTCTTTGGTCGGCCAATATATTGAAGAGTACGGCTTTGTCGTCAAAAAATATGATGGCTGCGGACAAGTTATGTATGTTGGAGAAAAGAGTAAATGATTATTGCTGTTGCCTCTGGCAAAGGTGGGACAGGGAAAACCTTGGTTTCAACCTCACTGGCGCTTTCGCTTGCAAAAAATGTCCAAATTCTTGATTGTGATGTGGAAGAGCCAAACGCTTCCCTTTTTATTAAGCCGGAGCAAGAAAAAATAGCCAAGGCCTTTGTGCTGGTCCCGGAAGTTGATGAAAAAAAGTGCGATTATTGCGGCCATTGTGCTAAGGTTTGCGAATACAACGCGATGGTCGTGGCCAAAAATAAGGTTTTGATCTTTCCCCAGCTTTGCCACAGTTGCGGCGCTTGTTCTGTTTTATGTCCCCGGCAGGCGATTGTTGAGAAAAAACGAGAAATTGGCCGGATTAAAACAGGTGTTAAGGGGGGCCTTTTTTTTGTGGAAGGCCGGCTCAATGTTGGTGAAACAATGTCGCCTCCATTGATTAGACAGGTTAAAGAGTTGATAGAGCTTAGCTGTACGGTGATTCTTGATTCTCCTCCCGGGACAGCTTGTCCGGTTATTGCCGCGCTTAAGGGGAGTGATTTTTGTTTGCTGGTGACAGAGCCGACCCCTTTTGGCTTAAACGATTTGATTTTGGCGGTGGAGACAGTCCGCAAGCTTGGGATCCCCTTTGGTGTAATTATTAATCGTTCTGATTTGGGGAATGACGAAGTAGAAAAATATTGTGCAGCCGAGAATATCCCTGTGCTGATGACTATCCCTTTTAAAAAAGAGATAGCAGAGGCTTATTCAAAAGGGGTTTCAATTGTTGAAGCCTTTCCGGAATACGCGCAAAAGTTTAAGGATGCAGCTCAGAAAATAAATTTGATTGTTGCTGGGGAAGGAAAGAAGCGATGAAGGTAAAAAAGGCGCTTAGCAATTTTATTGGACGAAATGGTGCAAAACGGTTAAATTGCGCGCAGTCTGTGGCTGCTGTTTATTTGGAGGATGGGCTTCTCTCTGAAGAAGAATTTGCTGCCTTGGCAGGGAGTGGCTATGGCCGGGCACCGGAGGGGTGTTGCGGCAGCGCTTATGCTGCCAGATGTATCCTGCAAAAATTTGGCGTGGAGAAGGTTGCGCAGTTTGATAGGGCCTTTATTGCCTATGCCAAGTCCCTGGCTTGCAAAGAGATAAGGAGCTTAGGGCAAATAAAATGTTTTCAAACCGTTAAAAAGGCGACTGAGCTGGTCGAGCTTCTATTAAGGAAAGCGCAATGAAACAAATTGTCGTAATTAGCGGCAAAGGTGGGACGGGAAAAACCGTTATTACCGCCTCCCTGGCTGCCTTGGCCCAGAATAAGGTCATGGTTGATTGTGATGTTGATGCGGCTGATCTTCATCTTTTGCTCCAGCCCAAAATTAAAGAGCGGCATGAGTTTTGGAGTGGTAAGACAGCTTTCATTGATTCGCAGTTGTGTCAAAAGTGTGGCAGATGCGTGCCTGCTTGCCGTTTTCAAGCGATTGCTGATAGTTATGTTGTTGACCCGATTGCTTGTGAGGGGTGTGGTTTATGCAGTAATCTTTGTCCTTATGACGCTATTCAAATGAAAGAAAATTTAGCTGGTGAGTGGCTTGTCTCTGACACCAGATATGGCTCTTTGGTTCATGCGAAGCTGGGGATTGCTGAAGAGAACTCGGGTAAGCTGGTGGCTAAGGTCAGGCAGGTTGCCCGGGACATTGCCAAAAGAGATAAGTTGGATCATGTTATTATTGATGGGCCGCCTGGGATTGGCTGTCCGGTAATTGCTTCTTTGTCTGGAGTAGATTGCGCGTTGATTGTGACTGAGCCGACCCTTTCTGGCCTGCACGATGCCCAAAGGGTGCTGGAGGTGGCCGACCACTTTAAAGTGCCGATTAAATTCGTTATTAACAAGTACGATCTTAATCTTGAGGTAACAAGCCAAATTGAGGACTTTTGCCAAAGTAAAGGTATTCCGGTGATTGGAAAAATAGCTTTTGACCGAAGAATTGTCGAGTCAATGGTTGCGGGAAAAACTATTGTAGAATGGGAAACAGGGCCAATAAGAGAGGAGCTGGTGAGTATATGGAAAAAACTGCAAACAGCTTAATTGATCAGTTTTCAGGTCGGATGAACAGCCCGACTAGCTCGGCGATTCTTAAGGGGATATGTGGTGAGGAGATGGGGTTTTATTTATTAATTGAAAAGGGGAGGATAGAGGACGTAAAGTTTTATTCCGAAGGGTGTGCGGGGACTAAAGCTTGCGCAGCCATGGCGGCAAGCCTAGCCCTAAACAAAACAGTTAGTGAAGCCTTATTGATTTCAGCGGGAGAGGTAATCAAGAAGCTGCCGGCGCTGCCACAAGAACACCTGCACTGTTCTATCCTAGTGGTAAGTGTTTTGTACAAAGCGATTGCTGATTATCTACTGCAATTATAATGAAGCAAGAAAAATTAAAAATAACAATACTTTATGACAACTGCACTCTAAAAAAAGGTTTAAAATCTGCCTGGGGTTTTTCTGCGCTGATTGAGCATCAAGGGGGAACACTCCTGTTTGATACCGGGGCCAAGACAGATATTTTGCTCGCTAACATGAAGGTGCTGGGGGTCAATCCCAAGAAAATAACTGATATTTTTATTTCTCATAACCACTGGGATCATTTGGGTGGGCTTTTTGGTTTCTTAAATGTAAACCATAAGGTTAAGGTTTGGTTGCCGGCTGATTGTTCTACAACTTATGCGGCTGAAGTTAGAGCGAGTGGGGCTGAATGTGTTAGGTTAAGCAAATCTTCAAAGATCTCTAAGGATATATATAGTAGTGGAGAGATGGGAAAAAAGATCAGAGAGCAGTTTTTAATTGTTGAGACTGCGGATGGTTTGGGCCTGATCACTGGTTGCAGCCATCCTGGAATTGTTGCTATGGCCAGGCGAGTGAAACAAGTTTTTAAGAAAGAGATTGCTTTAATTGTTGGCGGGTTTCATTTAGGAAGCCTTTCTGCTGCGAAAACAAGAAAGATAGCGCAGCAGCTAAAAGATCTAGGCATAAAGAAAATAGTCCCTTGC
This sequence comes from Candidatus Saganbacteria bacterium CG08_land_8_20_14_0_20_45_16, assembly GCA_002774365.1. Classification (GTDB taxonomy): domain Bacteria; phylum Margulisbacteria; class WOR-1; order O2-12-FULL-45-9; family O2-12-FULL-45-9. The sequence continues at coordinate 3,139 of PEYM01000117.1, read as the reverse complement.
CATTGCACTGGAGAAAAGGCTATGTCTATAATTAAATCAGTCTTTGCAGACAATTTTATGGCTGTAGGAGTAGGAAGTATATGTTAGAGATCAAAGGCTTTATTGAAACCTCGTTTTTGGATTGGGACGGTAAGGTTGTTTCCACCTTGTATGTTGCCGGTTGCAATTTTCGCTGCCCGTTTTGCCACAATGCTGGCCTGATTGAAAAACCGCACGAGTATGAAACGATCCCCTTGAAGAAAATTGAGGGCTTTTTACTTGAAAGAAAAGATTTTCTCGATGGGATTTGCTTGACCGGAGGGGAACCTTGCCTCCATAAGAAGCGTGGCTTATTTGAGTTCTTGCAGCGAGTTAAGGACTTGGGTTTTCAGGTTAAATTTGACAGTAATGGCTTGGATCCAGAATGTTTACACCGTTTGATTGGACAAAACCTGGTTGATTATATTGCCATGGACATTAAGGGGCCGCTGGATGAGCGTTACGATAAACTTTCCGGGGTTAAAACAGACTTGTCCAAAGTTAAACAAAGTATTAAGTTGATTATGGAGAGTGGACTGGACTATGAGTTTCGCACCACCGTTGTTCCTACGCTTTTGTCACCCGAAGATGTGGTTGATATTGCCAAGGAGTTAAAAGGGGCTAGGAAGTTTGTTCTGCAGCAGTTTGCTCCTGCTCATACCTGGGACGAAGCCCTGCGCACGATTAAGCCTTATGATAGGGAAGTACTGGATGAGATGGTCAAGCCGTGCCAGCCATATGTGAAAAACATTTTGATCAGAGGCGCTTAGCTGATTTGTTTCTGTCCAAAATGTTGGATCAAGTGGGTCTGGACAGCGCCTTCATTGCATGACTCATCTTCTTTGTATATCACAACAAGATGATCACCCTGCCCCTCAGAACGCGAAAAACAATCGCCGATAAACATATAATCAGAAGGACCATACGCTGCTGCCTTGCGGTAAACCCTGGAATCGACAGGCCGCAGAACCCCGGTAAACACGCCGCCTTCCATTTCGATATCGAGAGCCTTGACCTCCAATGTGATGCCGTCAGAAAGAAGAGGGCCAAACCACGTTTCCATCGCGAACCAGACCATTGGAGCTAATGCTCCTGAAACAATGGTCAGCGGCATTTTTTCGCTCGTTGTGTAACCCATTGCACGGGCAATTGCTCTAGTGACAGCCTCAAAATGTGGATTAGGTGTCCAGTGCTGTGTAATGTTCTCTTCGATGTCATCAGCTCTTAATGAACCGACAAAAGGTTTTAGCCAGGCTCCGTATATTTGTTCAGGGGTTGCTTTCTGTGTTCTAAGTTGCTGGCTCAGCACCCAACCAGCTGTGGCCTCCCCTAAAAAGCTGGCCCGTGTCTCCCTATTGAGGCGGTTACCAACAAGCTCCTGCAAGGTTTCTTCGTGCATAAGCCGACTGGTTTTTTTCTGGGTGTTTAGATATGGCCACCGTGTGGCTAAAGTCAGAATATACTAGTACTTTTCTCAATGGGGGTAACTTCATATTTTATTATCGAAGTTTTATGGGGGAAATTTCACAAAATTGCGTAGGCGATGCTATCAGACATTAAATCGAAAGCTTAATAGGTCCGCATCCTCAACAATATAATCTTTCCCCTTGAGAGAGAACTTACCAGCTTCTTTAAGCTTAGCTTCTGAACCAGCGGCAATAAAATCATTGTACTTCATTAGCTCTGCCCTAACAAAGCCTTTGGCAATGTCGGTGTGGATGGTGCTGCCGGCTTCTTTGGCAGTTGAGCCTTTGGGAATCGGCCAGGCCCTGACCTCATCTTCACCCACGGTAAAAAAAGAGACGAGTCCCAAACCTTGAAAACAGAGTTGGGTTATTTTAGTAATGGCTGATTCAGTAATGCCGAGCTCTTTTATGAACTCTGCTTGGTCTTTCTCGTCAAGCTGACTGATCTCTTGTTCGATTTCAATGGAGAGCGAAACTGCCGGCAGGCCAAAATCAGCTGGTTTGGCATTGGCTTCTTTGGAGTTGACTACAATAATAACCGGTTTTAGGGTTAAGAATTGGTAAGTGCGCAGGAGCTTGCTCTCTTCTTCGGAAAAAGTTTCATTTGAGAGCCGCTTTTCCTGATCAAGGGAGGCCTTGCATCTTTCAATCAAGACCTTTTCTTTGTCACTTTGTGGGTTATTACTTCTTTTCTTGTCTTTCGCAATATTCTCTAGCCTTTTCTCGGCCAGCATGATGTCATAGATTATTAATTCGGAAAGAAAGGAGCTGGTGTCATCTTTGGCTGATTCTTCCCTGACCACTAAGCAAAGCTCGTCTGCATTCTTAAGCTGGCTAATCAGCAAGTCCTTTTGCGGACCGCTTAGGTCAAAGTCAGGGAGGAGTAAAAACTCGATCTTGGCAAAAGTGGTTTTCTTAGGGTTGAAAATCTCTTTGAGCTTAACAATCCTGGGGTCCTTAACATCGCAAACCCCTTGGTGAACCTCTAGTGGCTTGCTGATAATGTTGTCGAGCGACAAGCTTGTCATTAGAGAGAAGAGCTGTTGTTGGCCGGCTTGTGGCAGGCCGAGAAGTGTTACTTTCATAATTCCATTATAACACGACTCAGCCTGCCTATCCGTTAGCCGTTCATTTTCTTGAGCACAAGCACTGCAACTAAAACATTAACTAAGCTGCCAAGGGTCCAGTTTATGGTCATGAGGAGAGAGACGTGGAAGCTGGAGTAGGTGATCAGCATGCCTGGGATAATCGCCACTAGAAAATAACCCAGGATTAAACCGCCCATAGAGCCTTTTACTTTGTCCCAAACATACGCCAGGGCAAGGCCTAGGACAAAGGGATAAGCAAAAAAGAGCTGCATCAGCGGGTCTTTCCAGGGGCGAAAAATAGCGGTGTTTGAATATTCAGCCATGATAGCAGGAAAGAGCTTGCCCATTAACATGCTGTAGCCCATGCCAACTACGGCCATAAGAAGACCAGCGACGATTCCAGGAATAACAACTTTTTTCATCTGTCACCTCCTTACCACGGAGATTGTAGATTATTGTATAACTTTTGATGTCAAGGCAAAGTGAAAATGTCCGGTTCTTAGCAAAGTAAAAATGTCCTGTTTTACACACAGATCAGATTTTTTTTCTTTGTTGCAACCCATCTTC
>PEYM01000140.1 GCA_002774365.1 Candidatus Saganbacteria bacterium CG08_land_8_20_14_0_20_45_16 | reverse complement strand
TGCTTTGGCTGATGATCAATAAACCAGCTCACAATTCTAGCCAGGTCGTTAAGGCATAAGAAGTCATACTTTTTTTCTTGATTAATAATAATCGGCTGGTTGCGCGCCGCGCTTTGGCAAATACTTGAAGTAACCCTCCACGGGGCATCATATTTGCCAAAAGTGGCAAACAATCTTAAGTTATAAATATTTTCGCTCGCTAACGCCTGCTTGGTCATTATGTATTTGGAAAAACCATATTGGTCAGCTGGAATGTGGTGGCCAAAATAGCCCTCGCTCATTTTTGGCTGCCAATGCGGCCGCGAAAACTCCGCCCCAGAGCCAAAGTAGAGCAGTTTGCCAAAATATTGCTTGCCCTGCTCCAAATTGAAAAACATGCAAAGATTATTTTCTAATGACTTGTCAAAGCCTTTGGTAGAATGCGCTGGCGCGGCATCTTGATTAGCCGCGTGGATCACAACATCAAATCTGTTACTTTTCAAAAAAGCTAAAACAGTCTCAGCCTCTAAAAGATCCAGCTCTGGCCGACCAGCTAAAGTCAAGGCATAATCATCGCCCAACTGTTCAAAAAGATTGCGGGCAAGAAAGCCGCGACCACCGGTAATTAGTATTTTTTTCTTACTCATCAAGGGGGTTAACAATCATATTGGATGTGAATTCTGCCCGGTCTAAAAACGGCCAAAGGTCTTCCAATGATTTTGAGACCATGCTACCATCTGGCTTAACTTGAGATTGGAGCTTGGGACTGGTTGCTTCAACTGGGTCAACCATCACTTCACAAAGCACCGGGCCGCTAAAAGCTAGAGCTTCCTTAACTTTCTTGGTGATCTCGCTATTCTTGGAAATCTTAAAGTATTTTATCTGATACGCAACCGCTATTTTGGCCGTGGCTGGCAGTGTCACCCCACTAGTTGGATCAGAACCAACATAAAGACCCTTAAAATAATTGCGTTGGGTATTCTTGATCGAACCATAACCGTCATTGTTTAAAATAAAATATTTGATCGGGAGTTTGAGCCTAGCTACTGTTTCTAGGTCCTGAACATTCATTTGCAAACTACCGTCGCCAATGACCGAGATCACCCTTTTTTTTCGGCTGGCAACAGAAGCGCCAATGCTGGCTGGCAGACCAGAGCCCATTGAGCCCAAGGTGTTCATGGTAATGACCCGCTGCCCAGCTTGCAGCCTTAAGGCTTGCATCACAATTTCACTGGCTGCCCCAGAATTCTCAGGGACAAAAAGGTCAGCTTTGGCTGATAACTTGGAAAGAGTATCAATCAAAGCATAAGTGCTAGCATATTTTTTTTGTGCCCAATGCTCTGGCAAAACAACGGGATATCTCTTTTTCCATCCCAAACAAAGTTTGAGCCAATCAGCACAATTGATTGGCTCACTCTCTTTGAGCAATTCTAAAATAAAATCAGCAGCACTCGACTTAACAGCCAGGTCTAATTTAAACTTAAATTTATCTAGTTCAGCCGCCTCAACATCAACCACTACCTTTTTCGCCTCTCGCGCAAAAGTTTTGTGGTCAAAGCCAATTTGCCCGTAGTCAAGCCTAGCCCCAATCGTAATAACCAGGTCGGCATTTTGCTGAATAAAGTTAGCCCCCCGCTGACCAATACAGCCTGGCCGGCCAAAAAACAACGGGTGATCCTCTGGCAGTAAATCAAGAGCTTTCCAGGTGGTTAGGACCGGGATGTTCAACTTTTCAATCAATTTAACAAAGTCTTTCTCAGCACCTGACACTTTAATCCCATAACCTGCTATGACAACTGGCCGCTTTGACTTTTTAAGCCAGCTAATAATTTGCTTAACTTTTTTGGGCAAGCTTTTAACAGGCTTGGCTTTCTTAGGAACAAATGATTTTAATTTGGCCTCATCAATCAATGCAGCCTGAACATCAAGCGGGATATCAAGCCAAACCGGGCCCGGCCGGCCACTTTGAGCAATAAAGCAAGCCTTTTCTAATTCTGATCTGATCTGATTCGACTCAAAAATAGTTGCCGCATACTTAGTGATCGGCTTAACAACTGAAACAATATCAAGCTCTTGAAAACCAAAGGTGCGCAAACCACGGCCTACAGAAATATCTGGCCTTTTGACCTGGCCTGACAAAACCAAGAGAGGGATAGAGTCTGTCCAAGCAGCGGCCACACCAGTAATAGCGTTTGTTCCGCCGGGTCCAGTTGTCACAAGGGCAACCCCTAAATTATTGGTGTATTGGCCGTAAGCTACGGCAGCAAAAGAGGCAACCTGCTCATGTAAACAACAAACATAGTTCAAATCTTTATTGCGGCCAACCGAATCAACCAAATGCATACACCCACCGCCAGAAAGCAAGAAGATATCCTTAACCCCCGCTTTAACAACAAATTTCATCACAAAATCAGATAATTTGATCATAATATTTTAGCCAAAGCCTCTTTTAATGGCACGCCACCCTTGTTCCAGGGTTTATTGACTAGAAACCCTGGCAAACCAATTGCCCGCACTGCGTTAATATTTGGCTCGCTATCTTCCACTAAAACATCAACCCTGTCTAACCATTTTAGATATCCTGCCTTTGAGCGATCGTAAAGCACAACCTCTTCACCCAGCCGCACCGAAGGAACAAAGCTAAATGTCCTAATCCAAGAGCCAAAGTATTTTAACACCCAGGCCGCAGAAATATGCGCTGCCTTGAGCGGTACCGCAGTCAAAGCAAGGTGCCTGGCGCGGCTGCCATTTTTCTTAAACCAGGCCAAGACATCTTTATCAGGCAGCATGGCTGGATATAAAGTCGACAGCCGAAATTCGTCCAGCGAGGCTTCGTATTCAGCCCTTGAACAACCCAAGATCACCTCAGGCGGGTTCTGCTTGATCTCGGCAAAAGTTATCCGACAGCCAGGATGCTCTGGCAACCATTTTTTGGTCAGCCACTCACCCATTAAGTTATTTAAAACATCGTCAACATCCCAGGCAATAGTTAGCATACTTCTTTCACCAGCCAGTCTGACCAAAAAGTCATCTCTGTTTTTCTTTCTTTATTGGCAACTACCTTTTCATCTTCATAAAAAGAATCGTTTTTATAATGAGTAGTTGATATCTCTTCAAACACGCAACCATTGGTTGAAACAAAACTGTGGGGCATATTGCGCTCAACAGTTAACATGTCCCCGGCTTTTAAGTTTTTCTCCTGGCCGTCCACTTTTACCAGCATATCTCCAAACAAGACCTGAAAGGTCTCTTCTTTCTTAACGTGATGATGGACAGGGTGCTTTTGGCCAGGCAATAATATAATTAATTTTTTACAATATTCGCGGTTGATGCAATTTAAGATCGCCGCCCCCCATTCCTCATATTTTTCAATTCCATAATGATGCGAAAGCTCAAGGTCAATCCTGTTTGGCAAAGCAAGGTGGCTCTTGATAATCATCCCTTTAAGCTCCTTGATTATGTCCAAGACTTTTGCGCGCAAATTGCGGTGCTGTAGTTCCTTCATCATCAGTGGTTGTCCAGTCTTGAGGTCTTTTTCCAAAATATATTCCGCGTACTTTGACAGCTCATTAGCAACCAACTGTCCTGCCTGACACGGGATAGCAAAAAAGACATTGTCCTTGGCCAGCTTAGCGCCTTTTTCTAAATCAATTTTAGCAAAAACCCCGCGTTTGAGCCCGCGCAGATCAGCCCTTTCTTTCTCTGTAACATCAGACCGTTTGTCCGCTGCCCCGCACATCCCAAAGGCGTCTTGTGCAGCCTTAAGCCATTGCTCTATCTGGGCAGGGGTTGAGGAATATTTATTAATAGGATATTTATCAGACTCCAGCGCCACGTGGCGCTCAAAAACCCTGGCGCCCTTGGCAATCGCGATCTTAATTGCATCAATGTTGTCTGGCTCTTCATGGGTTGAAAAACCAATCGCGATCTCAGGATAACGTTTTTGCAGCAGATCTATTTGGCTTAGCTGTAGATTGGCCCGCTGGGTTGGATACTCGCCAACACAATGCATCAAACAAAGCTTTTTGCCTCGATGTTCAAAAAACGCTACAACCTGATCTATCTCGGCCAAGCTGGCCGTAGCAGTTGAAGCAATAAGCGGCAGGTTTGTTTGGACTATTTTTTCTAGCAGCGGCCAGTCAGTAAATGAACAACTGGCAATTTTTAAAGCATCATACTTATGGTCAACAATTTTATCGACAGAAGCCTCATCAAATGGGGTGCAAACAGAGAGCAAACCTTGGCTGGCGATTTCTTTTTTCAACCTCAAGAAATCCTCTTCAGTCAAGGCAGTCTCAGAGAATCTTTTAACGTATTTAATATCTTGTCGCCCTTGATAATCAGGATGAATAAAGGTCTTAAGGTCGCGATATTGGAACTTAAAAGCAAAGTTAAAAGGATATTGTTTGGCTACTTGGCTGATCTCGCGAATTATTCTTAGACCTTGCTGAACATCACCCGAGTGATTGTTCGCCATTTCGAAAATAAAAAGTTTGTCAAACATTTTTCTCCCCCTGGCAAAATTCTTTGATCACAGCAATTAAATAGTCTAGCATCCCGTCAGTCATCCCCGGATAAACACCCACCCAAAAGGTCTGGTTCATAATAACATCTGTCTTCGTAAGTTCCCCTACTGCCCGATAACCGTGACCACTCTTTCTCATTTCATCAAAACATGGATGCTTGATCATATTGCCGGCAAAAAGCATCCTGGTCTGGATTTTTTTGGCTTCAAGATAGTTTACAATCTCCTGGCGAGTAAACCCTGCTTCCTTTTTAACTGTTAACATAAAGCCAAACCAGCTTGGGTCAGAGTGTTCAGTTGGTTCGGGCAAAATAAACTTATCAGCTAGCCCTGCCAACCCTTGTCTTAGTTTTTGCCAATTCTTTTTCCTGGCCTTAATAAAACCAGGCAGTTTTTCAAGCTGCGCGCAGCCAATCGCTGCCTGTAAATCTGTGGCTTTTAAATTATATCCAAAATGTGAATAAGTATATTTATGATCATAACCAAAGGGCAGCTCACCCAACTGTTGCTTAAAACGATTGTTGCAACTATTGTCCTTGCCAGAAGCACACCAGCAATCCCGGCCCCAATCCCGCAAAGAATTGACAATTTTTATCAGCTTATGATCATTGGTATAAACAGCCCCGCCCTCGCCCATGGTCATATGGTGTGGCGGATAAAAACTTGAGGTCGCGATCTGGCCAAAGTTCCCGGTATATTGGCCGTCATATTTTGAACCAAGTGAGTCACAATTATCCTCGATCAACCAAAGATGATGTTTATCGCAAAAAGCCTTAACTGTTTTAAGATCAAAGGGATTGCCCAAGGTGTGGGCCAGCATAATTGCTTTTGTTTTGCCAGACAGAGCTTTTTCAAGCTGACTAACATCAAGATTATAAGTCGGCAAAGTAACGTCCACAAAGACCGGGATTGCCCCATATTGAATAATTGGCGCAATAGTCGTGGGAAATCCAGCGGCCACAGTAATAACCTCATCACCAGGTTTAAGACGCTTCGCCCCTAATTTGGGCGAAGTTAAAGCCATAAAAGCTAAGAGATTAGCCGAAGAGCCGGAGTTAACCAAAGAGCAATATTTAACTCCAAGCAAACGGCTAAGGTTTTCTTCAAACTTAGCGGTATATTCGCCTGAGGTCAACCAAAAATCGAGCGAAGCGCTAACTAAATTTTCGAGTTCTTTTTCATCAAAGACCCGGCCAGCATAAGTGATCCTATCCCCTGGCTTAAAATCTTTTTTCGCGCCAAACTGTTCAGCATAATAGTCTTTGACTAGTTTCAATATCTCTGCTCGTTTAGTCATTAAGATACTCCTGAATTTGCGCCAAAGTAACTTCTCGCATTTCCTGGCCAGCCAAATAAGCCTGGGTCCAGGCAATAATTTTATTTAAAGATTTATCTAAATTCCATTTGGGCTGCCAACCAAGTTTAGTTTGGGCTTTCTTTGAATCAAGCGCTAAATAATGGGCTTCGTGCAAGTGTTTAGCCGGATCAATCTTAAAGCTTGCCCTCCTATCCCAAACCATACAAAGTTTCTTGACCAATGATCCAACCGTAGCAACATCTTTTTTAGACGGTCCAAAATTCCAGGCCCCAGTCGCACCCTCTTGGGCTAAAAGAAGATAACCGCATAATGGTTCAAGCACATGCTGCCAGGGCCTGACTGCTTGGGGATGGCGAAGCTTAATCGACTTTTTCGTAATGATTGAGCGCACAAAATCAGGGACCAGGCGATCGCTCGCAAAATCACCGCCGCCAATAACATTGCCAGCTCGAGCTGTCGCGATCTTTAAGCCATACGAGCATTGATAAGAGTTGGCCACCAGTTCCGCCGCGGCTTTGCTGCTTGAATAAGGGTCATAGCCGCCAAGAGGATCGTTTTCCTTGAAACCCTTGACCCTTGACCCCTGACCCTTGACCCTATTGTTTTCATAAACCTTATCCGTGGTTATCACCACAATAGATTTTACCGAGGGACAAGCCCTAGCTGCTTCCAGCAAATTAACTGTCCCCATCACGTTAGTCTCAAAAGTTTCAACCGGCACTTCATACGAGTGGCGCACAATCGGCTGAGCTGCCAGATGCATCACAATTTCAGACTTAGCTTTTTTAATAATTTTTGTCAGATTAGTTAAATCACGGACATCGCCATGAAAAGAGCTAATTAGCTCTTTTATCCGGCCAAGCTCAAAAAGATTAGGAGTAGTTGGCGCAGCCAGCGCATAACCAGTGACTTTTGAGCCTAATAAATGAAGCAATAAACAAAGCCAGGAACCCTTAAAGCCTGTGTGGCCAGTCACAAAAACTCTTTTCCCCCGCCAAAATCTCGGCTTGATCACGGCCAAACCTGCCAAGGGGCTTGTCCAGATTTCCAAAGCTCTTCCAGCATATTCTTCTCACGCAAAGTATCCATGGGCTGCCAGAAGCCATTATGCTTATAGGCCATTAAATTACCTTCCTTGGCCAGCCTCTTGACCGGTTCTCCTTCCATGGATATGGCGTCCCCGTCAATATAATCAAGCACCTTAGGCTCAAGCACAAAAAAACCGCCATTGATCCAAGAATTATTTCCCTCGGTCTTCTCCTGAAAGCGCTCAACACCATTTTCTTTTGATATTCGCAAAGCACCAAACCTGCCCAAAGGCCTAACAGCAGTAACCGTAGCTAATTTCCCGTGGGCGCGATGGAAATCAAAAGATTCTCTAATATTAATATCACCAACCCCGTCCCCATAGGTAAACAAAAATGTCTCCTGATCCAAATATTTACCCACTCTTTTCAATCTGCCGCCGGTCGAAGTCTCCAGACCAGTATCAACCAGGGTTACCTGCCAATGTTCAGCCTTATGGGAGTGGACAATTTTTGTCTCCTGCCCGTCAAAATTAAAAGTAACATCAGACTCGTGGAGAAAATAGTTAGCAAAATACTCCTTGATTTGGTAGCCTTTATAGCCAAGACAAATAATAAAATCCTTGAAACCGTAATAGGCATAAATTTTCATGATGTGCCAGAGCATTGGCCGCTCGCCAATTTCAATCATGGGCTTTGGCTTAACCACAGATTCTTCGCTAATCCGGGTACCTAAGCCCCCAGCTAAAATCACCACTTTCATAATAATCCTCCCAAAGAATAATTATTATACCTTGTTTAGCCCAGATATTCTAATGTATAATCAAGCCTGAAATGTTCAAACACTGCTTGTTAGTGCTGATGCTGGCGTGCCTCGCCTTACCAAGTTTGGCCGCAGAGGAAAGCATCCCTTTTTTTCAGCCTCCTAACACACCTTATCTCAACTCTCCACAACTTACCTTAGACTCATCAGACTTTAACACCATTAGCCTCAAGATCAAAGCTAACCAAGCTGGCAGTGCCCGGCTCATGTGGGCCAATAACTATGACCCGCAATTCAACCAAGCCAAGAGCGTGTGGTTTTACGTAAAAAAGGGCAGCCACAGTTACTATTTTAACCTGCCGTCGCAAAACCCAAATTGGTTTGGTTGGCTTAAGGGCCTGCTGGTCTACCCAGAAAACAACTTGCCAATTGAGCTACAAAAAGCCAAGCTAACCTCTGGAGGCTGGCTGACTAATTTATTATCTGGCTGGCAAGAATATTGGGGGCCCAAAGGCCGGCTAGTTATTGGCAGCACTATTAATCTTATTCCCAGCAGCTCCCTGTGGGGACGGTCAATCAATCTTTACCTTTATTGGGCGACTGCTTTATTTTTTGGCGTTGCTTTTATCTTAAATTTCTTCAAACAGCGGCCAAACAAGAAAAAGGCCCAGACAGCCGTGGCACAAGCTTTCAAACAAACAGCCCGACAAACGTTAATCTTGGCCATCATCTTTTGGCTGGGCCTGACCTTAAACTCTGATTATAATTTCTGGCAAATTTTCAAAGACCATCTTGGCCGCTATGCCGGTAAAACCTTGGCGCAAAAAAGGGCTGTGGCTTATGGCCAAGAGTATTATGATTTTTTACTTTTTGCTCAGCAAAAGCTACCGCAAAAACCAGTCGAGTTTGGCCTGATAAGCTCAAATTATGCCCCTGAACTTCAAGCCAGGATTTTTCTTGTCCCGCATATCTACACTGCCGACTTTCAAAACCAAAGCTGTCAGTATTTGCTGGTATTTAAGCCCAGTCAAGAACAACTAGCCACGCTCAAAAACTATGCTAGTTACGCAATTTTGAACCCCAGCGCATTTATAATGAAAAGACATACTATAAAGTAGTCAAGTAGAAATTAGTTATCAAGGATCAAGCCCAAATGGGCAGGG
>PEYM01000013.1 GCA_002774365.1 Candidatus Saganbacteria bacterium CG08_land_8_20_14_0_20_45_16 | reverse complement strand
ACAAGCCTGGCCTGGTTGGTCTATTTCAGCCTCATTTTGCATTGGAAATAGACCACTACTTCAGCCTCATTCTGCATTGGACAAGACTCTAACTTGATTTCAGCCTATATTCTAAGTTATACTAAAAACAACACCAAATAACGAAAGGGGAAAAACAAAATGGTCAGACTAAAAAAAGATTACTTTTTCATTGAGCGGGCAAAATCAGGGGCAAAAATCGAAAAGATCGAAGCTAGACAAATTATTGACTCAAGAAGTAACCCTACCGTTGAAGTAGAAGTAACGCTCAAGGACGGGACATTGGGCCGCGCCGCTGTCCCCTCTGGTGCCTCAACCGGCGAAAACGAGGCTTTAGAACTGAGGGACAAAGAAGACAAAAGATATTTTGGCAAAGGTGTCTACACCGCAGTAAAAAATGTTAACGAAATCATCGCGCCAAAATTAATTGGGATGCCTGTCCACCAGCAATTAAAGATTGATAACATCATGCTGGAGCTGGACGGCACAGAGTTTAAGAGTAAGCTCGGAGCTAACGCAATCCTTGGTGTCTCGCTGGCAGTAGCTCGTGCCGCAGCCAATGCTTACGGTTTATCCTTATTTAAATATATTGGCGGGGACCGGGCCACTGTCTTGCCTGTGCCTAACATGAACGTGATGAATGGCGGTGCCCATGCTGGCTGGAACATCGAGTGCCAGGAATTTATGATCTCCCCTGCCGGGCTGCCCTCATTCTCCGAAGCCCTGCGCGCTGGTTGCGAGATTTACCAAACTTTAAAGAAAGTTTTAAAGGACAAGGGCTTTGCCACCACGGTTGGCGACGAAGGCGGCTTTGCACCAAAGTTGACCAAAAACGAAGGGGCCATTGAAGTTATTATCGAGGCCATTTCAAAAGCCGGTTATACCCCCGGGAAAGATGTTTTTATCGCCCTTGACCCAGCTGCTTCTGAATTCTACAAAGACGGCAAGTACCAGCTTAAAAGCGAGGGCAAAGCCCTCTCCTCCGAAGAAATGGTTGCTATGTATGAAGAGTGGATCAACAAATATCCTATTATCTCAATTGAAGACGGCTTATCAGAAAAAGATTGGGACGGCTGGAAGCTCTTAACCGAAAAAGTTGGCCAAAAAATCCAGTTGGTTGGCGATGATATCTTTGTCACTAACCCTGATTTCCTAAAGAAAGGGATCAAGCAAAAGGTTGGCAATTCAATTTTGATCAAGCTTAACCAAATCGGGACACTTTCTGAAACTCTTTACACTATGGAAATTGCGAAAGCAGCTAATTATACCTTTATGACCTCTCATCGGAGTGGTGAAACAGAAGATACCACGATTGCTGATCTAGCAGTAGCAACCATTTCCGGCCAGATCAAAACCGGCGCCCCTGCCCGCACAGAGAGGGTTTGCAAATACAATCAGCTTCTTCGCATTGAAGAAGAGCTGGGAGCTAAAGCCCGGTATATTGGTTTAAAAGGTTATTCCGCCGTAGGCGGATCCGCCTCTAATGGAAACGCGAAGAGATAAAGCTTGTCAAGTTATTTAAGAATATTCGTCTTAAGTAATTCTCTTTTTTGGAGCTTTGCGAATAGGATCCCACTAAGCTGTCGACAAACAATTTGACCATTCTCATGCAAGACCTGATAATCATGATAGGCTGTTTGATCCATTGGCCTAGCAAAAAATTGGTTAAACATCTATTCTGCAACCGGAAATTTAAAATCTCTCAACTCCCCCTCGGCTGAAAAGTAATTAACATATTTTCTCCTTGATAAAGAGAGTTCCGAATAATTGCCTCCTTATCCGCGTAGCCGAGCCTCAAAGGCTCGGCGTCTCGACGACAAGCAGCACCCCTAAGAGGAATGCCTACGCGAGAAAAGCGAGTTTTTCAAAGCTCTCACAACGAGAGCTCCGAAGAATTAGCAAGCAGTGATTTTGCGGGGTTTCGAGGT
>PEYM01000056.1 GCA_002774365.1 Candidatus Saganbacteria bacterium CG08_land_8_20_14_0_20_45_16 | reverse complement strand
GCATTGGAAATAGACCACTACTTCAGCCTCATTCTGCATTGGACAAGACTCTGTGTTGCAAAGCGCTGAAATTGGCGGTAAACTAGCCTGATAGGCTCTTGACGAAAAAGGGGGCTATTTTGCTTCAAACGCTTAAGATAATTGGTTTGTTTTCGTTGCTTATTATTGTGGCTTGGTTATTTAATGGCTGTGGCGATGTAACTGATACTAGCACTGCGAGCTTTGTTGGTTTAAGTATTTCTCCTGCTTCTGTTAGTGTAAAGGTTGGGTCAACACAAGAGTTTACAGCCGTGGCAGTTTATTCCGATGGCTCAGAATCATCTGTTATCCCCACTTGGAGTGTTTCTGGTGAGATAGGGAGTGTTATTCGAGTTGGTTACACAGGATTATTTACTGCTACACTTGAGGGTAGTGGACTGATCTCTGCTGCTTACAGTACGGGCGTGGCTTGGGCCACATTAGAAGTGACAGCTTCTACTGAGCCTGACGTGCTTGATACTATTACCCTGTCGCCGGCTAATGTCTTGGCCAGAGTGGAGGCGAGCCAGATATTTACAGCTACAGGGCTGGGCGCTTCGTTAGAAACAATCTCGATTTCACCGACCTGGGAGATCACTGGTGACGCAATTGGCAATTTAACTACCAGTGGAAGAGTGGCCACGCTTGAGATAACAGCTGAAGGAAGCGCGACTATAAGTTGTGTTTCTGGCGAGGTAATTGGTTATTCATATGTGACCATTGAAGGGTTTGTCTTGGAAATAACTGCTGAAGCAGACACTTTTGTGGATGAGACCAACCCCACGGTTATCTATTATTCAGATACATCACTCAAAGCTGGCTATGTTTCCGTGACTGACCGGTATTATGAGTCTTATTTTCGCTTCCCTTTGACCTTGATCCCGGCTGGGGCGTCAATTGAGTCCGCGACCCTGGGACTGTACGCCAGTTCGGTTGGCAGCTATGACTTGCAGCTAAAAGCCTTAACAAGTGATTTTTCTGCCACTACTAATTGGAGCACTAAGCCTTCTATTGGCAGCTATCTTTTGTCTAGTTCGTTTTCGGCGGACAGCTACAATAGTTTAAGTGGCGATGCGTTAACAAGCCTTGTCCGAGATTGGTTGAGCGGAGCTACGCCTAATTATGGCTTGGCTTTGCTTCAAGAAGGAGGGGTGGATGGCGTTGTTGTTAATGTGAGCGTGGAAAACGTTTCCAATCCATCGATGTTGCGGCTTGAATATACGATTGAGTAGTTTTTGAGAGATACAAAGACTTGCCAGGGATAAACCAGGCTTTTACGCCTGCCTGGGCGCCTAATGAGCTCGGTGGTGTTTAAAGTATTTTCTGTCCTGGCCTGTAAGCTCGTTTATAAATGCCGGTGATAACTTGAGAAAACGGGCTGGTGCGCATGGTAAAAGCAAAGCGATAGCCAAGCTCCAGTATTTCGCCGTCGTCTTGTCTAACTGCGACCAACATTGGTCCGCCGTTGTCGGCGTCACTGCCTAATAAGTTCAGTTTTTGGGTAATGGTATAGCTGGTTTGGTCGTCGGTGGCAACAGCCTTATCAAGCCGTCTGACCTTAGTGCGAGTGATGGTTTTTCACGCGAGATCCACGTCGTAGGTATATTCAAACAGATTATTTTTGTCAGCTGATTGGCTGATCTTGCCGTCCTCTTTGGCGGCAATATCCTTGATCTGGCGATAAGTGCGCGTTTCGGCACTTGCTGTCCCGGCAAGCAGAACAGAACAAATTTCAAAAGAGGCGATAAAAGTACATATTAAATATCCCGTAACTGGTAAGGGATTACCGGTGGCTGGGATTAATGCGGCGCTTTTTTGCCGCCATTCAAAAAATCGCCGCCGTCATAATTCGGAAAATAAAAACCCGCCCCAATCTAATTCGGGACGGTTCGATTAAATAAGATGGTGGTGTTTGTTGGACGAAATCCGAACTTTTTTTGACGAAAATCCGGACTGCGAAATTTG
>PEYM01000136.1 GCA_002774365.1 Candidatus Saganbacteria bacterium CG08_land_8_20_14_0_20_45_16 | reverse complement strand
TGCCGTTTAAATTTTCAATGTCCCTGCCCATTTGGGCTTGATCCTTGATAACTAATTTCTACTTGACTACTTTATAGTATGTCTTAACATTATTAAATCAAAAAACTACGGATTTATTATAGCGTACTTTTATTTTTTTGCAATGATATTATTCCAGAATTTGCCAAACCTTTCAACTTTTAGATTGAAGCAGCTAATCTTTTTTGCCAGCCGGCAAGCATTGATAAAAATTTTATGCTTCATATTTAGAGGAAAAGCTGTTTTTGGCTGGGGCCAAGCTTTTTGCGTCATATCTTTAGCTGTGTGATGGATAAGGACGGTAGCGACTCCTGGATGTATGGGTTCTACCCCTTCTTTTGTTGCCTGTTCTAGGAAATATATGTTTGATAAGCAAGCAGATTGCATAGTTGGCCAACTATGCTGGCATTTTTGGTCACCAAGGTACTCACTCCAAGTGGGGAAGGGGTGGACTCGATAGTCATTTCTGGTTTTAACGATCAAGCATTCATCATCGCACCAAGCTTGCCAGGGTTTAGGGACCCTGCGGCAGCAAGTGGATTTTCCGGTTCCGCCAGGAGCGGAGAGGAGTACCCCCTTTTTATTTCTGACTATTAAGCCAGCATGAAAAGCTAGCCCGCCATTTGCAATTACTTGTTCGTAAACAGGGGCGAGGGTCCGCCACATCTGGATGATCATTGCTTGATGATTGAATGGCTTTCTGAGGACAAAAATAGTGTGTGACCTTTGAGGATGAGTCCAGCGTTCTGCTTGCTGATCTCCATTACTTTGCCATCCTTTGAGTGGCAAGTTATTTCTATAAAGCAGTGGGATTTTTGCTATCCCTGGTAAATTGGAACCATCTTGAAAGAGGATAAAAACATTAACTGCTTTTTTGTTAGACTTTTTTTTAAGTTTCATTATCCTAGCTAGTTTTCGCAGCCAGGGCTTGGCTTTGCCAAAAGCAATAAATTGCCAAGAAGAACCATCAGCTAATTTTAGAGAGAATTTTGTTGGCATGATTTTGAATATTGATATATATTATTCCAAAGTTTCCCGTGTTTGTGGCTGGTTGTCGCCTAAAACTTCTTTTTGTCTTAAACATTTAAATTATTAATAAAGTCATTTAGAAAAATCGGGCACTCTTTGACGAGTGGTTTTATTAAATCCCATTTAAGATCAAGATATTGATGGGCTAAGACATTTCTTGTTTTTGCCAGGGCGGCTATTTTTGCTGCCAGATCTTTACTGACAAAAGAGAGCTCTCCGAGCTTGAATATGATTTCCTGATAGGTCCCTGGGATTTCTACTGTCTCGCCAGCTAGCATTATTTTGGCGATATCTATTGATGCATTGGCAAGGTTTTCTATGATGCGTTCAATGTTTCTTCTGGTTTCGCGGTCCACTGAGTAGGTTTCCCAATCAACGTTTTGGTATTTGTCCGTTAAGTCCTTTAGTTCGACTTTCATGAAATTGATCCTCTCGACAATACCTTGTTTTTGGTCTTTGTTTAATGGTGTCATGCTGCCGCATACCTCTTTTTTAAGTGCCAGTAATCAATCAGAAAATCTTGGATGTCTTCTGCTTCTCTTGAGACATTCACGAATAAATTTAAATAAAGCTTAAAATCCCTAATGAGTAGCCGTTTTCCCCTTAGGGCTGACCAGGCGACGGTCGGGCGAGCTTGGGGGAGTAGGACTAAATCCACATTAGTTTTTAGCAGCGACTCTAATTCCTGCCACAGTTGATTAACGGCTTCCCGTGATAGCTGAGTTTTTGGCCAGACAGCAATGTCATAATCAGATTCCTTGCCAGCCCTGTTTTTTGCTTGTGAACCAAACAAAAAAGCCAGCAGGAGATCTTCTCTCTTTTCAAAAAAAAGAACTAGCTCGTTAATTAGGGGTTGCATAATAATAAAAGTATAAATTATTATAAAAGCATAGTCAAACTAGTTAAGCATCTTGAAAACTCCTTGAATTTATACTTAGGCATCAAGGGGGAGGTACTATTTCCCAGGGTCCATGTCCAAGCTTATATATTGAAAAACTCGAATATTATTAAAGGTCGAAATCCGGAATCCCGATGTCGGTCTTTGATCGAATCGGGATCCCGGAGCATTATTGTTAAATATGGTAAATGGGACAAATTCGAGATTTTAAATTCGAAAGGTCATAGGCCTGGTTTTCCCTTGCCTAAGAAAGCAGACTAGCTGGGATAATCTCGTTTTCTTTGTTAAAAGGGAGTTGTTTTTGTCCAGCAGTAATGATTGCGCCTGTTGAGGTGTTTTTTAGCTTTTCCCGCAGATAATTTATGTTGTTAAAGTCAGCTGGGTGAACACGGGCTGATAATTTAATTTCAACTGGATATATTTTCCCCTCTTGTTCAATTAACAGATCGACTTCATGCTTTTCTTTGTCTCGAAAATAGTAAAGAGGGGCTTCCTTGCCTTGGAACCAGTAGCTTTTAAGGATTTCAGTGACCACAAAGGTTTCAAAAAATGCCCCTGCCATAATGCTGTGGGCGAGCGTTTCGGCTGTTTGCCATTTGGTCAAATAGGCGGCCAGGCCAGTGTCTAAAAAATAGAGTTTTGGAGCTTTTATTAACCTCTTAGAGATATTGCGATAATAAGGTTGAACTAAATAAATCTGAAAACTTGCTTCCAAAATGCCCAGCCATTCCTTGGCCGCGTGGACAGAAATCCCTGCGTCCCTGGCTAGCTCAGAAACATTCAAGACTTGGCCTGTTCGTGCTGCGCAAAGAGAGAGGAATTTATGAAAATCCGATATTTTTGACACCTTAAAAATATCCCTTAAATCGCGATCAATGTAAGTTTGGAGATAAGAATTATAAAAAAAGGAGAGTGCAGGGGCATTTTTGTGTGTTAAAACAGGGAAAGACCCGCGAATGATCTGGCCAAAAAGAGTATTAATATCAGGTGCTGGTATCCTGCCTAGCGGTCGCCCTGGTAAAAATGGCTGGGCTGGCTGTTTTTTTTGCCTGCTTTCAGCCAGGGAAAAACCTAAAAGATTAATAATCCCGACCCGTCCAGCAAGGGATTCTTTGACATTTTTCATGACTGAAAACTGTTGAGAACCTGTTAGCCAGTATTGGCCATTCCTGCTCTCTTGGTCGACCTTAATTTTAATGTAAGAAAATAATTGGGGTGCATATTGCACTTCATCAATAAAAAGGGGAGTGGGATATCTTTGTAGAAACAAGGCAGGATCTTCTTGGGCCAGACGCCTTAGCTCCATATCGTCCAGGGAAACATAGTTCAGCTTAAACCTTTTCGCCAAGTGTTGGAGGAGGGTTGTTTTTCCAACTTGTCGTGGCCCAGCCAGATAGATTACCTTAAAAGAGCGATTGAGCTCTAAAACGGTTTTTTCTAAGTAACGCTGCTTATACATGATATGACTATTTTACTTTGGTAGATTAAATTAGTCAAGGAGAAATTTTAGGGAAGGTGCTAAGACCTAGGTCATATATTAAAAAAATCGAATGGTGAATGGCGCATGATATAATGACCAGTGCGCAGTCTGATAAAATATTCTTAGAGGCGATCAGGCTTAGCTGATCGCTATCATCCTGTCCGCAGGGACCGGTCGGTGGCTGATGATGATTAAGGTTTTGTTTTTGGCGAGATTATTAAGCAGGTCAAGAATGTTTTTTTCTGTTACTAGATCAAGGTTTGAGGTTGGCTCATCAAAAATTAAGATATCTGGGTTTTTGACCAGGGCCCGGGCAATGGAGAGCCGCTGACGTTGGCCCTCGGACATATTAACCCCGTTTTCGCCCAGCAGCGAATTGTAACCAGCTGGCAATTTAGAGATGTATTCATCAATCCCCGCGGCCTTGGCACTCTTGACTAATTCCTCGTGGGTAGCCTGTTCATTACCATATTTTAAATTGTCGATGATTGAACCGCTTAAAAGCTGCGTGCTTTGGGCCACATAGCCGAGCCGCTCGCGCAATGATTTGAGATTATAAGCAGAAACAAGCTGGTCATCAAATAAGACTGTGCCGTTAATTGGGGAATAAAAAGCCAGCATTAAACTGATCAGGGTGGTTTTGCCAGCCCCGCTTGGGCCGACAATGGCGATCTTTTCACCTGGGTTAATGATAAAAGAGAGGTCCTTAAGGATCATTTCCTGACCATTATATGAAAAGGAGACGTGGCGAAATTCTATTTTACCGTTGAGTTTTGCTGGCTTTTGCCCAGCTTCATTATGTTCTTCTGGCAGGATAGTGTAAAAAGTTGCTACCCGCTCCAGTCCAGCCAAGGCGCTTTGCAGTATGTAATTGGAATTGGCCAAGAATTGGGCTGGCCCAAAGACAAAGCCTAGATAAGCTTGAAAAGCAAGGAGCGAGCCAACTGTCCATTCCCCCTTAATAATTAGCCAGCCGCCAGCAGCCAAGAGAATTAAGGAAGCAAGTTCGGAGAGCCCACTAATTGATAGGCTGGCTACTGAGCTAAGGGCGGTTTGCTGCAGATTGATCTCATTGGCTTGCTTAGCCTCTTGCATGATCTTAGCGATCTCGCGTTTTTCTGTTGAGAATGATTTGATCAAGGAGAGAGAGCCGAGGGCTTCTTTTAAGCGGGCAGAGAGCTTGGCCTGTTTTTCCATGCGTTGACGGCTCAATACTTTTATTTTCTGGGAAAAATATTTAACTGAAAGCGAGAGGAGCGGTAAAACAATGATGGTAACCAGGGCGATGCGCCATTCAAGATAAAAGAGAAAGCCAAGACCGATTACAAAGCGCAAACTATTGGTTAGGATTTGGACAAGCGTGCTGGAAAAAAACCATCTTAAGCTTTCTAAGTCATTGTTTAAGCGGGACATAAGGTAACCAGTCTCCTGACTGTCAAAAAAAGCCTTGGGAAAATGCAAGACCCGATTTAAGAGGTCATGCCTAATATCAAGCAAGACCGCTTGTTCAAAGCTGGTCGAGTAAAAACGCTGAAAAAGGTCCGCGATTGTTTGCAGTAGCTTAATAGCTGCTAGCAGAATGATGATTAACCCGAGCAGGTTGAATTGTTTGCCAAGCAGGACCTTGTCAATGAGATAACGAGTGATCATGGGCTGGGGATAGGAGAGAAAACTGCTAACAATGATTAAGCAAACCCCCAGCAGCCCTGCTGGCCAATGCTTTTTGATAAAAGGGAGCAGAACCTTGATGTTTTCCCCGGCCTGGTTGTTTTGATTGTTTTGGGTAAGTTGGTCAGTGTTTTTTGCTTGTTTTAGAGATGATTTTAGATAATAGAGCCAGTTAGACATAAGCTAATGCTATTATAATTATTTTGGTTTGGCAATGGGGGGTGATATAATAAATGTCAAATGTCAAATATCTCCGCCAGAGGCGGATGCGCCTTTGGCGCCAAATGTCGAATTATTGGATTAACAGGGCCAATTGCTTCGGGTAAGAGTGAAGTGGCTAAGATTTTGGCTAGGCATGGCGCTTTTGTGATTGATGTAGACAAAGAGGCTCATCGGTTAATGGGTTTAAGCCGGGCCAAGCGTCAACAACTAGCTGAGCTAGTTTTTAGTGACCCCCAAAAGCTGCGTGAGCTAAATCAGTTAGTGCATCCGAAACTTAAGAAAACGATATTCGAAAAGTTGAAAATTCGAAAATTCGATAGTCGAATGATAGTGATCAATGCAGCGGTGCTCAAAGAGATAGGTTTGATTGGGTTCTGTGATGAGGTTTGGGTGGTAATGGCCTCTAAGAAAACTCGACTGGCCAGATTGTTAGAAAAAGGTTTATCAAAAGAGGCTGCGCTGGCCAGGATAAATTCGCAGATGGGCCAAAAAAATTATCTCAAATTAGCTGATGTGGTGATTGACAACAATGGGACAAGAAAAGAATTAAATGGGCAAGTTCAAGCTCTCTTCAAACTTTAAACCCCAAGGGGACCAGCCCCTAGCCATTAAGCAGTTGGTTGCGGGGCTGGACAAAGGCCAAGATTTTCAAACCTTGCTTGGAGTAACCGGCTCGGGTAAAACTTTTACCATGGCCAATGTAATCGAGCAGGTCCAAAAACCAACCTTGGTTATCTCGCCTAATAAAACTTTAGCGGCCCAGCTGTGCCAGGAGTTTCGCAGTTTTTTTCCAGAAAACGCGGTTGAGTATTTTGTTAGCTTTTATGATTACTACCAGCCAGAAGCGTATCTCCCCGCCAGCGATACTTATATTGAAAAAGATTCGTCAATCAACCAGGAGATTGATCGCTTGCGTCACCAGGCAACCATGTCAATCTTAGAGCGCTGCGACACGATCATTGTGGCTTCTGTTTCCTGTATCTATGCCTTAGGCCGGCCAGAGGATTATAAAGCAAGTACTTTAATCCTTAAGCTGGGCCAAAAGATTTCCCGCGATGAAATTATGGCCCATCTGGTTTCAACCAAATATGAGCGCAATGATGTGGAACTATCCCGGGGCAAGTTTCGGGTCAGGGGCGGGGTGATTGAGGTGCAGCCAGCTTATGATACTAATTTTTTGAGGATAGAGCTTGAGGATGATCAAATAAAAAAGATCGCTGAAGTTGAAGCAGTTTCGCGCCGGGTCTTGTCAGCCCGCGGTTTTGTCGGCATCTACCCGGCTACGCATTACGTTACTTTTCAAGGCAAATTTGATGTGGCTCTTGAATCTATAAAAAAAGAATTAAATTGGCGCTTGGCAGAGTTAGATCGAGAGAATAAAAAACTTGAGGTCCAGCGCTTAGCCCAGCGAACCAAGTATGATCTAGAGATGATCCGCGAGATGGGTTATTGTTCGGGCATTGAAAATTATTCTAGGCATTTGGACGGCCGCGCGCCTGGCGAGCCTCCGGGCACCTTGATCGATTATTTTCCCGACGACTATTTGTTGATTATTGATGAGTCACACGTCACTGTGCCGCAAATTCGGGCAATGTATGAAGGGGATAAGAAACGTAAGCAGAATTTGGTTGAATATGGCTTTCGCCTCCCATCTGCCCTTGATAACCGCCCGTTAAAATTTGACGAGTTTATGCAGCGGCTTAATCAGACAATTTTTGTTTCAGCGACCCCGGCTGATTTTGAGATCAAGCATTCTAAGCAAGTTGTTGAGCAAATTATTAGGCCGACTGGTTTAATTGACCCTGCGGTAATCGTGAAAAAACCCCAAGGCCAGGTTGAAGATTTGATTAAAGAGATAAAAATTAGGACCGAGCGAAAAGAGCGGGTCCTGGTTACAACGTTAACTAAACGAATGGCTGAGGATTTGTCCGAGTATTTAAATGAGGCTGGGATAAAAGTCAGGTATTTGCACTCGGATGTACAAACTCTCGATCGGATTGAAATTTTGCGGGGCTTGAGACTTGGTAAGTTTGATGTGCTAGTTGGGATCAATCTTTTGCGTGAAGGACTCGATTTACCTGAAGTTTCTCTGGTGGCTATCCTTGATGCTGATAAAGAGGGTTTCTTGCGTTCTGACACCTCGCTGATCCAGACTGTTGGCCGGGCGGCGAGGAATATTAATGGGACAGTTATTCTTTACGCGGAAAACATGACTGGCTCGATGGAGCGGGCGCTTGATGAGACTAACCGTCGCCGCAAAAAGCAAGTGGCGTATAATGTAAAACATAAAATTACCCCTAAGACTATTGTTAAAGAAATTGCAGATATTTCCGAGCGGATTAAGGAGAGCAAACTTGAAGAGATCAAGCATCTAAAAGAGTTCTTTCCCAAGGAGGAATTGCCTGATTTAATTAGATCTTTGGAAGAAGAGATGGCAATGGCGGCCACAGAGCTTAATTTTGAGCGGGCGGCAGAGATCAGGGATCGGATCAAAGAGCTTAAAAAGGCGTTTGGGATGTGATAAAATATTAATATGACTTGTGAAAAGCAAAAAAAACCGATAAAGCCGCCTGTTACCGCTAGTGTTTTAGCTGATATAACGCAGCGCATAGTTGAAAAAGTTAAACCAGAAAAGATTATTCTTTTTGGCTCTTATGCTTATGGTAAACCAGGCAAAGATAGCGACTTAGATCTTTTTATAGTCAAAAAAACCAAGCTCCGCTCTAAAAAAAGATATGGCCTTGTTAGTGATGCTCTTTTTCCAAGGTTGATCCCTATGGATTTTGTGATCAGAACACCTGGAGAGATAAAAAGCCGCCTTAAAAATTTCGATCCTTTTCTGCAGGATATTATAAGTAACGGTAAGGTTTTGTATGAAAAGGGATAAATGTGTTGATGAGTGGGTTGAAAAAGCAGAGGGTGATTTTGAGACAATTTTAGATTTGAGATCAAAACGGCGCCCTAAACAACGTTGTATTATTGCTTTTCATTGTCAGCAGTGCGTTGAAAAATACTTAAAAGCTCTTTTGACTTTTCATAAAATACATTTTTCCAAGCACCATGACTTGGAGGAATTACTGGTTTTGCTTTTGGGTACAGATTCGTTGCTGGCTCCTATGCGCAAGCAGCTTAAAGAATTAACCCCATATGCTGTTGAGTTTCGATATCCTGGGGATGTGGTGATATCTGAAGAGGTTACAGAGGCTGTCAAATATGCTAAACATCTTAGGTTGATTTTTAGAAAACGACTAGGGTTAAGGACCTAAGAGGGCGTTTGGAATAAATGTCTAGCTGCTAAATTTCAGTAATTATTACCACTGCTACGAGTGTATGTCCAGGTGAAATTATGCTACAATAAAATTCATAGGAGGAGATCTTATGACTAATTTTGGTAATGTTTTAACCGCAATGGTGACACCTTTTAAAAAAGACCTTTCAGTTGATTATGCGATGGCTGAAAAACTGGCCGCGCATTTAGTGGCCAATGGCTCTGAAGGTTTGGTTTTGCATGGGACAACCGGAGAATCTCCGACTTTAACTCACGAAGAAGAATACGAGCTCTACCGCGTGGTCAAAGCCGCGGTTGGCGCAAAATGCAAAATCATTGCTGGCACAGGCTCAAATTCAACTGCGACCACGATTAAATCGACCCAAAAAGCTGAAGAGATTGGGGTTGATGCGGCGATGATAGTTGTCCCATACTATAATAAGCCGCCACAAGAGGGGCTGTATCAGCATTTTAAGGTTGTGGCAGACAATACTTCACTCCCATTAATTATTTATAATATCCCGGGCCGCACCAGTAAAAATATGGAGACAGAGACGGTGGCTCGTTTGGCAGAGATCAAGAATTACGTGGCTGTTAAAGAGGCTTCGGGCAATTTAGATCAGGTTGCAGCGGTCCGCCAGGCTACTCCAAAAAGTTTTGCGATTTACAGCGGTGACGATAACTTAACTTTGCCGGTTATGGAGCGAGGGGGGATTGGCGTTATTTCCGTGGCTTCACATCTGGTTGGCAAAGAGATGAAAAAAATGACCATTCTTTTCCTTGAAGGGAAAAAGGCTGAGGCTAAAGCGATCAATGATAAGCTCTCTGCCTTGTTTGAAGCGATCTTTGTCACCTCCAACCCGATCCCGGTCAAAGCTGCTTTGGCGATGATTGGCTTGCCGGTTGGTGGCGTGCGGCTGCCTTTAGTTGAAGCTACTGATAAGGAAAAAGAGGTTGTCCACAAAGCTTTAGCAGACCTTGGCCTTGTCTAAAATACTGCTCCACACTTGTTGCGGCCCCTGCAGTACCTATGTTGTTAAGTCCCTGCGTGAGCAAGGTTTTAACGTCACCGGTTATTTTTATAACCCTAATATCCAGCCGCTGGCAGAATATGAGCGTCGTCTAGAAACTATGAAACAATATGTGACGACGGTTGGATTGGAGCTCCTTACCCCCTCTGTCTCTCCGTCAGAGGCGGATCGACATCTCCCCCTTGATAAGGGGGAGAATAAATGGGGATTGAGACCAAAAGATTGTGAAAACTGCTACCGCGTGCGTTTGCTTAGCACAGCGCAAAAAGCCCAAGAGCTAGGCTTTAAGTTTTTTTCAACTACGCTTCTTATTAGTCCATATCAAAAGATTGAGCTGATCAAAAAAATAGGGGATGAAATTGGGGTAGAGATTGGTGTAGAATTCTTTTGGCAAGATTTTAGGTGCGGGTATCGTCAAAGTCAAGCAATGGCCAAGCAACTTAAATTGTACAGACAAAAATATTGCGGTTGCTCGCCAGGATTATAAGGAAGTGTTATGCCAAAGTTAATGGAACTGCTAGCGCAAAACAAATTGACCCTGATTGTGGCAGTAGCGGGGGGTGATCCTGATGTCTTGACCGGGGCAGTGGAGAGTGGGGCTGATGTGCTCTGTCTTAGCTTGGCCGAAGGTGTGACTGGCGTGCAAAAAGAAAAGCAGGCTTTGATCCGAAGCCTGGCAGACGTGAAAGTGCCGGTTGGTCTTAATCTGAGCGGTGAAAAGCAGCTAGGCGAAAAAGAGCTGGTCGAACTGATAACTGTTGGTTTTGATTTTATCAGCTTGGGGATGGAGTTTTTATCGCCGGCCTTGATCAAGGCTAACGGACTTGCCAAAATATTGACCTTGAACAGCCGTTTTACTTTGGAAGAAGTGGTCGAGATTTCCCGTAGCGATTTTGATGCCCTGACCGCCGCGATCCTGCCGAGTTCTGACCGAGGCGGGGAGCTGGTGGTGGGCGATCTGCAAAATTACATTTCTATTGTTTTGTCCTCGGCTTTGCCAGTGATTATTCCTAGTCAGCGCAGTCTTAAGCCGTCTGAGGTCGCGATCTTGGCTGATACTGGCGCTAAGGCGCTGCTGCTGACCTCTCAAGTAACAGGTAAGACACTTGAGGGCTTAAAAAAAACAGTGGCTGAATTTCGAAGAGCGGTGGACGATCTTGAGTGAGCTCGCGCCTAAGTTAAAACCTAAATTTAAGTTGCAGATAATTTTTAGTCTGATTATTTTACTGAGCGTAAGTTTTGGCCTGGCTTTTGCCCTGGCCCGTCCGCCGGCAGACCCTAGCTTTAGTTTTGTTGTGTTTGGCGATAATCAGGGTTCAAAAGAGATTTTTGATCAGCTGCTGGCTCGCCTTAATCAGGAAACTGATCTGGCTTTTGCTGTAAACCTTGGGGATTGTGTGGTCAATGGCACGGAGCCTGAGTATCAACTTTACCTTAGCCAGCTAAGCAAGCTCCAGCCTAAGGTCTACCAGGTTCCAGGTAATCATGACCTGGTTAATCATGGTGACCGCTACTTTAAAAAATATTTTGGGCCGTTATATTATTCCTTTAATTATCAAAACTCTCACTTTATTGTTTTGAACAATGCTTTTCGCGGAATGTTTAACGCCACGCAACTAAATTGGCTCAAGGCTGACCTGGCCCAGAACAAACAGGCCCATTGTTTTGTCTTTTTTCACCGGCCGCTGTTTGATCCCTTAGAGCTTTATGATGATTATGTTATGTCCGAGCACGAGGTGGTGGCCGAGTTAAAATCATTGTTTGCCCGCTATCGGGTTGAATATGTTTGTGCCGGGCACATTCATGGCTATGCCCGGCGTCGGGAGGGTGGGGTGGTTTATTTAGTGAGTGGCGGGGCTGGGGGTGTCTTGCATTTACCAGCAGGCTTGGGTGGTTTCTATCATTATGTTAAAATAACCGTGGCCGGAGAAAAAATTACTGAAGAGGTTGTTAAACTGTAATGACGAGAGGAAAAAAGAGCGAACAGTTTTCTGAAAAAGTTAGAGAGCGGAGCCTTCAAGAGCGTAATCGTTTAGCCTTAGCTTATTTAGAACTGTCAAAAGATAAAACATTTCAAAAATTGGCCGAGGATTATAAGCAGCAATTGATTGAAGAGGTCTTAACCCTTGGCGATGAGGTGGCCCACTCTTTGGTGGCAGAGTATGGGACCCGTGATCCGCGAAGGATCGCAGCTGAGCTAGGGGTTAAGGTTTTTGGTGAAGATAAAGGCCGGGCCAGGCGGAGCGAGTATCGCCGTGAGCGCAGGGAGATTGTGGTCTATCGTGATCATCACGAAAAAATGCTGCGTTATGTCAGGTCCAGCGAGCTGTCAGAGCATCTCTTAAAATTTATGGTGGCCCATGAACTTTTTAAGCACTTGGAATTTCAAGAGATCGGCGAGGTTTATAAACGTTATAAATTTAAGGCTTGGCAGCTTGGTCCTTATGTCAAGGAGCGCTATATTGAAGCCTTAAGTAAGGTTGCGGCCCAGGCTTTTACCCAGACACTTCTTAAGTTGGAAATATCACCCCAAGTTTTTGACTATCTAACCTATATCCTCTTTACTAATAATTAAGACTGCGTGTAGGGCACCTTCGGTTAGAAAAAAATGTAGCAGACCTAAAGGTCTGCGCTACAGCTTTATCAAAATCATGTTATAATTACAAAATAATGTCTGCTGATTTGCATCTTCATACTAATTTTTCAGACGGGACCGATACGCCGGAAGTGCTGGTTGCCTTAGCCAAAACAGTCGGTTTAACCACTATTGCCGTGACTGACCATGATACTGCCGGCGGGGTAGCCTTGGCTGTTGCTAAAGGAGCCGAGCTTGGTCTTGAGGTTATTCCAGGCATTGAGTTTTCCACAGATGATTACAACACGGAAATCCATATTCTTGGTTATTTTATTGATCTTGGCAACGCCGCTTTTCAAGAAACTTTAAAAAAACTGCAAAAAGGGCGTCAGGATAGGATCTATAAAATGTGCGAGAAGCTGCAGAAGATGGGGATAAACCTTCAGGCAGAAACAGTCCTTACGCTGGCTGGGAACCAAGCCCCTGGCCGGCCTCACGTAGCTAGGGTCATGGTCCAAGAGGGGTTGATCAGTAATTTTCGCGACGCTTTTCGCGGCTATATTGAGTTTGGTGCCCCGGCTTATACAGAACACTATAAGATGAAAGCGGTGGAAGCAATAAAACTTGTTTTAGATGCCGGCGGCCTGCCGGTCTATGCCCATCCAGGGGTTTCAAAATGTGACCAGGTAATTCCAGATTTTGTCGCGGCTGGTTTAGCCGGGATTGAAGCGATCTACCCCTTGCATAATGAGGGCCAAACCCAACATTACATAAACTTAGCGATCAAACATGGCTTGCTTATAACCGGCGGCTCTGATCATCATGGTCAGGAGAGCGGCCGGAGACTGAAATTAGGTGAATTTGTGATCGATGATAAATATGTGGAGCAGTTAAAAAATGAACACTTACGCTGAAATAAACCTTAAAGCGATCAAAGATAATATTTTAGCAATCAGAAACCTTTTAGCGCCCGGGGTTAAGTTTATGGCGGTGGTCAAGGCCAATGCTTATGGCCATGGGGCAGTAGCCGCAGCGCGGGCGGCCGTGGAGGCTGGAGCTGAGTATCTGGCTGTGGCCAATCTGAAAGAGGCGTTGGAGCTGCGCGAAGCTGGAATTTTGGCGCCAATCTTAATCCTTACCGAGTCACCGACCTCAGTGGTTGATGAGATTATTGAGTATGATTTAACACAGACAACTTATTCTTTTACTGAGGCCAAGGCCTTGTCTGATGAAGCAGCCAAGCGTCACAAAACTGCGACTGTCCACGTGAAGATTGATACTGGGATGGGGCGGGTGGGGGTCTTGCCTTCTGAGGCCAAGGCTTTTATTGCTAAAATTTCTTCCTTGCCTGGACTTTTTCTTGAAGGGGTTTTTACTCATTTTGCTTTAGCAGAAGAGCCCCACGATACCTTTACTAATGATCAGTTTGAGAAATTCAAGCAAGTAGCTGATCAGCTTGATAACATTCCACTTAAGCACTCAGCCAATTCTGCGGCAGTGGTTTTTCACCCTCAAACCCATCTAAATTTAGTCAGGGTGGGCTTGATGATGTATGGTCTTTATCCTCAGGGTAATGGCCGCAACAAGGTGAACCTTATTCCAGCTCTGAGCTTTAAGAGCCGAGTCTCTTATGTTAAACGAGTATCGGCTGGGACACCTGTCTCTTATGGCTCAATTTATGTCACCCCAACAGAGACGCAGGTGGTTACAGTGCCGGTTGGTTACGCAGATGGCTATAGCCGCCGCCTTTCCAACAAAGGGAAAGTAATTATTCGCGGAAAACGTTATCCAGTGGTAGGCAGGGTCACCATGGACTTGATTATGGTTGATGTCGGTCAGAGTCAAGTTTCAGTTGGTGATGAAGTTATTTTAATTGGCGAACAAAACAGCCAGCTTGTCTCGGCTGATGAAGTGGCTAAACTGGCTGACACTATTTCTTATGAAATAGTTTGCGGAATTGGCAAAAGGGTGGCCAGGATTTATCGGTGATCCCCAGCGTGCTGAGTAGTGATTTTATAAACATTGCCTAATGGATCAGTTAATAATAGTCCAGTCGATTGTTTGTTAACCCCAGCTAAGCCTAGGTTTGCTTCTTCGGTAATAGCGACAGTGACAGTAAATCCCCTGGTTAGACCTCTTGAAATCAGACTAGCATCATAGAGATCATCTGTATTTAGCCCAAGCTGTTCTAATTCAGCGGCCTCTTCTGCTTGGCATTCAAAGATGCCCTCCAAAGTGGTGCTGTTTGGGTGTCTTTTGATCGGGGAATTAGGGGCAATCCGAAAAACAAATTCTTTATCTCCTTGCGAAAGATTACTAGCCAAGATTGTGCTAAAGATAAATCTGCAGTCGGTCCAGGCTGAAGCTCACCAAACGAATCCTTGGCTTCAGCCTTTGCGTCAAGTTCTTTGCCAGGCAAAGAGCCTAGATAGTTTCTGGTTTCTCTAGTGGCATAAACCAAAGCTAAAATTAGGTATGGTAGTTCTTGCAGTGTTTCATTGGTCCAGGGGGTCTTCTCCGGAGAGCCGGTCTTAATACACTCAATAGAGACCTCCTCAATAGGGGGAAGTCCTAATTCTTGGGAGAGCCTTGATAACTCTGTAGTTAGAAAATTATTAAAGATAGTTTGACGTTTGTGTTCGCTTATTTCAAGAATCTGTCCTGTGGGAGGACAGTAGAGAGTTGTGTGTGGCAGAGTAGCTGCGATTGGCTATTTTGGTAAAGGTCTTTGATCCGGCTTTTGCGGTCCAGCCAATAACCTTAATGAAGTCTCTGGTATGCGAACGATATTCATTTTTGTTTTTTTCCCTCTTCCTAAGAGAGCTCCGAAAAACTCCTAATCTGCTAGGAGTCGGAACCTGAGGCTGAAAGCCTCGGTTCCTTTTCTCGTCGAAAGAACATACGGTTTTGGAACCGAGAATTTCATTCTTAGGTTCCAAAACATGCTTTCTTGGCGCTCTCCCCAAAATATATCTGTGAGTTTGTCAGAAAATTTCACTCTTTTGAGATAACCTTTGTGAGTAGGGTTTATAGACTTTCCAAAATATGCTAAGATAAAATCCTCTCATGTCATACACATCACTTTATCGAAAATGGCGGTCAAAAAATTTTGATGAGATCGTGGGGCAAGCCCCGATCGTGCAAACGTTAAAGAACGCGATTCAAAATAATCGCCTGGCCCACGCATATCTTTTTTCTGGCCCCAGGGGAACAGGCAAAACCTCAATGGCCAGGATTTTGGCCAAGGCCTTGAACTGTGAAAATGGCCCAACCCCAAACCCTTGCGGCACTTGTCAAAATTGTGAAAGGGTAACAGCTGGTCAATCAGTAAATGTCATTGAGATTGACGCGGCTTCAAATCGCGGGATTGATGAGATCCGCGAGCTGCGCGAGCGGGTGCGCTACGCGCCGGTAGAGGGCCGCTACAAGGTTTATATTATAGATGAAGTTCACATGCTGACCCCCGAGGCTTTTAATGCCTTGCTTAAAACCTTGGAAGAGCCGCCAGAGCATACTATCTTTGTCCTAGCAACGACCGAGTTGCAAAAAGTCCCTTTAACAATTCTTTCCCGCTGTCAGCGGCTGGATTTTGGCCGGATAAAAATGAAGGAAGTTGAAGGGCATCTGCGGAAGGTGGGGGAAGGAGAGGGAGTTGAAATTGATGACAAGGCTTTAAATTTAATTGCGCGTTCTTCTGATGGCTGTATGCGCGACGCGATCTCTTTGCTTGATCAATTGGTTTCCTTTGCTGGCAATAAAATTAAATATGATGATGTTATTCTGCTTTTGGGCACAGCAAATGAAGACCTTTTGTTGACTTTTGCAGACAGTTTGTCGACTAATAATATTCCGAAAGTGTTAGAATTAATCGAGTGCTCTCTTGGCGAGGGGCGCTCTAGCTTGCAGGTGACCAGGGATTTGATCGGTCATTTTCGCTGCTTGTTACATATTAAGGTTGGTTCAACCGACGCGCTCGAGTTGACTGCGGACTATCTTGAGCGCCTGAAAAATCAGGCCAGCCAGTTTGAACTGTCAAAAATAAAAGAGATTATTAAGGCTTTGTCCCGCGCTGAGCTGGACATGAAGTGGCACCCGCATGGGAGATTGGTGCTGGAGGTGGCGCTTTTGGAATTGCTGGACGAGCGAGGTGTGGTGGGCGGGGGCTTGCCGACAAGCAGGGAAGCGAAGCAGGAAACGAGAAACGAGGTGCGAAATGCACCCGAAGTTTGCCCAATCCCCGACCTTTCACCTGTTGCGACTGCCCAAGTTATCAACGATTCTTTGATTGCCAAAATAAAATCAAACTGGCCCCAAATATTAGACGCTGTCAAGAAAAAGAGCATTTTTGGCTATGTGTCACTTCATGAAGGGGAGCCGACTAAGATCAATGAAAAAGGTAAGCTTGAGGTGGCTTTTAAGCGAGGCTATTCTTTTCACAAAGAGCGGCTGGAGGAGCTGGCCAACAAAAAGGTGGTTGAGCAAGCCTTAGAAGAGGTCCTGGCGGAAAAATTATTGATTGATTGTGTTATATTTGATGAGGCCAGCAAACCCGCTGGTTTGTCGGCCCATTCAGTGGCTGAGTTTTTTGGGGGAAAAGTTTTAACGCCATAAAAGGAGGAAGCGCTTATGATTTTTGGACAAATGGGTGACATGATGAAAATGGCCAGGGAGATGCAGGGGAAATTAAAACAGGTCAAGCAAGAGCTAGAGCGTGAGATCTATGATGGTTTTGCTGATGGGGTAGTGGTCAAGGTTAGCGGTGACATGGAGGTTAAAGAGATCAGTATTGAGCCCAGGATGATGGAGCCAGTTAAAAAAGATAATTTGCAGCGGAACTTAAAAGAGGCCTTAAAAAAAGCCTTGGGCGCGGCGAAGGATGCTGCGGCTAAAAAGATGAAGGGGGTTACGGGGGGGATGGGGTTACCAGGACTACCAGGGATGTGATTGTAATGTCAAATGTCTCCGCCAAAGGCGGATCTCCACCTGAGGCGGATGCGCCTATGGAGCACGCCTCCGGCGGACAATATCCAATGTCAAATTTATGTATGCAGAAACACTAGAAAATCTAATTGAAGAACTTAAGAAACTGCCTGGGATTGGGCCTAAATCTGCTCAGCGCCTGGCCTTTTTTATGCTTTCAATGTCGCAGGCTGAGGTTGATAAATTAGCCGCGGCCATGGTGGAGGCTAAGAGTAAATTGGCCCATTGCTCGACTTGTTTTAATATTACAGATATTGACCCGTGTAAAATTTGTGCTAATGATTCGCGAGACCACAGTGTTTTATGTGTTGTGGCTGAGCCTAAGGACTTGATGGCGATTGAGCGGTCCAGGGAGTACCAAGGCGCTTATCATGTCCTAGGTGGCACGATCTCGCCGCTGGACGGTTTAGGTCCGGACAGTTTGCGGATCAAGGAACTGCTGCAGCGTTTAGCTAAAGAAAATGTCAAAGAGATCATTTTAGCCCTTAGTCCAACAGCTTCTGGCGAAGCGACCAATATATATTTAAGCAAGCTGATCCGGCCGCTCGGCTTAAAATTAACTAGAGTGGCTTATGGCTTGCCAATTGGGGCAGATATGGACTATGCTGATGAAGCAACCTTGGCCAAGGCTTTTCAAGGAAGGAGGGAACTTTGATGGAAATCCAAAATCCAAAATCCGAAGTTAGAAATTATTTTAGAACCTGGTGGACGATCATGCTGAGGCCGATCTTTTTTTACAGCCGGCTTAAGGGTGATGATTGGAAGTCAGGGGCCTTGACGTTCTTAATTTTAACGGCCTGGATATTGGCTTTTGGGGCGAGCCTGATTGTTTTTACTGTCCAGTACCTGCCAATTGGCAGGACTTTAGTTGAAAACATCTCTGGCGTTCAGTTTTTGATCATCCTGCCGGTTCTCTTGACCCTGGCAGCGGTTTTTTTCTTGATCACTTTCTTGATCCTGGGCGGGTTATTTACCGCGGCTTTTTTTGTGATGTTTTATTTGGCGGCCTTTGTCCTTCACTGGACCTATGCTTTATTGGGTGGCCAAGGTAGTTTTAATCAAAAAGTACAAAATATTTTTTACAGCAGCGCAGTGATGTTATTGGCCTTGTTTATTTTTTGCCTGGTGATTTTGACCAAATACACTGGCCTTTCTTTTCAGCTTTTTCGGGCTGGTTTTAATGTGGTTTATTATCTGCTTTGTCTCTACGTCTATGGCCTTTGGGCTATTTCAGGACGGAAAAACTACGGGGTCTCAAAGTGGCGGGCCTTTGTTGGGGCGGCGGTGCCGTTGGTGATCCTCTTGATTATCGGGCTCTTGTTTGATAAAATAGCACTTTCGAAACTTGAAGCGTGGGTAAGTTAGAATTATTTCGTGTAAGGTCAGCCTCTTAGGCCGACCAGTGATAGTGGTAACCCTAAGAGGGTTGTTTACGCGGATTGTGTTGAATAAGTTAGGAGGCAAAAGTAAATGAGTGAGATTTTGGAGATTCGTTGGCATGGACGAGGTGGCCAGGGGGCGAAGACTGCGGCCCTTTTATTTGCCGATGCAGCCCTGTCGTTAGGGATGTATATCCAGGCTTTTCCAGAGTATGGCCCAGAAAGGATGGGGGCGCCGGTCCAATCTTTTAATCGGTTAGCCAAAAACCCGATTACTATCCACTGCGGCATCACCAGTCCCAAGATTGTGGTTGTCCTTGACCCAACCTTGATGGCCTCAGTAGATGTTACCAGCGGGCTACTCGAGAACGGCAGTATTATTGTTAATACTTCAAAGAGCCCTGCCGAGATTCGCGCTGAGCTAGGGCTGAAAAAGGGTAAGGTTTATACTGTTGATGCTTCAAAGATTGCGACCGAGAAGATTGGCCGCAATATTCCCAATACCCCGATGCTTGGGGCGCTGACAAAGGTTTCCGCGATCTTGGATTTTAGTGCTATGATTAAAGACACAGAAGAAAAGCTTAAGAAAAAATTTGCCCATAAGCCTGAAATTATCAAAGGCAATATTGAGGCAATCAAGACTGCTTATGAAACTGTGAAGGGAGAGGGCTGATGAAAAAGAATATGGGTTGGAAAGAGCTTCCCCATGGGGATTCTTCACCTGCTGGGACGGCTAACGAGTTTAAGACTGGGGACTGGCGTTCGGAGCGGCCGGTTTGGAACAAAGAAAAGTGCATTAATTGTTATTTTTGTTGGGTTTATTGTCCAGATGCCTCAATCTTGCTTGATAAAGACAATAAAGTGGCAGGGATAGATTATGATCATTGTAAAGGCTGTGGTATTTGTAGGGCTGAATGTCCGGTCAAGCCAGAAAAAGCCATAGTCATGAAACAGGAAAGGAGCTAGAAGGATGCCAGTATTAGCAAGAACAGGAAACGAAGCCATGGCTGAGGCCATGAGACAAATTAATCCAGATGTTGTGGCGGCTTATCCAATTAGCCCGGCGACCGAAGTTGTAATGATATTTTCCAAGTTTGTGGCCGATGGTTTAGTTGATACAGAGTTTGTTGCTGTTGAGTCAGAACACTCGGCGATGAGTGCCTGCGTTGGCGCAGCTTCAGCTGGTTGCCGCGTTATGACCGGGACCTCGTCTCAAGGGCTCCAGTTAATGTCAGAGATTTTACCGATTGCTTCGGCGCTCCGCCAGCCAATTGTCTTGTGTGAGGTTAACCGAGCGCTGTCCGGCCCAATCAATATCCACTGTGACCATAGCGATACCATGGCAGTGCGCGATTTTGGCTGGCTGCAGATCTTTTCCGAGAACGCGCAAGAGGCCTATGACAGTGTGCTGCAGATGATCAAGATTGTTGAGGATGTGAAGGTGCGGCTGCCGGGGATGGTAACTACCGACGGTTTTATTATTTCCCATTGCATGGAAAAGATTGAGACACTGGAAGATGCCGAGGTCAAAACATATCTTGGCGAACATAAAAAGATGAATTCTACCCTGGACCTTACAAAGCCAATTACTTTAGGCTCACTTGACTTGCAGGATTATTATTTTGAACACCGGATGCCGATGGCCCAAGCAATGATTGAGGCTAAAGAGGTTATCCTTAAAGTTGGCCAAGAATTTGGGGCAAAATACGGCCGTCCCTATGGTTTGCTGGAGAAATATAAGCTTGATGACGCCGAAGTGGCGATTGTGGCTATGGGCTCAACCTGTGGTACAGCGCGAGTAGTGATTGATGAGCTGCGGGAAAAAGGGATTAAGGCTGGGATGCTTAAACTCCGTGTTTTTCGCCCGTTCCCAGCAGCTGAAGTTGCCGAGGTCCTGGCTGGGGTCAAGAGTATTGCCGTGCTTGATCGGAGCGACAGCTTAAGTAGTCAGGGTGGTCCGCTGTATACCGAAGTTCGCTCGGCCCTGTATGATGCTAAGACTAAGCCAGTACTCTCTAACTATATATATGGTTTAGGCGGTCGAGAGATTAATCTTGAAGACTTAAGACAGATTTTTAGTGAGCAAAAAAGTAACCAGTCTGGGAAGATTGTTTACTTTGGTGTAAGGGAATAGTTTTGTCGCGTAGGCGAGGCTCTTAGCCTCGCTGCTAGGACTTGATAGAAGAGAGGAGTATTAAATGCCAACATTAAAAGAATTAGTTACTCGAAAGGAGCCGTTAACGGGAGGACACAGGGCGTGTGCCGGTTGCGGCGCGCCGATAATTGTTAAACAAGTGTTAATGGCGAGTAAAGATCCAGTAGTGGTTGTTTCTGCTACCGGCTGCCTGGAGGTTGTGACCACAATTTTTCCCTACACTGCCTGGAAGGTCCCTTTTTTACACAATGCTTTTGAGAATTCCGCTGCCACCTGTTCCGGGATTGAGGCTGCCTACAAGTCCTTAAAAAGACAAGGCAAGGTGAAAACTGACCACATTAATTTTGTGGCTTTTGGCGGCGATGGTGGCACTTATGATATTGGCTTTCAATCACTCTCTGGCGCCATGGAGCGAGGGCATGATATGCTTTATGTTTGCTACAACAACGAAGCCTACATGAACACCGGGATCCAGCGCTCGTCAGCCACGCCCAAAGGCGCGGCCACGACCACGGCTCCGGCTGGGAAGGTTATTCCTGGTAAACTTCAGTTTCCCAAAAACTTAACTGAGATCATGGTGGCACACGACCTGCCGTATGTAGCTCAATCTGCAGTTGGTTTTTGGCGGGATCTGACCCTTAAAGCTGAAAAAGCCTTTTCAAAGCGCGGGCCCAAATTTTTAAATGTGCTCCAGCCTTGCCGCTTGGGTTGGGATTATAAGCCAGAAGATACTTGTAACTTGGGCCGCTTGGCAGCTGATACCTGTGTTTGGCCGCTTTATGAAGTTGAAAATGGTAAGTACACTTTAACCTATACTCCTAAAACCAAAAAACCAGTGGTTGAGTTCTTAAAGGTCCAAGGCCGCTTTCGCCACTTGTTTAAACCAGGTAATGAAGCTATTATTGAGTCAATCCAAAAAGAGGTTGACCGCCGCTGGGAAGTTTTACAGAAAAAGTGTGGATAATAGAAAGGGGAAATGGATATGAATAAGAAACAATTGGCCGGAAAACTAGCAAAGAAGGAAAAATTGACTAAGGCGCAGGCAGAACTGATTATTGATTCAACGCTTGATTTTATTAGCCAAGCCTTAATTGGTGGCGATAAGGTCCGTTTGGTCGGATTTGGCAACTTTGTGGTTAGAAAACGCAAAGGGAGAATCGGCCGTAACCCGCAGACTGGTGCCAGAATTGAGATTGGGCAGTCACAGGCACCAGCTTTTGTCCCTGGGATCAACTTGAAAAAATTAATAAAGGGCAAATAAGACTATAATTAATGGTAGATGAAGAACTCCTCAAATTGCTTGAGGTTTTGCCGCCACGGGTCAAGCAGTCTTTGCTTGATCATAAGGATATCGATTCCTTAATTGAGGTCATTCTAGACCTGGGCAAAAGCCCAGAAGCCCGCTTTTCCAAGATTATTTTTTATATCTCTGGTGATCTTGTAACCCAGGACGATATTGATTTTGTGGTCAGCAAGGTCGGTTCCTTTTCAGGAGATAACCGGGCCGGCATTGAACGCACCCTCCATCGCATCTCCTGTATCCGCAACCGAATTGGCAAGATTATCGGCCTGACCTGCCGGGTTGGCCGGGCAATTTACGGGACCAATGATATTATTCAGGATGTGATGGAATCAAATAAAAACCTCCTCTTTCTTGGGCCGCCTGGGATTGGCAAGACCACTAAACTGCGTGAAGCAGCCAGGATTTTAAGCGACCAGTTTGGCAAAAGAGTAGTCGTGGTTGACACCTCCAATGAAATAGGGGGCGATGGCGATATCCCTCATTCTGGGATTGGGCGGGCGAGGCGCATGCAAGTGGCAGCGCCAGAGCTCCAGCACCACGTGATGATTGAAGCTGTGGAAAATCATATGCCCGAGGTTATTATTGTTGATGAGATTGGGACCGAGCTTGAAGCCACTGCTTGCCGCACCATTGCCGAGCGCGGGGTCCAGCTGATCGGCACTGCCCACGGGATTGCCCTGGAAAATGTTTTAAGTAACCCGACCTTATCTGATTTAGTTGGTGGGGTCCAAACTGTTATCTTGGGGGACGAAGAGGCCAAAAGGCGCCACACCCAGAAAGCGATCTTAGAGCGCAAGGCGCCGCCAACCTTTGATGTGGCAATCGAGATTGTGGAGCGGGATAAGTTTGCAATCTATAGTAATGTGTCCAAGGCGATTGATGACCTCTTGCGCGGACGCTTGCCTCATCCAGAGGTTCGGGTTAGGACACTAGAAGGCAAGATCAAAGTGGAGAAGCCGCCGGTCGAGATGACGCTGCCTTTTGACGAGGAGCTAGAGCGCAGCGTCAAGGAAAAGGATCAGGCGTTGGTTAGGATTTTCCCTTTTGGCGTTAACCGGGGCCAGCTTGAAAGAGGACTCCTGGCGCTAGGCGTACCAGCGGTTGTTGTAATGAAAATTGATGAGGCTGATTTTGTTTTAACGACCAAGGCCAAGGCCAGGCCAGGAACCAAGATTGTGACTGCGGCTGGTGAACATGGGCTGCCAGTCCATGCCATTAAGAAGAATGTTTCAGCGCAGATAATGAAGTTTTTAAAATTTTATTTCAGATTGGGTAGTAGCGACGATAGTGAGGGGATCGCCTTGCGAGAAATTGACGAAGCAATAGATACCGTGCAAAAAAGCGGCCATTCAATTGATGTTAATCCGCAAAATGCTTATATTAGAAGGTTGCAGCACCAGCGGGTGGAAGAATTTGGCTTACGGTCTGAGTCAGTGGGCGAGGAACCGCTGCGGCGCTTAAGAATTTACCCTGCCTGATAAACCAAGTGCCTGCCCCAATTTTTGTCGTCAGTTTTTGGAAAGTCCAGCCGAAAATGCGCGCCACGTGACTCCTCTCGGTCAAACGCTGCTTGAATAATTAGTTTGGCCAGCAAGGTTAAGTTCCTAAGCTCTATTTCTTCTTTATTTAATGGTGACTGGTTTAAGCAACTTTCAACTGCCATGATTTTTTTGAGCGCGTCTGTTAGGGAGTCTTTTGATCTAATAATGCCAACTTGGTTCCACATGGTTGATTTGATGACGAGTTTGAGGTGTTGGGTTTGGGGTGTGGGGTGTGAGGGGGGGGTGGGTGCTGGGTGTTGGGTACTAGGGACTGAAGAGGGAGCATTGGTGGCTGCTATTGCGGCTCTTTTTCCAAAAACCAACCCATCTAAAAGAGAGTTGGAAGCTAGCCGATTAGCACCGTGAACGCCTAAAGAAGCACATTCGCCGGCAGCGAATAAGCCAAGGATATTAGTTTTACCATTGGTATCGGTTTTGATCCCGCCCATACAATAATGAGCAGCGGGCGCGACCGGGATTTTATCTTTGGTGATATCGAGCCCTTTTTCCAGGCAAGTTTTGTAGATGACGGGAAAACGCTTTTTGATTTTATCGGCGCCAATGCCAGCCAAACTTAAATAAACGTGATTATGTTTTCCTGTCTTGGTTTCATTGTAAATTGCTCTGGCGACTATGTCGCGCGGTGCCAGCTCTCCTTGGGTATCGTACTTTTGCATAAAACGTTCGCCTTTTGAATTTAGCAAGACCGCGCCTTCACCACGCACTGCCTCGGAAATTAAAAAGCGGGGCAGGGCAATCAGTTTTTTTAGTTCTTCTGAGTGGACTAGGGAGGTGGGGTGGAACTGGACAAATTCCATATCTGTTACAGCTGCGCCAGCGCGATAAGCCATGGCTACGCCGTCGCCAGTGATGATTTCAGGGTTGGTTGTGTACTGATAGACTTGACCAAAGCCGCCAGTGGTTATAATAGTAGCTTTTGCCAAGAAGGTTTTTATCTTATTGGTTTTTAAATCCAGGGTTTTTATCCCCAGACAGTGGCCAGCTTCAATAATCAAGTCCAGGCCAATGGTGTGCTGATAGATCTCGGCCAATTTTCCCCTGACCACTT
This sequence comes from Candidatus Saganbacteria bacterium CG08_land_8_20_14_0_20_45_16, assembly GCA_002774365.1. GTDB lineage: Bacteria > Margulisbacteria > WOR-1 > O2-12-FULL-45-9 > O2-12-FULL-45-9. The sequence goes on along the minus strand of PEYM01000136.1, from coordinate 1,031 downwards.
TGGCGCCTAAGGTCTTTTGTATCTCTTCGCCAGTAGCGTCGCCAGCGTGGAGGATGCGGCGTCTTTTATGCGCCCCCTCAAGAGCTAAAGCATAACCACTGCCAGCCTCGGTCTCGGCCCGGTCAAAGCGAGCCCCCATTTCAATCAGTTCTTTAACCCGCTCAACCCCTTCGGTGACCAGAATTTTGACGGCTTTTTCATCGCATAATCCTGCGCCGGCTGCAATGGTGTCTTCAAAATGAAATTCAGTGGAGTCTTGGATCTGGTCAATAGCCGCGGCAATGCCGCCTTGAGCTTTGCCTGTGGAACCTTCGCCGATTTTACCTTTGGTCAAAACAATAATTTTGCCGTGTTTGGAGGCTTCAATCGCTGCGGATAAGCCGGCAATCCCGCCGCCGACGATGAGGAAGTCGCATTTGATCATACTTCTATTATACATTAAGTTGTGTTAAAATTAAACTTGCAATGAGCGACTTTGGGGTTAAATTAATTCAGTTTACCAATATGAACCCGCTTTTTAAGGGTGGGGGAGTTCTTATTGTTGGCCTCTTAGCGTTTTTGTTTGCTTGGTGGATGAAAAAGCGCTGGCAAGAGCCAGTTCGGAGTGGGTTTTTGGTTTTTGTTGGGCTGTCGGTTTTTATTACGTTGTACGGGTTGTTTATTTTGGCGGTGAGGCCGCTGTGGTGGAGACTACCATATTAGATAGTAGAAAGTAGATCGTGGAGCGTAGGAAGTTTGAAATCCTGTGTTCTACGTTCTACGTTCTGCTTTCTACTATTCACTTTCTGCGAGCAAAGCGAGCCCTGGGGGATCGTCTAATGGTAGGACAGCAGACTCTGACTCTGCTTGTGAGGGTTCGAATCCTTCTCCCCCAGCCAACCCTTAAAAGGGCCGTTTTTCAGCAGCGGCCGCCAGCCGATTTTCCCTTCAAATTGGAATTTTTGAGGTCGTTTCAAAGTTGCGTGATGAAGGAGGGGATGGGGCTAATGTAGGGACAGGGCTTGTCCCTGTCCGCTAGCAAAAAGAAAGGG
>PEYM01000026.1 GCA_002774365.1 Candidatus Saganbacteria bacterium CG08_land_8_20_14_0_20_45_16 | reverse complement strand
AATATCTTCTTTGGTTCCCATTTAAACCTCCTACCATGTGGTGGGGAACATTATAGCTCATATTTCAAAACCCCACTATTGCGTATGACCCGAAAACAGGCTAAACAGCTTATTCCGCAAAGGGTAGAGCACTATGCCAAACTTTATAATATTAATTATAATAAGATAAAAATTACCAGCGCTAAAAAGCGCTGGGGCTCATGCTCTGCTCGCGGTAATCTAAACTTTTCCTGGCGCTTAGTCTTAACTCCCCCTGAAATTATTGATTATGTGGTGATCCATGAGCTCTGCCACGTTGTGCATCATAACCATTCTAAAAGGTTCTGGGCGCTGGTGGCTCAAATCTGCCCCAACTATAAAGCCTGTCGCAAATGGTTGCGAAAATCAGCATAATCAGCGTCCATCTGCGATAATCTGCGTTATCCGCGTTTACCCCTTTGACAAATATTTATAATGCGTATAATATGTACCTATTATGAAACTAACGAGAGCGGCTGATTATGCGATCCGGTTATTGACTCATTTGGCAGTGGATGAGGCGGCAGGTTCAACCAGTCGGGAGATGGCCCAAAAATTGGATATCCCGTTTAACCATATGGCCAAATTGGTCCAGCGGTTAAGACAGGGCGGCTATCTTTTGACTAAAAAAGGCAAAGGAGGCGGCCTCAAGTTAGCTACTGATCCCAGGGAAATAAGTTTGGCAGAGGTGGTGGCGGCGATTGAGGGTCCGCTGGTAGTAAGTGATTGTATTTTTAAAAGGCACATTTGTAAGTTTAGCAGCAGCTGTAAAGTCCGCGTTTGTCTAAGCATGCTGCGCCGCCAGATGGACAAGATTTTGTCTGGCACAACTATTTACGACTTAGCGCCTATGTAAATACTCCCAAATACCACCCAATTAATTGGGTGGTATTTGGAATAGAATGGAGGTGACACGTGACACACGAAGAGTTAGATGCTTTTTTAGAGAGCCATCAGGAAGTTGAGTGGGCGCTTGATCAAGACAACAATCTTTTGCTCAGACACACCCAATTTGATAGCGAGCACGAGAAGCTCAAGATCGAACCGCGCGCTTTAGCGCAATTGACCCCGCAAAAACTAGAGTCCCTGCTAGTTGGTGGCCACAATGTTGAGCATATAACCAGGGTGACTGGTTATTTTTCCAGAGTTTCGGGCTGGAACAAGGGCAAACGCGGAGAGTTGGCAGAACGAGATCGAGTAACTGTATGAAACCAAAATTAATCGCACAAATGGAACAACATTTTGGCCAAGACCTCAGGCGCATTAACCATGCGTACCGGGTCTTGGCTGAAGCAGAAAAATTATTGGCCAAAGAGCCTGGGGCAGATGAGGAAATAGTTGTAGCTGCCGCGATTTTGCATGATATTGGCATTCACGCGGCTGAAAAAAAATATAATTCTAATGCTGGTAAATATCAGGAGATAGAAGGCCCGCCAATTGCCGAGCGGCTTTTGCATGAAGTTGGTTTTTCTGAGAGTAAGGTGGCTGAGGTTTTAGAAATTATTGCGCACCATCATTCAGGCGGGATTAAGACCAATAATTTTCAGATTATTTGGCAGGCAGATATTAGAGTTAATCAGCTAGACGGGTGAGTTGCAAGCGAATAATCTCTCTTGTATCTTAAAAACAATTTGTTAGAATAAACGCGGAAGGGGTGGAATAATGGATTATCAGGCTGATTTAATTAGCTTTCTCTTAATTGTTGCCTCCTTCTCTGCCATGGGCTTTATTGATGACTTTAGTCGTGCTTTAACCACGTTTTCCAACTTCCGTAAACAAGCCAGGGGAGAATAATATGCCCCTAAAGCCCGCGGTCAAAAAAATATTTATTAGTATTTCTGGCACGCACTGCGCCTCTTGTGTTAGCGCTATTGAAAATGCCTTAGGAAGCTTTAAAGGGGTCAAAAGCGCCTCTGTTAATTTTGCCTCTGAAAAAGCCAAGATTGAATACGATCCTGCCTTAGTGGTTGAGCAATATGAAAAAAAGTATCACCAAATTATTAAAAAAGGCCTGTGTTATCACAAGAGTCTGGACCCGCTTAAAAAAAGAGCCCGGGGCCGACGAAAACA
>PEYM01000021.1 GCA_002774365.1 Candidatus Saganbacteria bacterium CG08_land_8_20_14_0_20_45_16 | reverse complement strand
TCAGCCTCATTTCTGGATTGGAAAATACTTCTAGGCGGCCCGGACAAAAGTTCCTAAAATACCGTTAACAAATTTGGCAGATTCATCTCCAGAATATTTTTTTGCCAGTTCCACTGCCTCATTAATAATCACCGAGGCTGGAGTTTCTGCTTGCAGTAATTCTGATAAGGCTAGGCGCAGCACACTGCGATCAACTTTGCCAATTCGGTCAAGCGGCCAATCAATGGCCAGCCGGCTAATAATCGCATCTGTTTCCTCGCGTTTTTGCCAGGCTGTTTCAGCTAAGGAGGTAGCAAAGCTAATTGTTTCGGGGATAAAGTTCTCAGACTCACAAATATTTTTGATGGCGACTGACATCTCTGCCCCGGCTAAGTCAGCCTGATAAAGGGCTTGCATTGCTAAACGCCGGGAAGTGCTGCGTTTGCCCATCTATCTACCCGGGGTCCCAAAATGCTCTTCAACAAACTTAGTGGTAAACTGTCCTCGTTGAAAAGCTTCTGTCTTTAAAACCTTGAGGTGAAAAGGGATAGTGGTATGAATACCATCAATAACAAACTCATCAAGCGCCCGCTCCATGCGCTGGAGCGCTTCGTGGCGGTCCCTGCCCCAAACAATCAACTTGGCAATTAAGGAATCATAATGAGGCAAGACCTTGTACCCTGGATAAGCATGGCTGTCAACCCTGACCCCTAAGCCACCTGGGGCAAGATAGGCCTTGATCTCTCCTGGCGAGGGCATAAAGTTTTTTTCATGATTTTCAGCATTGATCCGGCACTCGATTGCGTGCCCTTGAAATTTAATATCGCCCTGACGATAACGTAGTTTTTCCCCAGTAGCAACCAAGATCTGCTCCTTAATAATATCAACACTCGTAATCATCTCCGTGACTGGGTGTTCCACTTGTACCCTGGTATTCATCTCCATAAAATAGAAATGGCCGTGCTTATCAAACAAAAACTCGATCGTCCCAGCACTGTGATAGCCCACTGATCTGGCAACCCGCACTGCAGCGTCACCTAGTTTTCTGCGGGTCCGATCATCAATGACCGGCGACAGGCACTCTTCAATTAGTTTTTGATGGCGCCGCTGGATTGAGCAGTCCCGTTCTCCAAGATGGATCACGTGTCCATGCTTGTCAGCTAATATCTGGACTTCAATGTGGCGGGGTTCCTCAACAAAACGCTCAAGATAAACTTCAGGATTGCCAAAAGAAGCTTCAGCTTCGGTCCGGGCAGTGCGCATCAGTTGCAAAAACTCTTTCTTGTCCCAGGCAATCCGTAACCCCTTGCCACCACCGCCAGCCGTAGCTTTGATCGCAATCGGAAAACCAATCTTTTCCGCCACTCGCTGCGCCTCTTTTTCATCAGCAATAGTGCCGTCAGAGCCTTCAACCACCGGAACCCCAGCTTTTTGCACGATTTTCCTGGCCGTTGCTTTGTCACCCATTTTTTGCATGGCGATAATCGGTGGGCCAACAAACTCAATGCCGGAGGCAGCACAAATCTCTGAAAACTTGGCATTTTCTGCCAAAAAGCCATAACCTGGATGGATCGCATCCACACCAGCAACTTCGGCCACTGAAATAATGCTGGAGATATTTAGGTAGCTTTTGTGTGGGGCAACTGGCCCAATACAATAAGATTCGTCGGCAATTTTAACATGGAGAGAATCCTTATCAGCCTCAGAATAGACAGCCACAGTAATAATCCCCATTTCTCTGGCTGCCCGCATGATCCGGACGGCGATCTCTCCCCTATTGGCAATTAAGAGTTTTTTAAACATATTTAAACTGGATGTTTATTTTAGCACAAAAGCCAGGCTTTGGGAACCAAACGTGATCACTTGGTGGCCAGCCTTTTGTCAAAAGCTTTAAGATATAAGGAAAGATATTCTCCAGCAGACTTAGTCCAAGAAAAATCAAGCTCCATTACCCTGGCCTGCAATTTCTGCCAAAGCAAACGGTCTTGGTACGCTGTGATAGCGCGATTGACTGTTGCCAACAAAACGCTGGCTTGATATTTTTTAAGTATAAAACCAGTCCCAGTCCCTTTTGTTTGGTCAAAGTCAACCACAGTGTCAATTGCCCCTCCTTCCTCATATATTATAGGGATCACCCCATACTTATAACCAATTAATTGTATCAAGCTGCCTGGCTCATCTTGTGACAAAAGGAGCAAAACATCAGCCGCAGCATAGGCTTGATGGAGTAATTGGTCATTAAAATTTGGCTTAAATGCTATTTGAGCTGGATATTTTTCCTTGATCTGACGTAGCAATACCTGGCCTTTTAAGTTTTGCCCGCCTAAAATAATAATTTGGCAAGTCAGCTTAAGCAATTGCGTTAAGACCTCTCCCAATAAAGCTAAGGCCTCATCTTCTCCTGGACCAGCCATGAAAAAGAGCAAGGGTACCGACTCATCAGGCTGCCAGCCCTCCTGTTGCTGCCAGGCTAACTTATTTTTGGCTTTGAGCGACAAGGTTGGCCGGCTATAACGCCTGAAGATCAAAGGATCTGTGGCCGGCTGCCAAACTGAAATATCAATGCCACTGACAAGCCCAAAAAGATCAGTAGACCGCTTTTGTAAAATCTTATCTAAACCAGCGCCAAATTCCTTTGTTTGGATCTTTTTGGCGTAAGCCGGGGTTACGGTGCTGATAACATCAGCTGTTTCTAGACCAATCTTGGCAAAAGAAGCTTGTTCAGCAGGCAAACCAACAGCTGAAAATTTAGTCGCAGGAAATATTCCCTGATAAACAATATTATGAATAGAATAAACACTGGCAGTGCGCTGAAAAAGAGCCTTTTTCCGATATTCACCAAGCAGCAAAGGCATTAGACCTGATGGCCAATCATTGCAATGAACAATATCAGGCAACCAGGCTATTTTTAAAAGAAAACTTAGCGCTGCCTGGCAAAAGAGAAAAAAAGCTGTGAAATTGTCTGGATAATCCCGGCCATCCTTGGCATATAGTTCATCCCTAACCGCAAAATGCTTGTTGCCCACAAAATAAACAATAACTTCAGAGCCTGGCAGCTTGGTCGAGTAAATACTGAGCGTTTCTTGCTGATCAGCAACCTCCACCCTAATCAAAGAAACTTCTTTGACCATTGCCAAATCTTGGTCTGCCACTATTTTGTACAAAGGCATGACCAAACGAATATCATGGCCAATTGTTCTAATTGCCTTAGATAAGCCAGCCGCAAAATCAGCCAGGCCGCCAGCCTTGGCAAAGGGGGCTACTTCAGCAGAAACCAAGAGGATCTTCATAGTTTTGAGATACTAGCACACTCAGTTTGAATTTGCGAGGCTGGCTAAGAGGTGAACAAAGCTTCTAGCAACTTGATTTGCAGGGTCACTCTCAGGAAATATATCTAGCAATCTAGCTAAAGGAAAATCAGTTAAGGCTAAGCGACCAAATAAAACATCTGCAAACTTGACATCTGATTTGGGATAAAGCCCAGCCAAAATACTTTTTACCCCAATATGACTAAGGATAGTCTCAGCTTGAGCCTGACTTGGCGCATCCTTGGCCAGCAAGAACAACACAATGGAATTAGCAAGCTGCAGACAGAGAAGTGGGAGACAGTCTTGCCAATGAAACAAGCTGAGATTGTTCTGGGTCTAGGTCCGGCACGGCAGAAATATGATTATTATCTGCCTCAATTACCCCTTTATCAATGGCTGGATATGATTCTCCAAGTAAACTAACAAACCTCAAAAAGATCTCTTTAGTGTATTCTGTAATAATTTCAACATCAGCAGCAATATTCTTAAGTGTTTGCTCAGGTTCATAAATTAGGCCCAAAAAAACACTTTCTTCTCCCGGAAAAAACGCCGCCTCTTTCACTTCCTTTAACATTTCGCTAGTCCCTGGGATCGGGACAGGAAGCCTTTCATCAGCCCCGTATAAAGCCTTGGCAATAGTCAGACCATCAACCCCTTCGAAGGGCATAAGCTGCTATAAAGCGGCACGGATGCCCATCTTGTCGAGCCATACTAAGGAGTACTTCTTTAACCTCATCATCGGCGGCGGCCGAATCTTTAAGGATTAAGACAGCAAGCACGTCATTGTCCTTCACCATCGCCAACAACTGCTGCCTGAGTGGAGACCTGCCTAGATCTACCCGCTCAATCCCTAAAGTAACTGGAGGAAAAATCTGAGGAATAGCTTTTGACGCTGAAAACAAAGGGTTTTGAGGAACTATTTTGGTTACCAGCCGAAAAGTCAGAACACAAGATCAAGATGAACCTCTAATCGTAGGGCTTCTCATGTATATATATCGTCAAGAAACCGAGAAAATTTCAGCTAAACTTTTGTCTCTCGCAAAAACTTGGCAGCTTTTTCCGGGGCAACCGGGTTAATATACAAACCTGACCCCCATTCAAAGCCAGCCATCTTGGTTAAACGAGGAATTAACTCAATATGCCAGTGGAAATCATACTGCAATGTCCCCCAATAATCAGGCTTGCCAGGCCGGGCAATCGGGTTAGGCGAGGTATGCAGGACCATATTGTACGGCGGATCATTTAAACAAGTTTTCAAACGGGACAAAACATCCTTTAAACAACGAGCCAAGAGAAAGCGTTCTTCATCTGGCATGACTTGAAAACCATATTCATGCCGCCGTGGCAGGATCCAAGTTTCAAATGGGAAACGCGAGGCAAACGGAGCAATCGCCACAAAAAATTCATTTTCAAAAACAATGCGCTCGCCAGACCCCAGCTCTTGACGGATAATGTCACAAAAAATACAGCGCTCTTTCTCTAAATAATATTCACGGGAGTTTTTAAGCTCCATCTTGACGTAACGAGGGGTAATGGGGGTAGCAATTAGCTGAGAATGAGGGTGAGTTAAAGAAGCACCAGCGACCTTACCATAATTTTTAAAGACTAAAACATAACGGAACCGTGTGTCCTTGCCCAGCTCAACAATCCGCTGCTTATAAGCCCAAAGAATTTTTTCAATATGTTCCTCAGGCATGTCTGGAATATTTAAGGTGTGTTGGGGTGTTTCTATGATCACTTCGTGAGCCCCCACCCCACTCATCATATCAAAAACACCTTTACCTGTACGATTGATATCCCCTTCCTTGGTCAAAGCCGGGAATAAGTTGTTGACAATCCTAACATCCCAGCCTGGTGTATTGGGCGCTGTCCCGGGAGTACGCCAAGCTGTAATTTCTGGCGGGGTCTTCCCTTCGTTGCCACCACAAAACGGACAATTTGCCCCACCCAGCCCAGCCTCTTCACTAACAGCGGGAAACTTAAAATCAGAAGGACGGTTTCCCCTTTCTGTAGCAATCACGACCCAACGTTCTGATATCGGCTCTTTTCTTAATTCTGGCATTTTATCTCCCCCTCATTCAATTCTTAAATTTATTTTTAGCGGCCAATGCGTGCCTGCTAACTGCCAACAAAAAAGCAATTTCACACCCTGATAAATTTTAGCACCATCATGAGCCACTGTTTCAACTGGATAGGTTGTCAAAGCTGCAACCTGATTTAGCTCTAATAATACAGTAAAGCCTTCGGCTTCGTCAACCAACTTCACAACTGGTAGGGGCTCAACAAATTTTAGGTTAAAATTAAATTCAATCCCCAACGAAAGTCCGTCCAGCTCTCCTGACAGCTCATATTCAATCGCAACAATAGACTGATTAGCCAAAAGTGTGAGCGATTTTTGCAATTTAATTTGCTGTCCATTAACCTGGCCGGTTTTTTCTAGCCGCAAGCCAACTTCTCCGGTTTTTCTATTCGGCAAAAAAGCGTAAGGCCTTCCATCATCAGGCAAAAGCTGGTCAACAAAACTACAGACAGACTTGGGCGCCGGATCAAGCGTTAGGGTTGAAAGCAAGTTGACGGCTTTGGGTTTATAGTCAAGTTCAAAGCAAGCCCCTGTTTTTGGTGACAAGTAAAGGCTTAAAACATTATTGGCCAAGACAACCTCAGCCTGACCATCTTTGTCCAGATCAGAAACAGTCAGCTCAACAAAGGGTCGATTGCCATGCTTGATCTTATCAAGCTCAAGACCAGCTAAGATCAACTGCTCATAAGCTGCCTGGCGTAAATGATTATGATGTATCCCTTTTCCGTAGGCAGTCCCGCCTTGTCCCTGATACAGATGGCAACGCGCTTTTGAAATCTCTTGCTCCCTCTCGTGCTTGCCAAACAAGCTTTTGGCCGCAGCCGCTGTTTTTAGCTGTGAACTTACTTCCAGCATCTTTTTGTGCAGATTATTGGCTGCTGGACAACCCATTAAAAAATTGTGGGACTTAGGGTCTAGCGGTAGATAAACCAACCCAAAAGGAGAAGGCTCCTCTAATAAAAGAGAAAAAGTTGTCAGGTCAAGCCAGGCAGTGTTGGCCGCAAATAAGCTAAAAAGTGCTGTTAAATAATCTGGGCTATTATATTTTTCCGCGTCAGTAACTAAAACAATTAGGCTGCCTGGTTGCGCCTGGTTGATTCTTTTTAGACTGGCTATCAATTCTTCAGGAGCTTGATGTCCAAGGCTTTCACTTAATTGGCGTTTGATCGGAAAGACAAAAAGTGTTTCACCCTCCCACTCTGTGGTAAAAAAACTGGGCCTAGCTGGAGCTAAAAAACTTGATTGAGGAAAATAGTCCTCATCAATTAAAGTGTACTCAAGCGCCAGCTTTTTGAAAATCTTAGGCAACTGGGCTTCACAGGCCCGGCCAGGCAAAATGGCCCCCAGCGGTGGTCGCCCAAAATTTTGCTTAATAAAATTGTTCAGCAGCTCAAGTTGGCCAATTTTATCCTCAAAAGGGATCAAGGAAAAATCTGGTTCGTAATAACCGCCAGACAAAAGTTCAATCTGGCCGCGCTTGACCAATTTTTTTAATAGTGCAAGATAGTCTGGCTGGTGGCTGGCAAGCCAATCATAGAGCAGCCCGCTATAATGCAGGCTAAATTTAAGGCGCGGGTGCTGACTAATTGTTTGGAGCAGCGGTTGATAGGAACGTTGATAAGATTCCTCAAAGACCCAATCAAAATTGCCCAGCGGTTGATGGCAATGGAAACATAAAAGCAGTTGCAATTTATCCATCAAAAACAATTATAACATAAGCGTTGGCTTAACTATATTAACCCTTTCCAGGTATTGTAATAATAATTCAAAAGTGGGACGAATTCCGTCGTCGCTCTATGGTTGCCGGCAACATTGGGATGGTCATCACTCCCATCAGTCGCTATTGGATAATGCGCTGTATTAAGGCTACCGGCGGCTGTAACATGCTGCACTGCCCCGCCATAATAGCGATGGTGATTATCTAGATCAGTCAAAACATTATAAAAGTCAAAAACAACCACGTTGTTACCCGAATAACTGCTTAGCCAATCATTAACTAGCCAATTATTAAAAGCCCTGGCATTAGCAGCATTTGAACCAACATAATGAGTTGAAGTGCGAGGCGGAGAAGTGATAACCACAAATAGTTTATCAGTGTGGTTGCTGCAATACTGCAAGATTTGATTGTAAACCCACTTGGCATTGGCCACATTGTAGTAAGTTGATTGGTCAGCATCGTCGCCAGCGTTTATGCCCTCAATAGGATTGGCCGTCCCAGTTGCCGCGCCAGCTGTTGCAGGACCAAAGAGATTACTATTGGGAAAACAAGACTTAAACACAATGATCTCGTTTTCCGCGCTGGCATCAGCACTGGCAATGGTATTAGTATAATAATAATTAGCGTCATTAGCGTAAACATACGGCATCTTGGCATCAGTAAACCAGGTTGTCCAAAAACCAAAATCTGTTGTATAACCAAGAAAATCTCCAGATTCGGCTTCCCAAGTATAATCAGTTTCTGTAACGTAATAATTATTAGCGTTCAAAGCTGTCCCCAAATCACCGCCAGCCTCAACATAATCCGCGTTGTTCATCAGCCAGTTACCGCCAACTGAATGATGGATAAAACAAAGTTTAACCACCGAGGCTGGGGCTGCAGTTAGGCCACTGATTGTCGTAGTAGTCGCATCAGCCACAGTTGTGCTAGTTGTGGTTGTCGCTCCTGCCGCTGTAGTTGCAGTTGTGCTGGTTGTTGTTGTCGCCCCGGCCGCAGTCGTTGTGGTAGTACTAGTTGTCTCAGCTGTTGTTGAAGAAGAGCCACAACCAAAAAGTGAAACAAGTAACCCAAAAACACAAAAGGCCACAGATCCTAAAACAAAAAATTTGAACTTATTTGACATGCTTAACTCCTCTATTTACTGTCCTGCCAACGATGGTAAAAATAATTTAATAAAGGAATAAATTCAGTGGTCGCCTTAGTATTCCCATCACCGTTGGGATGCTTGGCATCTTCTGTCTCATCATCATGATAAGGCGATGTCCCATCATACCCACCTGCATACTCATGGATAATACTTGCCCCCTCAATTGTGTGATGGGAAGTTGTCTCTGAAAGGACACAATAAAAGTCAAAGACAGCCACATTGAAACTACCATCTGAAGCAGTATAACCACTCAGCCAACCATCACTAGCTACTAACCAGTTACACAAAGTACGAGTATTAACATAACTTAAGACATGAGTTTTTCCAGGGGGAGTAATAAAGACAAAAAGTTTTTCTGGGTGAGCACTAAAAAATGGGAGCAAACTATTATAGATCGCTTGCTCATCATCAATACTCCCTTCAACCTCACTATTGGGATAACACGACTTAAACATGATAATCTGATTTTCGCCACCAGGGTTACTGGCATGCCTCTCAAAATTATAATAGGTCGAGTTTTGGCCGCTCTCGGCACAAACCGCATCAAAATAAGTTTCATTTCCCAGATCAAACCAAGTCGGCCAATCTGTTGTATCAGTACTGCTGCCAATACTATCAGGCCCCCAATCATAATAAGTATCTGAAACAAAATAATTATTATCCTCAAGAGCTGCCCCCAAACCACCAGCCCAATCAAACCCAGCCCCAGTATCTTCTAGCCAATTTTCGCCGCAGGAGTGGTGAATAAAAATTAGCTTTACCCTTGAGCCAGCAGGTGGATTGATGTTCAAGCCACCGGCTAAGGTGGTAGTAGTTAAGGTAGTAGTGGGAGTTGTCGTGCTAGTCGTAGTTGTTGCCACAGTTGTTGTTGTAACTACAGCGTGAGTGGTGGTAGTAATTATCTCAGCAACGGTTGTAGTTGCGCCAGCACTTGTAGTTGTCACTCCTGGTAACGTGGTG
>PEYM01000017.1 GCA_002774365.1 Candidatus Saganbacteria bacterium CG08_land_8_20_14_0_20_45_16 | reverse complement strand
TGGGAGCACTGGCAAATAGTGTTTGAGAAAAATCGACAAACTCCCCCAGCCCCCTCTTGCTAAGAGCTTTCTATTACCCACAAGTACCACCATTCAATGCCAAATTCCAGCCATCAGTCAAATCGGTCAATCGCTTCCAGCCCCTCCATAGTGTAATAGTGCCCGGCATTCCGTCACCTTTTCGTGCCAGAAATCCACCAAGTCTGGCTATCCAAATAACAACCGCGCCAATGGATGGCGTTTTTTTAGGCAAACATTTGGCTTTATTGACTTTCATAAACAGGACTTTCCATTCATGCTCAGCAATGAGTTCTGTACACGGCGTGTCAGGGTTGGCTCTGGAAATCAATGTGACCATGAATAATCGCCAGGCAACGATGCTCATAACCGTCAGGTATTTTATCAGGCGATCAGCATTCCCGAGCCTGCAATTTTCGACCAAAAAGCCAGACTTCAAAACCTTAAAATACATTTCTATTCTCCATCGTAGGCAATACCACAAAACCTTTTCATGGGCTTCAGAAAAATTGGTCACGCTGAGATTGGTGAGCAACATCCATTCTACAGGATCTTCTCCTTCTGGTGGCTTGGCCTCAAAGACATAGACAGCATGCATGAGCAGATCAGAGAGTTCTGCACTTCTGTGTTTGATGTTATTACGCGGTGGGTTGAGCAAAAAGGATCCATGCTTAATCGTCAAAATGGCACTGCGTGCAGCCCGTTCTTTACAATGCTGCGTTTTCCTTTTCGAAGGAAGCTCAACAGTGATCGTGCCAGCTTTAGGTTGCTTGGCCATGTAGTCCCACAACTTAACAACGGATTTCTCTGTATATCTGGAAGATTTGTTGACTGCTCTGTTTACATTGGCACGCACCAAAACAGGTGATTTGATTTCATCACTCAATTTAAAGAATTCGTAAAAATCGGCCTCTCTGTCACATACTGTGACAACTTGGGTGTCAGAGGAAACCTCCTTTGAATTTTTCAACGACTGCAACCACCTGTAACTTTCCTTTTTTTCTACGGGAGTAACATCCACCAATTTGCGTTGTTCGGCAGTCCGAAGTTCTCTAGCAAATATCTGCTGGTCCAAAAGGCCAAGTGGCGTACCATCGGTGGTAACCGCAAGACAGGCATGCATAATTAAACCATTGGAAAATATCTTTTCAACGTTCTTGCCTTTTTTCAATGACATCCTGCCCAATCCTTCTGTCTTCGGATGGCCGGTGTAGATGAAATAACTCGAGTCTTGAATGGCAAGGACTGTTTTATATTTCTTGGCTCGGGCGGCTGTTTTCAAGCGGTGAGCGGTTCTGATGTCACGCACATCTACATTTTCATTTTTAAAAAATCGATATGCTGCTTTTGTTTCCGCCCAGTCTTCACAAGACTGATTGATCGGGCTTTCAGGACACTCAGAAAAACTGTCACAGATTTTTGTAAGTCTTTCGTTAAGCCTCTTGTCGCCGAGATCAAGGTGCTCCAGTTCTTCTGTAGCCCAGCCGTTACTTTGTTTTTGTTTCGTCATATTCCCTCCAGTATGATGATTGTTGTTGCGGTAACCAGATGTATATAATACATCTTTTTTACTAAAGGAAATACAAAATGAAAGGATTAATCAAACAACAGAAGAGTTTGTTGAGAAGGCTTGTCCAATGCGGAGATTTTGTGAGAGGTTCGATTAACTGTGTCTGTGGAAGATGCAACAGAGCAAACTGCATCTGTGAAAAGAAATCAGCGGCCAAGGCGTATCGCCTGACCTATAAAGACGGTCTGCAGCAAACAAAAATAGTTTATCTGGCAAAAAACAGATTGCGAGTTGCCCGGCAGTTACTTGCCAATTACGCCAGGGTTCGAAATATTATTGAGCAGATCATCAATACGAATATTAAAATTTTGAAGAAGGGTAGCGGGCCCTAGAAAATGTCTACTTGTGGGTAATAGAAAGGTGATGTGAGCACACCAGCGGAAATTTATGCTGCGCTGGCGGCAGAGGCGGGGGTACCTCTGGAAATATTTGTTTTGGAATCTTTGAGGACAGCGGATGCAGCAACAGTGTTGAGCACTTGGAAC
>PEYM01000134.1 GCA_002774365.1 Candidatus Saganbacteria bacterium CG08_land_8_20_14_0_20_45_16 | reverse complement strand
CTTTGGTTTTATGGCCACTTGGTACCGCTTAAATTGATGGTTATTGGGCTGCTGGTTGATGATTTTGGTACCGTTTCAAGTTGATGGTGACAATAGCTTGTGTTCTGGTGAATATGATCCTCGCACAGCAGATGGACTGCCGCAAATGCCCATTGGCGCTTATCTTAATTTAGAAAGACCGCGTGGTGATTTTGGACCGGATAACAGTGAGGTTGTTCGATTGTTAGATAAATTAGGCGGGCCTTTGGGGAATTAAGGCTATTTAGCCAGGCTACACAAACTTCTTAAAAACCTCATTAGCCAAATAAAGTCCTTTTCTGGTTAGCTTGATATTATGGTTGTCCTGTATCAGCAAGCCTGATTGAGTTAATTTTGTAACCTCTTTTTCAAAACCGTTAAAGTGTTCTTTTGAGATACCATCTAATAAGCGCAAACCCATGAAAATCGTTTCACCGGGATCGACATTCTCCCCCTTGATAAGGGGGAGAAAAGAAGAGGGGGTTTTTATATATTTTTCTATACAATTAGGATTACTCCATCTCTTTCCATTAATATGCGAATGAGCCCCAGCGCCAATGCCTAAATAATTTTTATTTAACCAGTAGCTAATATTATGCTGACACTCATAGCCTGGTTTACTAAAATTAGATATCTCGTAATGTGTATAACCAGCCTTAGTTAAGGTTTCAATCGTGTATTCGTACATAGCTAGTTCTGTTTCTTCGTTTGGGAGTTCTAAAACACCCTCACCCTGGTTTTTCTTTTTATCATAGCCTTCTTTTTCTCCCCTCTCCCTATGGGAGAGGGGATGGGGGTGAGGGTTGATTGATGTCCAAAACGGCGTCCCGTCTTCAATTTGTAAATTATAAGTGGATAGGTGGTTGGGTTGTTGGGCCATGGCTGTTTGTAGGTCTTTTTGCCAGTCTGCCAAGGTTTGGTTAGGTAAAGCAAATATTAAATCTAAATTAATATTGTCAAACCCAGCAGCCCTGGAGTCATCATAAAATCTTAAAATATCTTCTGCTGTGTGAATGCGGCCAAGAACTTTTAAGTGTCTGTCATTAAATGATTGAGCGCCAATAGACAGGCGGTTGATGCCAAGCTCGCGTAAGGTTTTTAGTTTGGCTTTGTTGGCTGTGCCGGGATTGGCTTCTATTGAGATCTCACACGCCTCACCCCCTCCCTCAGCTACGCTTCGGGTTTCCCCCTCTCCATCTGTGATGGAGAGGGGGATTAAGGGGGTGAGGTGTTGGAAGATTTTTTCAAAGTGTTTTGGAGAAAGCAGGGTAGGGGTGCCGCCACCGAAATAAATTGTCGTGAGAGGTGAAGAGTGAGGCGTGAAACAAGAGGCTATTTCTTGGCAAACTGTTTCAATATACTTATTAATTAAGGCTTCTTTCCCAGCATACGAAACAAAATCACAGTAATTGCATTTTTTTTTGCAAAAGGGAATATGGATATATAGAGAGTGAATCGTGAATCGTGAATCGTGAATCGTTCTCATTTTCCTAATCTTAAGACAGCTAGAAATGCTTCCTGTGGCAAATCAACGCTGCCGACCCGCTTCATCCGTTTTTTGCCGGCTTTTTGTTTTTCGAGGAGCTTCCTTTTTCTGGTAATATCGCCACCATAGCATTTAGCTAAAACATTTTTCTTGATCGCGGAAATATTTTCCCTGGCAATGACCTTGGCGCCGATCGAAGCTTGGATCGGAATGGTGAATTGATGACGGGGAATGACTTCTTTTAATTTTTCAACCAGTTTTTTCCCTTTGGGATAAGCTTGGTCGCGGTGGACAATAATTGATAAGGCATCCACTGGTTCGGCATTGAGTAAAATATCCATTTTGACTAGGTCTGATTCTTTGTAACCGATTACTTCGTAGTCCATTGAGGCATAACCATGGCTGACAGATTTTAGCTGGTCGTGATATTCGGAAATTACTTCAGAGAGCGGGATCTCAAAAGTCATCATCACTCTGGTCGGGTCAAGATATTCCATATTAATAAAATTGCCCCGCTTTTCTGTGGTAATAGTCATGACCGGGCCGACAAACTCGGTTGGGGCAAAAATGGTCAGCTTTAAATAGGGTTCTTCGATCGACGCAATCTCTGTAGCTGGCGGCATACTGGATGGGTTATCAACGATCAGGTTTTGTTTATTGTGCTTAATGATCTTGTAGATAACGTTGGGCGCTGTGGCAATGATATTAAGATTAAATTCTCGCTCTAAACGCTCTTGGACGATCTCAAGATGGAGCAGGCCTAAAAAACCGCAACGCAGGCCAAAGCCTAGCGCGGCCGAGGTTTCCGGTTCAAAGGTCAGCGCGGCGTCATTGAGTTGGAGTTTACCAACAGCCTCTTTTAAATTTTCATAATCTTCGCCAGCCAGCGGAAAAAAGCCGCAAAAGACCATGGGTTTAATTGGTTTATAACCTGGTAGGGGACTAGGGGCTGGGGACTTGGTACTCGTAACAGTATCGCCAACACGACATTCCTTAACTTCTTTGACGCCGGCAACTAAATAACCCACTTCGCCAGGTCCTAAGCTTGCCCGAGGTTGCATGCCCAGTTTTAAAGTGCCGATCTCTATGGCCTCATAATTGCCTTGGGTCCCCATAAAATGGATGGGCTCGCCTGTTTTGATCTCTCCGTTAATTACCCGGACATAGGCAATCACCCCTCGGAAGGAATCGTAGTGTGAATCAAAGATCAGGGCCTGCAAAGGGGCGGACTTTTGGCCTTGGGGTGGGGGAACATTTTTAATAATAGAGTCTAATAATTCTTTGACACCATGGCCGTCTTTAGCTGAGACCAAAATAATCTCATCTTCCGTGATGCCAAAAACATTAAAAAGCTCTTCTGCTATTTTCGCTGGCTCAGCTGCAGGCAGGTCAATTTTATTAATAACCGGGATGATCTTAAGATTATTTTGCTTGGCCAAGTGGGCATTAGCTAGGGTTTGAGCCTCAATCCCTTGAGTGGCGTCAACAAGCAAGAGGGCGCCTTCGCAGGCAGCCAGGGAACGAGAAACCTCATAACTAAAATCAACGTGGCCTGGTGTGTCGATCAAATTGAGTATATAGCCCTTGTATTCCATTCTAATGGCTTGGGCTTTGATCGTAATGCCCCGTTCACGCTCCAGGTCCATTGTGTCAAGGACTTGCTCGCGCATGTCCCGTTTTTCAATGGTATGGGTGAATTCTAGCAAGCGGTCAGCCAAGGTTGATTTGCCATGGTCAATGTGGGCGATAATAGAAAAGTTTCTAATTTTTGCTAGCATTTTACTCCCTGTTATTTGGAAACCTGAGACTAAATCCCGCCTTGGCGGGATAAACGTTTCGGTTTCCTGAATAACACCATTTTATTCTAACACAATCAGGGTTGACATTGAAAATAGCAGCAGGCATAATACTTGAGAAATGAAGCAACTTTTAGTTGTGAGTTGTTGGTTGTTAGTTTTTAGTTGCTCTGCCTTGGCCGTGGTTGATATTGGTGATATTGGGGTGGGGGCGCGTTCCTTGGGCATGGGCAAAGCAACTGTTGGCGGGCTTGATGATGCCAGCGCGATTTTTACTAATCCAGCGGCCTTATCTTTAAATCCTCAGCTTAATATTACCAGTATGAGCGGGACCTTGCTCACAGATGTTAATTATATGATGTTTGGGGCAGCAGAAACCGCGCCAATTGGCAGGGTGGGGATTGGTTATTTAAACGCTGCGGTGAGCGGGATCACAATCACGCAGATTACTGGCAGCGGATCCAATGAAACCGTGGTGCCACTGGGGACAACTGATTACAGTTCTAGCGTTGTCTATTTGTCTTATAGCTCAGCCTTGAGCCGTTTTTTAAGAGGCAAGGGTGACAACGTTTTGATTGGAGCTAATTTGAAGTATTTTCTTCAGGGGTTTTCTGGTGGGGGCGCCACCATGCAAGATGCGGCTGGTACTGGGATGGACGCTGATCTTGGTCTTTTATGGCAAGTTAATAATTGGGCTAACCTTGGCTTAACTTTTAACAACTTTTTGCCAGAAACTTTTGGCGGCAGATTTAACTGGCAGAAAAATAACCAAACAGAAGGGATTGCCATGGTTAGCCGAGCTGGCGGCCGCTTTAATCTGATCGGCCCCAGCGGCTTGAAATATCTTGAGAAGCAAAAACTAGACTTATTAGTTGAATATGCCAGCAACAATACGCCAAACTGGCCAGCAGTTTGGCATTTAGGCGCGGAATATGTGCCTTTGCCTGTCTTGACCTTAAGGGCTGGGATTGACCAAAAAGTCAAGGCCACAATCGGTGGAATTGGAGTTGACAATAATTTGAGCTTAGGTGTGGGCCTGCAGTACGCTGGATTTACTTTTGATTATGCTTATCATCAATTTGGTGAGGTAACCGAGAACACCACGCATTTCTTTTCTTTTGGTTTTCGCGGCCGGGATGAAGTAGATAGGGAGCCGCTGCGGGAACCAGAGCGCAATGTTCCTGTGCCAACCGTCATTCCTAAGCCTCCCGTCAAATCATTTGGTGATGTGCCTGAATCTTACTGGGCCAGGCGGCCGATTGAGTACCTGGCAACCTTGGGGATCATGAGCGGATATCCGGATGAGACCTTTAAGCCTGACCGGCCCCTGACACGGGGAGAGTTTGCGGCTTTATTGGTCAAAGCTAAAGGGTTTCTTTTAAGTAAAGATGTAAAAAAGCTTTTTAAAGATGTGCCGACTACTAATTGGCTAGCCCCTTATGTTCAGCTGGCTGTTGACCGAAAATACATTCAGGGCTATCCAGATAAAACTTTTCAGCCTAATAAAAAAATCAGCCGGGCTGAGGCAGCAGTGGTCTTTACAAAGTTCGCGGGCTTGCAAGTTAAGTCTAAATTAAGTAATGATGTTTTTCCTGGCCTGGCCAAAGGACACTGGGCTGCGCCGGCGGTGTCAGCTGGCAAAGTGGCGGGCTTTTATGAGTTTTTAGCTGACAAGAATTTTGAGCCTGGCCAGGACTTGACCAGGGCTGAGGCGGCTGAAATCTTGTCAAAGACCCCGTTTATCAAAGACAAAATAAGACAGCTTATCTCTGGAGAAAAATAAGTGTGTCTTTTCTGTCAGATAATTGCCAAAGAAATTCCCGCTGCTATTGTTTATGAGGACGAGCAAGTCTTGGCCTTTAATGATATTAATCCACAGGCGCCGACCCATATTCTTGTAATTCCCAAAAAACACGCGACCTCAATTGCGGATTTTAATGAGCCTTTAGTTGTTAGTGATCTTTTTCAAGTAATGCGTAAGCTGGCGCAAGAAAAAGGGCTAGACAAAAGTGGTTATCGGATTGTCGTGAATCACGGGGTTGACGCTGGTCAAGCTGTGCCGCATCTTCACTTTCATCTGCTGGGTGGTCGAAAGCTGAATTGGCCGCCGGGGTAATCCACTTAAAGTTGATAATCTTCTAAAACCTCTCCTAGTAAGTCTGCAATTTGTCCCATGATGTGAACTTGTCTAACCTGGCTGCTGCTGGCGAGCTGGTCGGTTAAAGTATAATATTCTTCAATTAGTGATTCTAAGTGAGAAACATAATTTTGATCGTTTGACCAGTTGTCTGGGTTGTCGCCATAGGTGCGGAGTTGTTCAGCAATAATGTCCATCCGGCCGGATAAGATGTACTGGAGCCGGGTCACGGCGATCCTTTGCTGCCTGGTGGCGGGCTCAAGCTCTTCAAATTCACTTAACCAGCCTTCCCTGGCTATTTCTAACATGTTTTGGTAATCTGGCGAGCTGGTTTGGATTTCGCCAGCGGCATTGACAAAGTTAAGGGTCACATCTACTTCAGTAAATTGATCAGTGGGGACAGTGCCGTTGTGAGTTGAGGCCAGCATACATAAATAACTTAGACGCTCGGTGCGGCGGCTGCGCAAGATCTCCGCGCGGTTTTCAGTTAGCCCACCCAAAACTTCATGATCGACAAAACGTCTAAAGCTGGCGTCATCTAGCGCCACACCATCTTCATTAAAGTAACCAGTGACCCGGTGACTAGTTTGCTGCCAATTTTCTACTGGGACAGAATCAGGGGCCGTCACCAGATCTTTTGGTTCTTGGCTGAGTGGGCCTTCGCTTTCGCTGGCGTCATCTTCTGCTGGGGCTTCTTCGGCTGGGGCTTCTTCGGCGTCTAAATCATAAGGATCGGTTTCCGCTTCAACCCTTGAGATGTGCTCAATGTCACTGTCATTTGGCTGTACCCCTTGAACAAAAGCAGTTTGCCTTTGGAATTGAGCTCTTTGGAAACGCTCAATAAATTCCCCCACTTGTTGCTCGCTCATGTCGTAACGAGATCTAAGATATTGCGCGAGCTGCTGGCTGTGGATCTCTTCAGGAGTAATCTGGATCTGTTCCTCAACCACCCAGACCCTGACTTGGTCATGGCCAAGGGGAGCAAAATCTGGGCCGCGCACCACCTGATCCCTCATCTCCCAGTGGCCGAGATCAAGGTTGCCACTGGTAAAAATGTTTTGTAGGTCGTTTTTAGCCTCGGCCCAATTGCCAGGAAACTCAATGCGAGAAAAATATTCTTGGTGCAGTCCGTCAACATCAAAGTCAGCTACTGAAACTCTCTGATAGTAAAGAAGGTCTTGAGGTTCTCTGGCTCTGGCTGCTTCGGCTTGGGTCAGGTGGGCCAGGGCAGTAGTTCTGACTACGTCCCAAGTTTCATTAGCATTTTCTACGGTTTGCCGCAAGCATAATTGATAGAGCATATCCCAGCGGTCTTGGGAGGCGCGGTCAAAACCAAACATTCGATTATCAAAGCCCCTAAACCAGCCGCGAGAAAAGCCAGCGCCCAGGAAAAACCTTTCTGCTGCATCAAGGTCGGCTTCTCCAGACCCTGGGTTGTCATTCATCATCTCTTCGGTTTGAGCGTAGAGATTGCGATGTTCTGGATCAATCGCAAAGATCTCGATCGCGTCCAAGGCAAGAAGATAAGCGCCAATAATGGCTAGTGGCCAGTTGAGCAGGGCGAGTGTTCTTCCGGCCAAGGTTCGACCAGCGAGCCGAGCGGCCAAGCTTCGGTAGAGATTGGGGGCCAAAAGGCGCAATGTTAAGCTGGCTCCTTGGGGGGCGAGTAAGACGGCTAAGCTCATTCTTTCGCCGCGCAACCAATGGCTTCGGGGGACGCCTAAGGCAGCCATTAAGCCTTGATACGCGCCGGTTTGGGCCCGGGCGGCAAAAGCGCCAATAAAGGCGCGGCCGATCTCTCGGCCTAGCCAGCGGCCAATAACCCTGCTAGTTGAGCCGCTGCCCAGACCGCGAGCACTGGCAAATTCTGCTGTGTTAGCGCGCAACCGTGCTAGATCTTCGGCTAAGTTTCTGCTGGCGCGTGGATCAACTATTAGCCTTGAGGCTGCGCCAAGACCAACATTAGAAAAATGGACACCAAAGATTAACAAGGTGAACCTGACCCGAGCGTCTTCAACTCCCACGATATCCATTAAGTGTTCTAAGCCAATTAGGGCAACTAGACCGCCCAAAAAATTCATCCCTGTTTGGAGGGTGGCCCGACTGGATGAGAGTTCAGGGCTGGCCAGCATATCTAAAAACGCTTCGCCTTCTGGCGTGTTCAATACTCGCTGGCCTTCGGCTGTGCGCGACCAGCGGGCAAAGCGGTTAGCAAAATTTTCACCAAGGCGAGCTGCCCCTTCTTGAAGCAAAGCTTCAACATCAGCTTGAGTGGAGAGGGCAGCCAGCCGTTCTGGGCTTAGGCCAACACTTTCGCCGATCTGTCTGGCTTGTTCCACCATAAAACGGTCAGTCATACTTTGGCTTTGGGTCCGGGCTGCCAAGATGCGCCTAATGGCGGTTTCATTGTTGCCAAGCCGTGATCTTAAATTTGCTTCTGAAAAATTTAAGTTGATCTCAACTAGGCTGGTGTCATTAGCCAACCGGTATCGGCGGATGCTTTCCCCTGTCTGAGAATCATAGATACGGAAATGACCTTCTATTGTTCGTTCAATCTCAGCCCCTTCAGGTAAGTCAATTGTGTAATGACTAAAGTCAGCACCATGACGAACAATAACAACTGCTCGGCCTGCTCGGTAATTTTCTGTAGTGTTTAGCTCTCGGACATAATTAATTAGAGCCCTGGCTTCTTCAGCGGTATAAGCTGGTCGCGTTCTGCCATCGGTGGTGATGCTGCCGCTCCCATCAGGCAGACCAATAACGCGCAAATCCCCAGCCGCTCTCTCATAAAGCCTTTGTCGGTTATTTTGCGCCCGATCAAAACGCGGCACTGCCGGCCCCGCTTCCCTAACGTCAAAAGCTATTGCTTCTCGTTCTAAGACCCCATTAATTTGTCTTTCCAGTCTAGACCTGTTTTTTTCAGGTGGTCTTTCTGTTTCCCTTTCTTCGGCTGGCCTTTCTGTTTCAGTTTCTTCAGCAGCTCTTTCGGCCCTGGGACTATTGGCTGTTGGTCTGGCCGGGTGTTCAGTAGTCTCAAAAAATTCATTTTCAAAAGTATCAAGCGCAGTGTTAAAAGCTGCTCGATTGCGGTTAATCAGCCACTGAAAATCCCGGCCAAAGAACAAACCGCGGCGCAAGGTCCTGGTTTGGTTAAACTCCGCGCGTAATCTTTCAAACCTAACGCGTTCTGCTCTTATCCTTCTTGCTTCTCGTGGGCTCCTAGCCTGACTCTCTCTTGCTCTTAGGGTTTCAAGCCTTTCTGGATCATTGAGAATTTGGTCCATAGTATTCATGAAACTAGCAGTACGCTGGGTGGTGTATTCTATGTAAATTTGTCTGGCCAAGGCAACCCTGGCCTCAGCCATGTTAACACCATGGCTTGAGGCATAGCGCCTGACCCTGGCGGCCAGCTCTGGCCGACGCAATTCAAAAAAGACATCACGCCAGCCGCGATAAGCCGGGTTAGAAAATCTGAAACGGCCAAAGAGTTCATTGGCCCAGGCGGAAAACCTTTGGGCCCGCTGAAAATTTCCTTGCCTGACAAACCAGCGCTCATTTAAGGCCAGGTCAACATAAAGATGACCCCCTCTTCTAAAGCGGCCAAGAACCACGCTTCTAACCTCATTGCCTCCCAGGATAACACCGCGGCCAGCCCGTTTGACCATTAATTGCAGATCCATTGGATTTACATTTCTCATAAAGATTTCTATGATTTGGTTGTCAACTGCCTGGCCAATGAGTGGGCGGCCAGAGCTCATGCCAAAACGATTGTAAAGGATCTCTAAAATTTCTCGGCCTGATAAGGAGGTGGTCCGAGTCACTCGCTGTTGAGTGGCTGGATCTATCTCCTCGTAACTTAAGGTGTAGCGATTACCCAGATAGCGCGAGTTGCCAGCCCTTAC
>PEYM01000061.1 GCA_002774365.1 Candidatus Saganbacteria bacterium CG08_land_8_20_14_0_20_45_16 | reverse complement strand
TAAATTTGAGACGCTGGAAAAACTCTGTTCCACTTTAAATTGTTCCGTTGGAGACCTTCTGGAATATACCCCTAAGAAGAAAAAATAATCATTTCCGGTTCACGCTCGACGCGTCTCGCGGTGCACCGGAAAGAATAGTTTTCTGCTTTACTTCTTACTGTGCTGCTACACGGCGCACTTGGGTTTTAATTTTCATTTCCCCGGAACTGCTAGTGAGGGTATCTAGGAAAAAGTTAGAAAACACTTGACGAATAAAGGCAACTAGATTACAATAGTTCTTGGGTCTTTTGGGGAAATAGAAAATATGCATATTACACCACGCCAAAGAGAATTTTTAAGCAAAACGATTGACTTATATCAGATGGCAGGCAAGTCCATTCATTACACCACCATTGCCGAAAAGCTTGGGATCAGTAAATGGTCCGCTTATGACATGATGAAATTATTAGAAGAAAAAGGTCTGCTAACTTCTGATTATAATGTGCCAGAGATGGGTAAGGGAGGAGGCCGGTCATCGGTTGTTTTTTATCCAACCTCAAAGGGCGAGTCTTTGATCAAAGAATTGGCAGGCGGGGTCCCTGAAGAAAAAGAATGGCAAAAGGCCAAAGAAGCCATCCTGGAAAATTTATCTAAGCTCAAAGGAACAGAACACGAAAAACTCTTAAATGAACTTCTCAAGAAAATTGCTGCCCAGGAAAATCCGCTTTTATATTGCACGGATATGACCACCGCGCTGCTCCTGGTAATTAATGGGTTTAAAGACAAATTAAAGGGCGGCATTCCAGTACGGACCGTTCTTGAAGCAACGCCCAGGATGAGCGGAAGGTTGATAACTTTAGCCGGTTTAACAGTAGGGCTCTCTTTGTCAGGCTTGGCAGCCAAGTCCAAGATCGCGAAGATACTTGGGCAGGCCAAAAAATATGAAACTTATTTGCAGGATATGGATTCAAAAAGATTGAAAATGCTGGCAGAGTTTCTGGACGAAGCTGCAAAATTTTTATTAGATTAGCTTATATATTTTTTGTTTAGCTTTTGGGTCTTTTGGGGAGTGATTTAGCTGTAATGCTTGTAGTGCGCGGGATTGCGGAACTAAAAGGGAGGAATAATAAATATCATGAATAGGAAACAGATTTTTTGGATAATCGGTGTCTTAATTATGGCCTTTGTAATTTATAGATTGGTTGCGTGGATGACGATTCCTAGAAAGGTTGAGGAAAAAGAGAGAGTTATCTCGGTGGTAGTGGCTACTCCGAAGAGCGGCGAAATTTCCGAAAAGCTTACTTTGACCGGAGATATCAAGGGCGAGACCGAGGTCATGGTCAGACCCAAAACCATGGGGCGTGTGGAAGAAATTTATGTTAAAGAAGGGGATGAAGTGGCAAAAGGGGATAAGCTTTTATCTTATGTGGCAGGCATATCTCCAGATGATGAGCTATACGAAGATATGGTTACTTTCGCTCCGGTCTCCGGCGTTGTTGGAATGCAACTTATAAAGCTGGGAGAGCAGGTTACCAGCCAGATGGGAGTTGTCCCTCCGGTCTTCACCATTTACAAAATAGATAATGTAAAAGTCCTGGCAGATGTTTCAGAAAAGTATTATTCGGCCCTGTACCGCGGCATGAGGGCTGAAATAAGACTGGATGCTTATCCGGACAGGGTATTTATCGGAAAAGTAATAAATATCCGCCCGGTAGTTGATCCTCTGAGCCGCACCACTCAGGTTGAAATCCTGGTTGCAAATCCCGGATACCAGGTCAAACCCGGGATGTTTTGTAAGGTTGATTTAATCCTAAAAAAGAAAACAACTGCCCTGCTTATTCCAGCGGATGCGGTTCTGGGAGACACCGAAAAATACGTCTTTGTGGTTGAAGCCGGTAAAGCCGTCAAAAAGCCGGTCAAAACCGGCATTCAGGAAAACAAT
This sequence comes from Candidatus Saganbacteria bacterium CG08_land_8_20_14_0_20_45_16, assembly GCA_002774365.1. Taxonomy (GTDB): domain Bacteria; phylum Margulisbacteria; class WOR-1; order O2-12-FULL-45-9; family O2-12-FULL-45-9. The sequence continues at coordinate 7,591 of PEYM01000061.1, read as the reverse complement.
ACGATCGAGATAATTGCAGGATTGAGTTCTTCCGATCAGGTAATTGTGGTTGGCCAAAGAGTGGTTGAAGAAGGATCTAAAGTTAAAGTCGAGGTTGAATAAATGACCAAGTATTTTGTCAATCGGCCGCTGTTAACTATCGCAACCTTTCTGGTTCTGCTGATCATTGGTGTTTTCAGCTTAAGCAATCTGCCTTTGGATCTTTTGCCGGATATTTCCCTGCCCACTATGAGCATTTTGACCCCCTACCCGGGCGCCAGCGCTGAAGACATAGAGACCACCGTTACCAAGTATATCGAGAGCGCGGTGGCCACGGTGCCTAATGTTGACAGAATTATTTCAACCAGCAGTGAGAATGTATCCTCGGTCACTATCAGTTTCAAATGGGGAACGAACCTGGACGCGGCTGCGGCGGATGTGCGGGAAAAGCTCGATTTGATCAAAATGAGGCTCCCCGAAGATGTTGGCACCACAATTATTTTAAAATTCGATCTCTCGCTTATGCCGGTCCTGGTTTTTGGCATCAGCGCTGATCGATCCTATCCTGAGCTGCGTCAGCTTTCAGATAAAAAAATAGCCGATCCCTTAAAACGCATTAAAGGCGTCGGGACCATCATGTCCCTGGGCGGGCTCCAGCGGCAGATAAATATTGATGTGGATCGCAACCGCCTGGAAGCCTATCACCTGCCCATAAATCAGGTCATAGCTATGCTTCAGGCTTCCAATCTGACCCTTCCGGTCGGCGGCCTGAAACTGGGGCGCATGGATTATGCCATCAGGGTTCCCGGAGAATATACAAGTATAGATCAGATTTCAAATACGGCTATCGGCAATTTCCAGGGCAAAACCGTCTATTTAAAAGATATTGCTGAGATTTCAGATTCTTTCAAAGAAAATGAAGGCGTGACCAGGATCGAAGGTTATCCGGGGCTCATGCTTATGGTGCAAAAGCAGTCCGGGGCCAATACGGTTGATGTGGTTAAGGCCGCTATGGCAGAGATGGAAAAGATCGAAAAGACTCTTCCCGCGGACGTGAAAATCGCCACTATTCTGGACGGCTCTGAATTTATCATGCGTTCTATTTCCAATTTGACTTCGACTCTCTTCTGGGCCTTTTTATTTGTTGTGCTGACAGTTATCTTTTTCCTGCGCAATTTGCGCGGCTCATTAATTATCGCCCTGACGATCCCCTTTTCTTTGATCGCGGCCTTTATCTATCTTTATTTTTCCGGTTCAACTCTTAATATGCTTTCGCTTTCTTCTCTGGTTATTGCCATCGGGATGGTGGTGGATAATGCCATTGTGGTTCTTGAGAACATTTATCGCCATCGCGATGAAAAAGGGGAATCGCCCAAAGAGGCCTCGATCTTTGGCGCGGGTGAAGTTGCGAGCGCAATTATCGCTTCAACCGTAACCACTTTAATCGTTTTTGTTCCCATTATCATGGTGCCCGGTTTTCACGCGGTCCTTTTCAAACAGCTGGCTTACGCCATCTCGATAGTTTTAGCCGCTTCATTGTTTACGGCCTTGACGCTTACTCCGATGCTCGCTTCCAGGATCATGGAAGTCAAGAAAAAAGGCGAACACCTTACCGGTTTTATGGAGCGTTTCCACGATCGGACTGAAAAATGGTTCGACGCGCTGGATAATGACTATCGAAGACTTCTCGGTTGGGCGCTTGGAAACAGAAAACGGGCAGTAGCTTTCGCGGGCTTGCTTTTTGTTTTAAGTCTTTCCTTATTCTTTGTTGTTGGCACAGAGTTTATCCCGGATATGGACCAGGGGTCGCTTTCCGGAACCGTGGAAATGCCGGTGGGAACAAGATGGGAAGAAACCGCAAACGTCATGGAAAAGGTTGAAAAGATTGTCAAAGAAAATGCGCCGGAAACGAAGTTCATGCTGATCAGAGCGGGCGCCAGTGAAATGGGCGGTATGGGGGCGGGGTTGGGGATGAAGTCCGGCGCCAATTACGGCAGGGTCATGGGACGCCTGGTTCCTAAACAAGAGAGAAAAAGAACCCCCAAGGAGATTCAACGACTCCTCAGCCAAAAGGTTTTACAAATACCAGGGGTCAATGCAGTTGACTTCATGGGGACCGAGGCCATGGGACAGTTTATGGGCATGGGCAAGCCGATTTCTATTGATATCTACGGACACGATATAGAAAAAACGGATGATTTGGCGCAAGGACTCAAGGAAAGGATATCAAAAATCCCCGGGATAGTCGCTCCGGGCATTTCTCGCGAGAAAGGCAATCCCGAATTCCGGGTCAAGGTCGATCGCGCCAAGGCTTCGGCCCTGGGTTTGACCATGGCCGAGATCGGCCTGACCCTGCGCAATAATCTTTACGGAAACGCGGTCACAAAATATCGTGAAGCCGGTGAAGAGTACGATGTTTTTGTCCGGTTAAAGGAAGAAAACCGGCAAACCCTGCAAGATTTGAATAATGTCTTTATTACCAGCCGTACCGGCAAGAATATTTCGCTGGCAAACATCGCGGAGATCGAAAAAGAAAAAGGCCCGCTGTCCATTCAAAGGAAAAACCAGGAGCGGGTAGTGATGGTTGAAGGCAGTCTTTACGGAAGAGCCCTGGGCGATGTTATTTCTGATATTCAGAAAGAGATAGACGGCATGGCGATCCCTTCGGATATTTCAGTCAAAATATCCGGTTCTGCCGAACAAATGTCGGAAACTTTTAATAGTCTTCGCCTGGCGCTTTTCCTGGGGATCCTTCTGGTGTATCTGGTCATGGCGGCCCAATTTGAGTCCCTGCTTGATCCCTTTATTATTATTTTTTCTATCCCTTTTGCTCTGGTTGGGGTTATCTGGGCTATGTTTTTAACCGGGAACGCCTTTGGCGTAATGCCCTTTATCGGAATGATAATGGTAGTCGGCGTCGTAGTAAACAACGCTATCGTTTTAGTAGATTATACGAACATTCTCCGCGCGCGGGGAATTGAGCTTGGGGAAGCCATCTTGACTGCCGGTAGAACCAGGCTGCGTCCCATTCTTATGACCACGTTGACCACTATCTTTGGCCTGTTTCCTCTGGCTTTGAGCCGCGGCGAAGGATCGGAAATCTGGAGCCCCCTAGGCATTGCCCTTATCGGCGGGCTGACCCTTTCAACTGTGGTTACTTTGGTATTTGTCCCGCTTATTTATTCTATAGTTGGGGAACGAATAAAGGGGAGATTATTCTTTGGGAGGATTATGAAATGAAAATAGTATTCATAGTATTTAACGCGGCGATCGAAGATGAAGTTATGGAATGCCTGGCTAAAACTGGAGTTTCGAACTACACGAAATTTCCGGATATTCATGGCAAAGGGGGACATTCCGATCCCCACCTCGACACTCAGATTTGGCCGGGTACCAATCACGGGTTGCTGATCGCAGCGGATGTGAGCCTAAAGGACAAGATATTAAAAGAAGTAAAAAACCTAAAGGCTGAATATGCCAAAGAGGGGATAAAAGCTTTTGTCTTTTCGCCGGAGGAGGTCGCATGAGGTTATTTTCATTTTTAATTTGTGTCCCGATGTTCCGATCGGGATCCCGAATCATTAAATATATTACGGCAATCGGGATTTTTTATTTTTGCTTTTTTATTTTTGCTTTTAGTGCTGCTTCGGCATTGACTTTAAGTGAGAGTATAGAGATTGCTTTAGCCAAAAATCCCCAGATAGTTGCAGCACAGCATAAAGTTAAGGCTGCAACTGGGAAGTTGGGGCAGGCCAGATCGTCAATTATCCCGCATATCAGCTTGGAGGGAGCTTTTGGTAAAATTTATCAGGAATCTCCCACTATCGATTTTTCTATTCCAGGCATGCCAACCATGGAAGGGCTAAGTCTTTATCCCGATGAAGCAGCTGATTCTACTAGTTATGCGTTCTCTCTAAAGCAGCCCTTATTTACCGGAGGCAAGATTTTTCGATCTTTACGCATGGCTAACGCCGGTTATCATATAGCCAATGAGGATTTTCGCAAGGCGCAAAATGAAGTTACATATAATGTCACCTCTGCTTATTATAATGTCCTGAAGGCAGAGAAAATGGTAGCTTTGACCAAAGAAGGGATGGACACCCTTAAGAAGCATCTAAAACAGGTTGAGATGTTTCATAAAGCTGGTGTTGTGACAAAGGCAGATGTATTGCGGGTTGAAACTGAGCTGGCCAATCTGAAACAAGCAGAAATTCAAGCCAGAAATGGTTTGAAGCTGGCAAAGGCTGCTTTTAACAGTCTTTTAGGGAAAAATCTTTCAGAGGATGTTAGCTTATCTCCCGAAATCTTGACAGCCGAAGAAAAGGGAGTTGATTCTGATTATCTTCTTTCAACGGCCTATAGTTTTCGCCCCGAATGGAAAGCTTTCAAACTAGGTAAAAAAATCGGAGAAGACAGCGTCGGTTTGGCTTATAGCGGTTACTTTCCAAATCTGGCTTTTATGGGCTCAACCGGTAAAACTATAACTGATTATCCCGCCGCGGGTACAAAGTATGACCTGGATTCCTGGAGATTAATGGTTGCAGGTTCCTGGAATCTTTTTGATGGATTCGAAACGCCTAACAAGGTACTTGAGGCGCACGCTAACCTTGAAGCGCTCAAAGCGCAAGAGCAATTGATAAAAGATGGCGTGGCGCTTGAAGTGAATTCAGCCCATCTTGATTTAGAGAGCGCGAGCGAGAGAGTTGCCGCCGCGGAAGTTGCCGAAAATCTGGCAAAGCGGTCTTTGCATTATGCCGAAGTTAATTTCGCCACCCATATAGATACTAGCTTATCAGTCTTGGATGCTGAAGCTGCGCTTCATAAGGCGCAAACCAACCTCTGGAGCGCCAAGTATGATGTTGAGCTGGCTAAGGCAAAGATAAATAAAGCTGTGGGAACAAATATTCTCTAAAAAGGAGGGCATCTCATGGCCCGGGATAGTAACTATCGTCAAAGGGTTTTAATGAATAAAAAGGAAACAATTTATAAGGTGCTTCTAATTGTTTGTTTTGCAGTGGCTATGGGTTTTTTTGAGGCGACGGTGGTGGTATATCTTCGGGCAATTATGCAGAAGCTTCCTTACATTACAGAACCGATCCAACAAGTTGCCGAAAAGCTTACGAAAGAACCACTTTATATTGTTGAGCAATTTCGCGAAGCGGCAACCATTATAATGCTTATTGCTTTTGCGGTTTTAACTGGTAAGAACTTATGGGAAAGATTTGCTAATTTTTTACTTGCCTTTGGGGTCTGGGACATTGTTTACTATATCTCTCTATATATTATCCTTCGCTGGCCGCCTTCTCTTTTTACTGAAGATGTCCTGTTTTTGATCCCGGTTCCCTGGAAGGGACCGGTCATTGCTCCGGTTCTTGTGTCAATTTTAATGATAATCTCAGCTTTTGTTATCTTGAAAAGAAAAGTATGGGAGAAGGAGGTTTAGTATGTGGATATCCTGGATTTACGCGGCCTGCGCAGCCTGGCTGATTGTATCAGCCTTTACTATTGCGCATTGGGAGGGGACCTTTAACTTGTGGAATAACCTAATTATAGGAATCATAATCGGGGTAACAACGGTTATCCTCTGGATAAAGAAAGATTAAGATGAGCCTTATTTTAACGTTTATCATAATCTGTGCGGTTATAACCTCTCTGGTTATGTTTCTGCGCCTTCTGCAGATAGTTTTTCTTTTTGCATATAGAAAGAAACCGTCTGAAATTGAAATTATCCCAGATGAAAAATTGTCCAGGGTTACGGTTATGACTCCGGCCTACAATGAAGAAAAAGTAATAGGGAAAACCCTGAAAACCATTCTGGAGCTAAACTACCCGGATGATAGATTCGAAATCCTGGTAATAAACCCCGGCTCAAAAGACCGGACTGCCGAAATTGCTCGAAGTTTGGCCGCCCAGAACAAGCGAACGATTAAAGTTATCGATGCTATCAATGATTTCGAGCACCATGGCAAGCCGCGCGCTTTAAATTTTGGTTTAAGGTATGCTGCCGGAGAAATCATAGTAGTATACGATGCCGACAGTTTAGTAGACAAGATGGCCGTTAAATATCTTGTTTCCTACCTTCTTGCCCATCCTGAAGTCGCTATGACCTTCGGGATGCGCAAAGCGGTAAACACCCATAGTTTCTTTGCTCGCCTGGCATATCTAGAATCGCTTTCTCAGCAGCTTTTAACCGAAGCCGCACCTCCGAAAGAAGGGCATAAGTTTCTCTTTTCTCCGGGAACCAATGTGGCAATTAGAAAGTCTGTCCTAGAGGAATTGGGCGGCTGGGACGACAATGCTTTGACTGAAGATTTCGAGCTATCCGTTAGACTTCATTCCCATGGTTATAAAATTGAATATGTTCACTCTGCCTTATCTTGCGAAGAAGTTCCTGAAAAGCTTCGAATTTGGCTGGCTCAAAGAACCAGGTGGAGCAGAGGCGGCAATCACGTTTTTCTTAAGTACTTGGGGAAGCTGAAAAGCATCCTGCGGCAAAAAAGATTTAAATTTATAAACTTTATTATTCTTTTTAAGCTGATTGAATTTTATGCTCCTCTGATTGCCCTTCTATTATCAGACATTCTTTTTATTCTGGGAATTCTTGAAATTTTTGTTTTTGGAGGAATGGGAATAGGTTTTGCTTTATGGTTTTTGTTCTATGTACTTCTTTTTCTGCAGCTCCTGGCTTGTTTGGTCTACACCCGGGAAGTTAATTTGAAAAATATTCTGGGGAGCTTAATTTTATACTTTTATTTTCAGCTCTGGCTGCTTACCTTTGGAAGAGTCATCTGGCTGGATTTGATCCGCGCTCCTAACCTCTGGGAAAAGACCGAGAGGTTTGCTGCTATTGATTGAAATGAGAAATTTTATATTTTGGATTCTTTTTTATACTTTAGTCATGGCTTTTAGCCAGATACTATTAAAGTTCGGCGTTTCCCAAATCGGAGGGCTTAAGATCGCTACCTCTAGAGATGTTTTCTTAATAACTTTTCAGGTTCTTAAAAATCCCCTTATCATGGGAAGCATTGTGCTTATGGTTTCTTCCTTTTTCCTCTGGCTCTATATTCTTTCCTGGTTTAAGTTGGGTTTGATTTTCCCCTTAACTGCTTTGACCTATGTTTTTGTCGCACTGATGTCTTACTTTATGCCTGGAGAGAAACTTTCTTTGTTTAATTATTCCGGCATAATTCTGATTGCCGTAGGGGTCTTCTTTTTGCTTTATAAATAATCTTCCCCCCAAAACCGGACCAATTGAATTTAGAGAGGTAAAGTCAAAAACATGACAAAAGAATTATCGACGACAAAAAGAGTATTCAACAGGCTTCTCGGGGCAAGCATTTTTTTGCCTCCTGCTGTGTAAACCCCTCACCATTTTCATGTACCTGAGACCTTTTGTTGGTTCGGGTCAACCACCATTGGCGGTTTTCTGGGTGGGCTATATCCCCACATCGTGTGCAGGATTTTTTGAAGGCGGGGAAGAGAGTATGAATCGACGGGTGGAGATTATTGCTTTTTCTTACATCCTATTGACTCTGGTGTTATTTTTTCTTCTTAGGGGTATATTCCAGAAGGTCTCCAACGGAACAATTTAAAGTGGAACAGAGTTTTTCCA
>PEYM01000121.1 GCA_002774365.1 Candidatus Saganbacteria bacterium CG08_land_8_20_14_0_20_45_16 | reverse complement strand
TTATGAAGTAAACAAGGAGGTGAGAGAAACTAAACAGCAAAATCGGAAACTCGTACTCCAAAATGCTGTCTAGACAAATCAGTCCAGTCCACTCTTTGCCGTCGCCTTAGGTGCTCCAGAGCGAGTAGAATGGCGAAGGGCAAGAGAGACCCCGGAAATAAAACGAGTCATGGATGAAGAAATTGCTCGAGTGCAAAAAAAATGGTCTGTTTCATGCTAAAATGAATTATCATGAATAATCAGGCTTTAAAAAAGCACGTAGAGCAAATCAAGACAATCACTTTAACCCAACTTTTTCAAGACAGCCCTAATCGCTATAAAGAGCTATCAGTCACAACCGACCAAGTTTACTTTGATTTTTCCCGCCAGCTGGTTACGCCTGAAACAATTAAGCTCTTGATTCAATTAGCCAACGAACAAAAGCTCAAAGAAAAAATTGCCAATATGTTTGCTGGTGAAAAGATTAACAAGACTGAAAATCGCTCGGTTCTTCACGTTGCTCTGCGTTCTGGACAAAATAAAGAGGTCCAGGCTGTTTTAGCCAGGATAGAAGCGTTTTCTAAGAAAGATTTGATTGGCGCCACAGGTAAGAAACTTAAGAATATTGTTGCCATTGGCATCGGCGGTTCATATCTTGGCCCGGACTACCTGGCTACTGCACTACGACCATTCTCTAAACGAGGCGTAACCCTTAGATTTGTTGCTAATGTTGACGGTACTGATTTTGTAGAAAAAACAGCTGATCTTGACCCTCAAGAAACCCTGGTTATTGTTATTTCTAAGACTTTTACTACGGCAGAGACTATGCAAAATGCCAATACAGCTAAGGCTTGGATGATCAAGGGACTCAATAACCACCCCGAAGCGGTAAAAAAGCACTTTATCGCGGTTTCAACAGCCAGAGAAGAAGTTCAATCGTTTGGCATTGACCCTGAAAACATGTTTGGTTTTTGGGATTGGGTTGGCGGTCGGTTTTCCGCTACCTCTGCGGTTGGAGCTGTGCCTTTATCCCTTTATTTAGGCTTTGATAACTTTCAGAAAATTCTAGACGGAGCTAACTGGCTTGATGAGCACTTTAGGAACGAGCCTTTTGAAAAGAATATTCCTGTTTTATCGGCTTTAATTGATATTTGGAACATTAACTTTCTTGGGTTAAAAACCCGCGCCTTGCTCCCCTACTCCCAAGGCTTATCAAAACTGCCGGCTCATACCCAGCAGGTTGAGATGGAGAGCAATGGAAAACTAGTTGATAGCGACGGAAAACCTGTTGATTTTCAAACTGGCGAGGTTGTTTTGGGGGAAGCTGGGACCAATGGCCAGCACTCTTTTTATCAGCTCCTTCACCAGGGAACGCAAATTATTCCAGCTGACTTTATCGGCTTTATTAAGCCTCAATATGAGCTTAAAAATGTTCCTGGCAATGAGATTTCTCATCATGAAGAATTAATGACCAACTTTTTGGCCCAACCAGATGCGCTGGCGTTTGGCCACCAAGACAAAGATTTGGCTAAGAATTTTCCAGGGAACCGCCCTTCCAGCTCTCTCTTGCTCAAAGAATTAACCCCATTTACAGCTGGACTTCTTCTGGCCTGGACCGAACATCGCGCAGCAGCTAAAGGATTTGTTTGGAATATTAACAGTTTTGACCAATTTGGGGTGCAACTTGGCAAAGTTTTAGGGAAAGACCATCGCAGAAGGATGATTGAGTTTAATAAAACAGGCAAAATCAATACCGATGGCCTCACCCCCGCAACTGCCAAGCTGCTGACTGATTTCTTAAGCTAAGCGTGATTGATTCCGACTACTAACTCAAGCTTATCAAGACGCTCATCTTGTTTTCTATCTTTATCTTGAGCAAATTGCCGATCTTCTCTAGCCTTTTCCAGCTCGCTCATTACCTTATCTAAACCAGTTAGTACCTGATCAAATTTTAGATCGATCTTGTCATTCATTTTTTCAAATTTATCGTCATGCTCAAAAAGCTTATTAGTATGAGCCTTAAGGATATCAGCATGTTTATTTAATAAGTCAGTATGAATATTTAATATTCCAAATATTTGCTCAAACTTTTTATCATGATTATCAAAACGTTTATCATGATTTCCAAGCTTTTGTAAAATCTGATCTATTTTATCTTCTTTTTTCCTTGGCATTTTTATTTCACCTCCCTTGTCCCCACCACTGCCAGCCACCCAACAGGGGTTTATATATTACGCTTTCTTAATTAGGCTGTCAAATTCTTTTTCAGAAATGATTTTAACCCCTAATTTCTTGGCCTTTTCATACTTTGTTCCTGGTTCAGTTCCTGCCACCAAATAATCAGTCTGCTTGGAAACTGATGATGAGGGATGGCCACCAAGGCTTCTGACAAGCTCTTCTGCCTCTGGCCTGGCCATCATTGCCAACCCGCCAGTAAAAACAAATGTTTTATTTTTAAGCGGCTGTGGACCTTTAGCCTTCTGGTCCGTAATTCTTACGCCGTCTTTTTTTAACCTTTCAATTAACTTATGGTTCTCTTTTTGGGCAAAAAAGCGCTCAACTGAAGAGGCAACTTTATCCCCTATCCCATGAATCTTCTCAAGCTCTCCTGCCTTAATATCAAAAAGATCTTCTAAACTGTCATAATGCTGGGCGATTAAACTTGCGACAATCCTCCCCACCATTCTAATTCCCAAGGCATAAAGTAATCTATCAGATGGTCGATCTTTGCTATTTTGAATTGAATCTATGACATTCCGCGCGGATTTTTCCGCAAACCTTGCTAAGCTTTCCAGCTCCTTGGTGGTTAAGCCGTATAAGTCAGCAACATCTTTGACTAATTTATGCTCAACCAATTGGTCAACCACTGCCGGGCCGACATGCTCAATATCCATGGCCTCCCTGGTGCAAAAATGGCGGATCCTCTCTTTAACTTGAGCTGGACAAGCCGCGTTAATACAACGAGTAATTGCTTCCCCCTCTGGTCGGTAAAGTTCACTGTTGCAAACTGGACAATGTTTAGGCATCTGAAACTCTTTTTCATCCCCCGTGCGTTTGGCTTTAATAACACTGACAACCTCTGGGATAACATCCCCTGCCCGCTGGATTTTAACGTAATCGCCAATTTTTATCTCTTTGCGCTTGACCTCATCCTCATTATGCAGGGTGGCTCGTTTAACAGTTACTCCACCGACTTTTACCGGGCTAAGTTTAGCTACCGGAGTAATCGCACCAGTGCGGCCAACTTGAAGATCGATCTTTTCAATTATAGTTTCAGCCTGCCTGGGGGCGAATTTATAGGCAATCGCCCAGCGCGGGGCCCTGGCGGTAAAACCTAGTTTTTTCTGGTCAGGGAAGCTATTAACCTTAACCACAATCCCGTCTATTTCATAAGGCAGCTTGTCCCTTTTTTCTTCCCATTTCTCTACAAAGTTCTTGACTTCACTAAGGCCAGAGCAAATTTCTGTGTTGGGGTTGGTCTTAAAGCCCAGCTGCGCGAGATAATCTAATACATCCGAGTGTTTTTTCATATCCGGTCCGAGTCCAAAATAAATAAAGATATCAAGGGGTCGGCTGGCAGTAATCTTTGGATCAAGCTGGCGGAGCGACCCGGCAGCCGCGTTCCTGGGGTTGGCAAAACGTGGCTCGCCCGCCGTTTCCCTCTCCTCATTTAAAGCGGCAAAGTCCTTGAGCGGCAGATAAGCTTCTCCACGCGCTTCCAGGTCAACCGGCTCTGCTAAAGTTAAAGGGATTGACCTGATGGTTTTTAGGTTTTGGGTAATCTCCTCACCATTTTTGCCGTCCCCTCGAGTTGCCCCTTGGACAAACTTGCCATGTTTATAAAGCAGGGAGATTGCCAGGCCGTCCATCTTGAGTTCTGCTACATATTCTACTCTCTCTTCGCCTAATCCTAAGCCTTTCCTCACTCGTTCATCAAATGCTTCTAATTCCTCAAAATTCATGGCGTTATCCAAGGAGAGGAGTGGTGTTTTGTGGGTTATGGTTTTAAATAATTTCAGAGGTTTTCCGCCTACGCGTTGAGAGGGAGAATCTTCCGCAGAGAGTTCTGGAAATTCTTTTTCAAGCTTCTGCAGCTGGCGAAAAAATTGGTCATATTCTTGATCTGAAATTACTGGCTTGTCTTTCGTGTAATAAAGATCAGCATGATGCTTGATCTGCTTGGTTAAACTAGCTATTTTCTGTTTGGCTTGGCTTTTGTCCATTAAGGATCTCCTCTGGTTTGATGATTATTGTATCTAACTTGCCATGTTTTGCCAAGGTGATGATTGTCTCCATGTTTATGGCCTGTGAAATATGGAATGGCTGGGCATAGGTTCTCTCCAGTTTTGACAGGTGCGCCCCGCAGCCTAAATCGTCACCTATGTCAGAGACGAGTTGTCTTATATATGTCCCTTTTGAACAAACCACATCTATTATGACCTTATCACCCTCAAAATTGATCACTTCCAACTTATGAATGGTTATTTTGACCGGCTTGCGTTCCACTTCAATACCTTTTCTGGCTAATTTGTAGAGCCTTTGTCCATCAATCTGCTTAGCCGAATACATTGGCGGCACTTGCTCAATTTCGCCTGTGTATTTCTTTAATAATTTTCTTATTCCCCTCTCCATTTCATGGAGAAGGGTGTCCAGCCGCAGGCTGGACGGGGTGAGGATTTTACCCGTAGCATCCAAAGTATCCGTCCTCACTCCCAGCGTCATTTCAGCTAAGTATCCCTTGTCTCCCCCAATAAATTGGTCAATGAGTTTAGTGGCCGAGCGGCCGATGAAGATGGGAAGAACTCCCGTGGCCATGGGATCAAGGGTACCCGAGTGACCGACTTTTACGATGCCAGTTAAACTGCGGATTTTAGCGACAACATCAAACGAGGTCCAAGCCTTAGGCTTGTTAACAATAATGATCCCTTGCATAAAGATTTAGGAGGGGTGGCGCAGAACTTCGGCAATTACTTTGGCTTTGACCGCCTCGATAGGTTCATGAAAAACCGCGCCTGAGGCTTTAACATGACCGCCACCATTAAATTTCTGGGCAATTTCGGAAACATTAACCTTATCCTTGGAGCGAAAATTAACTTTTACCACCCCATCCTTTTCCTCTCTGAAAAGCATGGCAACCTCTACCCCAGCAATTGAACGGATATGATCAACCAGCCCAACCAGTTGTTCACTGCGACACGCATACTTTTGCAGCATCTCTTGCGTGACAGTTACCCAAGCCGCCTTTTGGTTTTCTGAGGTTTCGAGTGTCCCCATAGCCGCGGCAAATAATTTGATCATTGGCACAGTCCTGGTATCATAGATCTTGGTTGAGATCTCATGCGTGCTGATCCCTGCCTCGATCAGCTCAGCTGCCATTAAAAAAGTCTCTTTGGAAGTATTTTCATAGCGGAAATTACCAGTGTCTGTTATCAAAGCAACATACAAACATTTGGCCATTTCAGTGTCAATTTTTAATTCAAAATATTTCGCGAGCTTATAGATTAGCTCAGCAGTCGAAGAAGTTAAATGAACACAATTGATCGAGCCAAAATTAGTGTTATCAGGATGATGGTCAATATTAATGATCAGTTTGCCAACCTCTGACAAAACAATTTTATTACCTAATCTTTTGATGTCTGAAGCATCAACAGTTATCACTAGGTCATAGCTTTTATCAGGCGCGACCCGGTTGCACACCCGATCAGCCCAAGGCAGAAAGCGGTAAACTTTTGGCACCCCGTCCTCAGAATAATAATCAGCTTCCAGTCCAAGATTTGACAAGATCCTACCCAAGGCCAGCATCGAGCCAATAGAATCACCATCTGGATCAAGGTGCGAAACAATCAGGGCAGATTCCGCAGTTTCAAAAGCCCGTTTTATTCTTTTACACTCGTCGCTCATTTTTTACCTCTTGAAAGCTTGGAGATCAAACTAAGGACATGGCTCCCTTTTGCCAAAGAATCATCCCTGATAAATCTAATTTGAGGAAAAGAACGCAGCGAGAGGACCTCTTTTAGCCTGGACCTGACAAAGTTTGTTGCTGAGGACAGACCTTCCATACAATCCTGCTTTTTTTCCTCACTAGCCAAGATACTGACAAAAATGTTGGCATTCTCAATATCTTTGGAAACCTCAACCCTGGTCAGGCTAATAAACCCAATCCTGGGGTCAGACACATCCTCACGGATGATCCGACTAACCTCTTCCTTGATCAGCTCAGCTACCCTAGCAGTTCGGCTCATTTTAGTCTGGGCTTCTCCCTTATTTCAAAGGCCTCGACCAGATCCCCCACGATAAAGTTGGTATAGCCAGTAATCGCGATCCCGCACTCAAAATTCTGCTCAACACTCCTGACATCTTCCTTAAAACGCTTAAGCGACTCCAGTTTTCCTTCATAAACAACTTTGTTATCTCTAAATATCCTAATCTTGCTGCCTCTGACTAATTTGCCATCTTTGACAAAAGAGCCGGCAATAACCCCAACCTTGGAAAATTTAAATAAATTGCGCACCTCAGCGTGGCCAAGGATAACCTCCTGATACTCAGGTTCTAGCAACCCTTCCATGGCCAGTTTAACATCATCAATCAATTTATAAATAATATCATAGCGCCTAATCTCAATCCCTTCTTTGTCAGCCAAGGCTTCTGCCCCACCCTCATAGCCAACATTAAAACCAATAATGATTGCATTAGAAGCCATAGCCAACATAACGTCTGATTCTGTAACCGGACCAACCGCACGATGGATAATATTCAACCTGATATTCTCCAAGCTTAAATCTTGGAGGGAGTTCACAATGGCGTCAAAAGAACCCTGGACATCAGCCTTGATCACTAATTGGAGATTTTTAACCTTACCAGCCTTAATATGCTGGGAAAAATCCTCAAGTGAGAGTACCTTAGCGCGCGAAGCCTTTAATTTTAGGCCAGCTTTTTGCTCAGCTATTTGGCGGGCTTCTTTTTCAGAAGAAACAACCTCCAGCATATCTCCAGATATTGGCACATCAATACAGCCCAGCAATTCAACAGGGGTTGAAGGCCCTGCCTCTTTTAAGCGCTCGCCGCTATCATTAAAAAGCGCTCGCACCTTACCATAGGTTGCGCCCAAATGAAAAACATCACCAACCCTCAAGGTCCCGTTCTTAACCAGCAGGTCAGCCACTGGGCCGCGGCCCTTGTCCACTCTTGACTCAATGACAACTCCCATCGGAGTCCCTTTGGGATCTGCCCGCAATTCTTGGATTTCAGCCACTAACAAGATCATTTCGAGCAATTCATTGATCCCAATCTTTGCAGTGGCCGACGTCTGGACCATAATAGTCTTGCCACCCCAGTCCTCCGCTACCAGCTCAAGTTCTGATAATTGCTGTTTCACCCGATCAATGCTTATCCCCGGCTTATCAATTTTATTAAGGGCAACAATAATCGGGACCCCAGCAACCTTAGCATGGTCAATGGCTTCAATTGTTTGCGGCTTGACCCCGTCATCTGCCGCGACAACCAAAACCGCAATGTCTGTTACTTTTGCTCCCCTAGCCCGCAAAGAAGTAAAGGCCTCATGACCAGGCGTATCAAGAAATGTTACCTTTTGCCCGTGGACATCAACCTGGTACGCCCCAAGATGCTGAGTAATGCCGCCAGCTTCGCCCTCAGCCACTCGCGTCTTACGAATAGCATCAAGCAGCTTTGTTTTACCATGATCAACATGGCCCATAATCGTCACAACCGGCGGCCGCAAGATCAGGCCTTTAACGTCAACCCGAGGAGCTTCCGTCTCTGCGGTCTTAGCTAATTTAAGCACAATCTCTGTCCCTAGTCCTGACACAATTTCCTTAGCCACGTCAGCTTTTATCCGTTGATTGATAGTAGCTAGCAAGCCCTTTTTCATTAGTTCTTTAATCAAATCAGATGGTTTGATCTTGGTCTTTTCAGAAAGCTCTTTAACTGAAATGTTTTCAGTTTCAATAATGATGGCAGAACTTTTTTCTGGCTGGCGCGGGGCCGCTGGCTGCTTGAGCTCAGCTAAAAGAGTTTTTTCCTGGTCAATAACTGGTGGGCCTTCTTTTTCAGCTTTTTTTCCCGTGGTTTTTGGCGCAATAATTTTTTTAGGAGAAACTACGTCCTCAACAACCTGGGCTACTTCATCGTCAATTGAAGAAGCAGCTGTCTTAGCCTCAACCCCTAGATCTTTGAGCATGATCAAAAGGTCTTTGGTTGCCAGCTTCAGCTTCTTAGCCAAGCTCCCAACCTTTATGATCTTTTTACTTTTTTCTTTTGCCATGAAAAAATTATAATTTCCTTAATTTTGCTACGGCTTCTGGGGGGACCACACTATTCGCCGCCCTTACCTCATAGCCTAAAGTTGTCAATTTATCAACAATTTCTTTGCTCTTTAAACCAAGCTGCTTAGCCAGTTCATGCACTTTCAGTTTACCTGCGTCAGCATCAACAACTCCCTGTTTTTCTTCAGCTGAAACAATGTCAATCTTCCAACCAGTCAGCTTAACTGCCAAGCGAACATTTTGCCCTTCTTTGCCAATCGCCAAGGACAGGTCTTTTTCAGGGACAAAGACTTTAGCTGACCGTTCTTGCGCGTTGGTCTCGATTTTTGTGGGTTTGGCTGGGCTCAGGGCATTGGTAATAAATGTTTCTGGCGTCTCGCTCCATTCAATGATATCAACCCGTTCTGTCCCCAACTCTCTAACAATATTTTGGATCCTTGCTCCCATATGACCTACGCAGGTCCCAACCGCCCCTACTTTCTTGTCATGAGAAAGGATTGCGATCTTAGTCCTTTTCCCTGGTTCACGGGCAATTGTCTTGATCTCAAGTATCCCTTCTTTGATTTCCGGGACCTCAAGCTCAAAAAGCTTTTTGATCAAATTAGGATGGGCCCGAGAAATAATAACCATTGGGCCTTTGGACGTCCGCTTGGTCTCAACAACATAAAGCTTGACCAACTCTTTTTCCTGTAATAATTCACCAGGGATTTGCTCTGTAACAGTTAAAATAGTCTCAAGCCGACCTAAATTGATCAAATATCCCCCATATTCACGGCGCTGCACAACCCCAGTAACCAATTCCCCTTGTTTGTTAGCATATTCCTCAAAAGCCTCATCTTTTTCTGCTTCTCGGATACGCTGAATAATGACTTGTTTGGCAGTCTGTGCTGCCATCCGGCCAAAATCCTTAGGCGTGATATCTTTCGTACTCCCGTCTTCTTCGTTTAAGATAATGCGAAAATCACCATCATCAGAAATCTCAACCTGCAGCTTTTCTTCGTGTTCCTTAAAGCGTTTTTTCGCAGCTGAAAGGATAGAAACCTTAATAGCCTCTAACAAGGCTTCCTTATGAATGCCACGCTCCCGTTGGATCTCATCAAGCATTTCAGAAAATCGCTCGATTTTCATCAAAAAATACCTCCACTAAAGCAAAAAGTGGGCTTTCGTTTCCCACTTTTCCAATTAAAAATATCTTAACACTTATTGCCAAACTTGTCAAGAAAGAGTCTTGTCCTGTAGCAGCAACGTGATAATGTCCGGATTGGGCAAAGTGAAAATGTCCGGTTTTGGTTAGCAAGAA
>PEYM01000058.1 GCA_002774365.1 Candidatus Saganbacteria bacterium CG08_land_8_20_14_0_20_45_16 | reverse complement strand
AGAGGTTAATTAAGCGGTACTACTGTGGTTGATGAAACTGGTATCGTTTGAAAACGGGGATGACACCCCCTTCCGCTTTTCCTTTTCTCAAACGGAACGGGAACGGCAAGCACGAGCGGGCAAAAATTCCTTCCCCCCAACCCCCTTCCTTTTTGCCCGCCTGCTTGGGCTTCGCCCCCAAAACTTTTCGGCGGACTTTAGATTAGATATTCGGTGGAGTCAGTTTTTTATCATTCAAATACAGAAATAAAGAATTCCTGTACATTCCCATCATATCTAAAGCGTACTTTTCTGGCAACTTTTCAGTTTCTAATGGTCATCTAGTATATTATCGTGATAAAAAGGCCTTTTCTTGCGCCTATTTTTAATGATAGAATAAAAAAACCATGCAAAAGGTTAAAATTATCTACACCAAAGGGGAAGAGGTCAAATTCATCTCCCACCGCAACCTGATGAATGTCTTTTTTCGGGCAATTAGACGGGTCGAGCTCCCAATTGCTTTTTCGCAAGGGTTTAACCCGCATATGAAAATAAGCTGGGGCCAGGCCTTAAAAGTTGGTCAGAGCTCCGCCAGGGAAGAAGCCACGCTACAATTTGCTGATTGGATAAAACCTGACGAGGTTAAAGCGCGTCTCAATCAGGTCCTGCCTCGGGGTCTTGAAATCCTTGAGGCTTATGTGGTATAATTTTCAAGTTATGTATGCAATTATTGAAACCGGCAGCAAACAATACAAAGTTTCCCCAGGCGAAGTGCTTGAGGTTGAACTTCTTGACGCCAAGGACACTGTTACTTTTGACAAAGTCTTATTAGTGGCAGACGGTGAAAAACTGGCCATTGGCACCCCATTTGTTAAGGGCGCCAAGGTTGAGGCCAAGGTTCTGGGCACAGGCCAAGACGACAAAGTAACTAGTTTTAAATACAAGAACAAGACCAACTACCATCGCACCATTGGCCACAGGCAGCGGTTCATTAAACTTGAGATCACGGGAGTAACAAATGGCGCATAAGAAAGCAGGAAAAACCTCTAAAAACGGGCGAGACTCTAAGGGCCAAAACCTTGGCGTAAAAGCCTTTGGCGGGCAAGAGGTTTCCGCTGGCTCAATTATTATTCGCCAAAGAGGTTCTCAATTTTATCCTGGTAACAACGCAGGCATGGGCAGAGATTTCACGATTTTTGCTAAAATCAGCGGCTTTGTTATTTTTGAACCAGGGAAAAGAATTAGCGTTCAACCAGCGTAAATGGCCAAAACTTTTGTCTTTAAAATCGGCAGTTCTACCCTCACCACTTCTGCTGGCAAGTTAGATCTTCCTAGCCTTAGAAGGATCGTCAAAGAGATCGCCGCTGTCAAAAATAAAGGGGACAAGGTGATCATCGTTTCATCTGGCGCAATTGTCTGTGGCGCAGAAAAGC
This sequence comes from Candidatus Saganbacteria bacterium CG08_land_8_20_14_0_20_45_16, assembly GCA_002774365.1. GTDB lineage: Bacteria > Margulisbacteria > WOR-1 > O2-12-FULL-45-9 > O2-12-FULL-45-9. Next base: position 8,374 of record PEYM01000058.1, on the reverse strand, counting down.
TCTCCTTGGGCAAGCCTAAAACCATACCAGAAAAACAAGCCGCAGCAGCAGTTGGCCAATCTCGGCTGATGCGCCAGTATGAAAAAGCCTTTGAAAGCCATGGCTTAATTACCGCTCAGGTCCTGATGACCAGCGACCTGATCCATAGCCATGAGCATCGGACCAATGCTCGCAACACTTTAAACACTTTGCTCAAAGAAAGAGTTGTCCCAATTGTTAATGAAAACGATACAGTCGCCACTGATGAGATTAAGATCGGTGACAATGATACCCTGGCCGCCTTAACCGCCAATCTCGTCAAAGCTGACACCCTGATTATCCTCTCCGATGTCAATGGTTTCATGCTGGCAGGAAAGCTTTTGTCTGAGATCAAAGAAATAACTAGAGAGATCAGATTGGCTGCCGGCCAGAGCGGGACTGATCAAGGGACTGGTGGGATGGTGACCAAGCTGGCTGCTTACAAGACTTGCCGCCAAAACAAGATTAAAATGCACCTCATCAATGGTCGACAAAAGGGGTTAATCAATCAGCTCGTTTTTGGCACCAAGAAAGTCGGCACCACTTTTTGGCCCAGCTAGGCAGCTAAATATATCATTAACTTTATAAGCCCCATCTCCAATTAGCTTCAACCAAGTCACCAATAAGATACGCCTTTAAAAAAGCAAAAGCTGCTTTTTCTTTTACTCTCTTCCTTGCCCCGCTAGGAGCGCCTCGTGGTTCTACCCCCAAAAATTTTCCCTTGACTGAGGCTCTAAACCACCCCCGATATCTTGGCAATCTAATTCCTCGCGTCGGGGGCCACGCTCTCTCAAGATAAGTTAATCCTTCCCAACGCTCAAGAACTGCTAAATTGTTGAGCAGATCAATATAGTCATGCTCGCTTTCATATTTCTCAAAGAGAGAGAGGACAAAATCTTGTATCTGTTGGTCGGCAAAAGATTTTTGGAATAAAAAGGCCAAATGAGATGCCGGGGTAAACCCTCGTTTTTTCAAGGCCAGTAAAAACAATGGGAGACCTGCTAAGTTAGAATTGACCGCCAATTTCAATAGCCGCTCAAAAACTTTCGATTTTAAAGAGCAGAGACGGGCAAATGTCATCTTTTCAGAGTTTTCAAGCATAGCTGCAAATGGTCTGGGCATTCCTGCTACATCAGCAGCAATCCTTTTTGCGTGCTGAGGATACCATGATAGATAATAAGCTAGTGGATCAAGTACTTGATTAATTTCTCGCTGCTCGTGGCCACGGAAACTCCCTTTCCGTAGCAAAACCCTAAGCAAGCGCTGAACCACTAAATCTGGATACCGCCTAATTGGCGAAGTAAAATGGGTATATTCATCTAAACCCAAACCAAGATGCCCCCTACACTTAGTAGAGTAATATGCAGGAGAAAACCGCTGCTCTAGCAATGCCTGAAATCTTGTCTCATCACTACTTGCGGATAACTCTTGAATTTCTACTTTCATCTGACCTCGTTCCACCTCCCTCCCTTTTAAACCATGGCATCTCCACAAAAGAGGGCTTTTCCCTATCATTAGTTCAGCGATGGCTGTGTTAGTCGCCACCATTAGCTCCTCAACAATCAATGAACCGATCACCCCCTCCTCGGTCAATGGCTCTTCGCCCTTGTGAAAACCACTGTTATCCAAGAGTCCTGAATCGTGTTCTAGTAAAGGTTTTCTTCTTTCTCTCAATAGTTGAGCTAACTCCCTTCCATAATACAAGCTCTCTGCTATTAATGGCACTGCCACACTCTCTTGCCCTAACACAATCCTGCCAGCTTCTTCAAAATCCATGGCCCAACGATTCACAAAGACCGACTCATGCACCTGGGTGCCCAGCCTCTTCCCTTTTTCATTAAAAGTCATGGCTACTGTCCAGGTTAATCTAGGAACCCCAGGAATTAAGCTGGCTAATTCAATCAGCTGTTCGGGAAACATTGGAATATAAAGACTGCCAGCATAAATACTACTCCCCCGTCGACGCGCCTCTAAATCTGTCGGCCCATCACAGCACAACAGGGCAGTAACATCAGCAATACTGACCGCTACTAGATAATTGCGAGCGATCTTTTGAACGCTAAAGGCATCATCCCTTTCATGAGGGTTTCTAGAATCAACAGTTAGCCCAACTGTCAGTGGCCGGCGTCGCAACTCAACTGCCGGGATGGTAAGACGACTTATCTCCCCAAGTACAGTTGGAGGAAAGCGATCATCATGCACCCCATTTCTTGCTAAGTGCGAACGCTGAAACTCTGTTAATCGCGTTGCTGGTCTTATACCGAGTAAGTCCATATATATTTTTATCGCGAAAAAAGGGCCAAGATTTCACTTTCGCACCTAAATTCTTGTGATATAATCAACTATCATGAACAGCTCAGAAGTCAGGCAAAAAGGCCAGCTAGCAAAAGCTGCTGCTCAAAAGTTAGCCATTACCTCAACCTCCACCAAAAACAACGCCTTGGTCAAGATGGCAGACGCCTTGCTTAAAAACTCCGAGCCTATCATGAAAGCTAATGCCCAAGACCTTGAAGCTGGCGAAAAAAAAGGACTCTCGGCCAACTTGCTAGACCGTCTGGCACTTAATCAAAAGAGAATCGAGGCCATGGTTGAAGGGCTAAAAGTTATTCAAGGCTTAGCTGACCCAATTAATGAGGTCTTGGCAGAATGGAAAAGGCCCAATGGTTTGAAGATCAAAAAAGTCAGGGTCCCGCTTGGGGTAATCGGCATTATCTACGAAGCCAGACCAAACGTGACCGTTGATTCAGCCGCGCTCTGCTTAAAATCAGGCAATGCCGTGATTTTGCGCGGCGGCTCTGACGCCCTTAACTCCAACCTAGCCATTGCCAAAACAATTGCCCAAGCTGCTTATGCCGCGGGGATCCCCACCGGCAGCCTCCAGTTAATTGAAGACCCCTCAAGAGAGGTGGCCGAAGAACTGATGGCTGCCCACGAATATATTGACGTCCTTATCCCGCGCGGGGGCAAAGACCTGATCCAAACCGTGGTCCAAAAATCCCGCATCCCTACCATCGAAACCGGTGAGGGAAATTGTCATGCTTACGTTGAGAAAACCGCTGATCTAACAATGGCGACAAAAATCGTTATTAATGCCAAATGCCAGCGGCCCTCTGTTTGCAATGCAATTGAGACCCTCTTGGTTGATGAGACTATTGCCGCCAAATTCTTGCCAATGATTGCTAAGGAACTTACAGCTGCTAAAGTCGAGCTGCGCGGCTGTCCCAAAACACTGGCCATTATTAAAGAGGTCAAACCAGCCGGCGAAGCAGATTGGGCCACAGAATTCCTAGCTTTGATCTTAGCTATCAAAGTTGTCAGCAATGTTGATGAGGCCATTGTCCACATCAACAAATACGGGACTCATCACTCGGAGACCATTATTACCAAAGACAAAAAAGCCGCGCAAAGGTTTCAGGCTGAGATCGACTCGGCCGCGCTTTACTGGAACGCTTCGACCAGGTTTACCGACGGGTTTGAGTTTGGTTTTGGCGCTGAGATCGGCATCTCCACGCAAAAGCTCCACGCGCGCGGGCCCATGGGGCTGTCAGAGCTAACTTCGTATAAATACGTGATGGCCGGCTCCGGGCAAATTAGACAATAATGAAACGCATCGGCATAATGGGCGGAACATTTAACCCAATCCACCAAGGCCACTTGGCCCTGGCCAAAGCCGCTTGGCATCAATTTTATCTTGATGAGATTATTTTTATCCCCACCGGTACCCCACCCCACAAAGCTTTGGGCAAGGTAATTGATAAAGAACACCGCTTTAGCATGGTCAAGCTCGCCATTAGGAAAAACAAAAAATTTAAGGCTTCACGCCTAGAAATCGACCGCCAAGGGGTCTCTTTTGCGGTTGATACCTTTCATCAGCTTAGGGAAAAATTTGGGCCCAAGGTCAAGCTCTTTTTTATTATGGGACTTGACTCAATCAATGAGATCCTGGAATGGAAAAAACCATTGGAACTCTTTAAGTTGTGCGAATTTATTGTTGGCACTAGACCCGGCGCCAAGCCCAGGACTTTTAGGAGAATGCTCAAGTTCCCTCCGCTCAAGGACCAGATCAATAAGATTTATTTAATGGAGCTAAATGAAAACATTTCCGCTTCTGAGATCAGGGAAAGACTCAAGACGGGCAAGTCTGCGGCCAAACTCATTCCCAGGGCTGTTCTGGCATATATTAAACAAAATAAACTATATGAATAAAACCATTCCCAATGCCAGTAAAACAATCTTAGACAACGGCCTGCGCCTGATTTGCGAGGAGATCCCAGCCGTGCGTTCAGTCTGTTTGGGGATCTTGATCGGCACAGGCTCGGGTAACGAAGAAAAATCCGAGAGCGGCCTCTCCCACTTTATTGAGCACATGAGCTTTCGCGGCACCAGCAAGCGCTCGGCCTATGACATTGCCCACGCCCTGGACACGGTTGGCGGCAAGATCAATGCCTTTACCAGCAAGGAGGTCACAGTTTTTTACTGCGTGGTGCTGGACCAGCATGTCCCCATTGCCATTGATATTCTGTCTGACATTTTGTTAAACTCACTTTATGACGAAAAGTTTTTGACCTTGGAAAAGCAGGTCGTGCTTGAAGAAATAAAAATGTATGAGGACACGCCTAACGAGCAGGTCCATGATTTTTTTGATGAAAAAATCCTACGCGGCCACCCAATTGGCCGGCCAACCATTGGTCTGGCTAAAACAGTCAGCAGCTTTAAGCGCAGCAACATTTTAGAGTTCCAAAAAAAATGGTACCAGCCCAACAATGCGATCGTCTCAATTGCCGGCGCAACTTCGCCAGACATTATTAAACAGCTTAGCCAGGCCTTTGGCCGCTGGCAGGGGCAAACCAGCCTGCCCCCATTGCAGCTACCAGAGATCAAAGGCAGTCTTAATCTTAGACAGAAAAAAACCGAGCAAGTGCACCTCTGTCTCGGGGTCAAAGGGGTCTCTCAAGTTGATGGAGAACGGTATACCTACGCAGTGTTGGACAATATCCTGGGCGGCTCTATGAGCTCACATTTGTTCCAGGAAATTAGAGAAAAGCGCGGCTTAGCCTACTCGATTTATTCCACCTCTTCGCCTTTTCGCAATTTTGGCGTGGCTTATGTTTATGCCGGCACCAGCAAAGATAACATGGCCCAAGTTGTTGATCTGATCTTAAGCGAATTTAGGCGTTTAAAAAAGAACGGGATCACGGCGGCAGAACTTGAGCGGGCCAAGGAGTTTATCAAAGGGACCTTGGTTTTGGGACTAGAATCAACCAGCTCCCGCATGAGCTGGCTGGCCAAGTCAGAGTTTTATCACAATCGGGTTACAACTGTTGATGATATTTTTGCCAAAGTTGACAAAGTTACTCAAGAAGATATACTCCACATCGCCGACAAATTTTTTAGAGATGAATATCTCACCCTGGCGGTGATCGGGGACATGAAAAAGCTGCCAATAAAAAGTTTAAGCTGCAATTGATTTTGCCTAAGGCTTAGCATCTTGCTATAATAAGGCCAAATGTTAAAAGCCAAAATTAAACGCCTGCCCCATGGTCAAGATTTACCGCTACCACAATATCAAACCATCCACTCGGCTGGCATGGACCTGTATGCCGCAGTCAAAGAAGATTTGATTATTGCCCCTGGTGATTGGAAATTAGTCCCCACTGGCTTAACCATGGCTTTGCCCGAAGGCTACGAAGCACAAGTAAGACCTCGCTCTGGCCTTGCTTTAAAACAAGGGGTTTCAGTCCTGAACTCACCTGGGACTGTTGATGCTGACTATCGGGGTGAAGTTGGAGTCATCTTAATGAACCACAGCAAAAAAGATTTAGTGGTCAAGCGCGGTGACCGGATCGCCCAGATGATTATCAATAAGATCGAGCAGATAGTATTTGAAGAAGTTGCCGAACTCCCCAGCACAGATCGCGGGGCTGGCGGGTTTGGACATACGGGGGTATAACCATGGCAAAAATAAAAGTCCTAGTTAACGGCGCAAAAGGGAAAATGGGAGCCGAAACAGTTAAGGCAATCCTTAAAGAACCCGACCTTGAACTAGTTGGCCAAACCGACCTGGGGGATGATTTAGCCGCTCAAATTAAAGCGAGCCAGGCTGAAGTTGTGGTTGATTTTACCAGGCCGGACATTGTGATGAAAAACGCCAAGACAATTTTAAACAGCAAAGCCCACGCCGTGATCGGCACCACTGGCATAAGTGAAGCTAACTTAAAAGAATTGGAAAAACTCTGCGAGAAAAATGGGGTTAATTGTCTAGTGGCCCCCAACTTTGCCATCGGCGCAGTACTCATGATGCGGTTTGCCAAAGAAGCGATTAAATATATGCCTAACGTCGAGATCATAGAATTACATCATGATAAAAAACTGGACAAGCCGTCAGGTACAGCGATAAAAACAGCAGCCCTCATGGGTAAAAAAGATATCCCGATCCACTCTGTCCGCTTGCCAGGGCTCGTCGCTCACCAGGAGGTCTTATTTGGCGGAGTTGGGCAAACACTAAGCATTAGGCACGACTCGATTTCTCGAGAATCTTTTATGCCAGGGGTCATTATGGCTGTTAGGAAAATTAAGAAACTAAAAGGCCTGGTATACGGCCTTACGAACCTGCTATAATATGGCCGCGCAATACTATAAAAAGATCGCGGATAATCGCCAAGCTCGTTTTGACTATAATATTCTTGACACTTATAAAGCAGGGCTGATCTTAAAAGGCTCGGAAGTAAAATCAATAAGACTCGGGCAGGTCAATCTGAAAGATAGTTTTGGCCGGGTTGAGTACGCAGAAGTCTGGATATACGGAATGCACATCACTCCTTATTCTGCTGCTGACAAAACCCAAAATGAGCCCAGCCGGCCAAGAAAAGCCCTTTTAAAAAAAAGGGAATTAGTGAAATTAATTGGCAAAGTAGCCGAAAAAGGATTGACCCTGGTACCGCTCAAGATTTTTTTTGATGGTAACTGGGCCAAAGTAGAGCTAGCCTTAGCCAAGGCCAAGAAAAAATATGAAAAACGAGATACACTTAGACAAAGAGAAGCTAAAAGAGAAATTGAAAGAGCTTTTAAGGGACAAGCTGATGGAAATAAAAAATAGTGGCAAGAAATATACAGTGGCTGATATTTATCAGGAAGCTGGTAAAATGCTCAAAGGCGAACTGTCAGCCTTAAAACACCAATCGCTTAGCCCGCAAGATGAGGCAAAAATAGACAAGCTGGGCAAGCTTTTATCAAAAATGGTCTTAAAGGAGATGGACTTGATATGATCAGAGTACCAGGCCAAAATCCCCAACCTATCCCATCGTCCCATATCCAGCCGCCCAAAGAAGCAAACAGCGATGAAAAAAAGGCCCAGGATACGACCGAGCGGCCGGCCGCCCCGCTTGTTGGCAAGAGCAGTATTGGCCGCGGACCAGAGCTTGACTCTCAAGCCATTGCCGTAAGATTAGCCGTGCTAGCAACCGAAGCCAAGAAAAAAGAGATTGATGCCGAAGAGTTTGAGCGGATCCTGCAAGAGGTCATTAACTTAACCGGCCTAGAAGAGCCCCAAGCAGCGATGGAAGAAGCCAGCAAGAAGCTGCAGCATGAGATTGAGATTGAGTTGCAAAAGATTAAAGATAACAAGGACTTGATGGAAGAGGCTGAAGACTGGCAAAGCTTTGCCGAGGTTTTGGCCAATCTATCAGAGGGCCAAGCCGAAGCCATCCTCACTATGATGCATGAGGAAATCAAGGCACTTTAGCCTACGAATCTGTCCCTTTTCATATAATAATTATACATTCATTTGACATTTGTCATTGGACATTGGAAATTGGAGCGAAGCGACTTTGGGGCTGTAAGGGTTTTGACAGAAAGTTGTGGTAGCAAGGGTTGCGAGCCGAAGACGCTAACCTCTCTTCGTTAAACACATGTTAGCAACGTCATAAATGCAGACGTAAACACGCTTATTGCTGAACAGAGAAAGATGGGTTTGAACGCCTTCCTGCAAATGGTTGGCTATCAGCCCGCTCCTGCTTTAGCAAACGTTCCTGCTTAAATATAAGCAGGCCGTCTCCTAAGCTTTGCCAAAGGGTTTAGGGTCAGACGTTATTTTTTGGCTGCTCAACTAGTCTTTTCTGTTTGGCTGGTTGCTAAGACTTACATCAGATAGCGCAGGGAACAACCGTGCTTTAGGTTAAGCCCTGGGTGAAATTTTTAACAAAAGCTACGCTCGTAGATACTTTTGCGCTGCCTTTTTGGACAGGGGTTCGACTCCCCTCAGCTCCACCAACAGGAACTTTCAGAATTTTTTGAGCCGGACGGAAGCATTGCCTCGCGGCTTCGCCGCTCGGCATTCGGGCTTTGCGCAAGGCGCAAA
>PEYM01000064.1 GCA_002774365.1 Candidatus Saganbacteria bacterium CG08_land_8_20_14_0_20_45_16 | reverse complement strand
AAAATCAATTTTTGATATCTCGTTGATTTTACACACCATTGCTCTGTGAAAATTTTACACCGCCACACTCGTCGACTTTTAACCTGAGAGTTTTCTCCAATTGAGAGGCAGGCTATTCCCATTATGAAATAAAATCACTAGGGATATTAGCTGGTTATAAGCGTTGTGAGCGGGAAGATAGCGTTGTTAAGAGGAGTGGGTGCTTGAGAAAAGGATTACGATCCCAGTATCACGGCTTCGCAACGCACCAATCTAACCATTCGTAATTATTCAACCGCAACATAATACTGGCCAAGGCTTTGTTTTTTTGGTAGGGCCTTTTGGTGCAGTTTTTTTATTCAAACAGCTGTTTGGATGGTCTTGAGGTGCGACTTATTCGTCCCGATGAGATTTCAGAGTGGGAAAAGATGATGGATGAACATCATTATCTTGGCTATCGAGGACTGGTTGGTCGACACTTGCGTTATGTCGCCACACAACAGGGTCAGTGGGTGGCCCTGTTAGTATGGGCCGACGCGGCCTTTCGGTGCAGAGCTCGCGATCAGTGGATTGGATGGCATCCACAGCTTCAGTTGAAACGCCTCAAGTACGTTGTCAATAACGCGCGTTTCTTGATTCTCCCAGAACACCACGTTCGTAATTTGGCTTCAAAGGTTCTCAGCCTCAATCTCAAACGACTCTCCGAAGACTGGTTTTTAGTCTACGGTCACCCCATTGTTTTGGCAGAAACTTTTGTCGACCCTTCGCTGTTTTTAGGAACTTGTTATCGAGCACAGGGATGGCTTCATCTCGGATCCACACGGGGGTTTGGTAAAAAGGCGGGCAAATATTTTCAACACGGTTCAAAAAAGCTGATTTTTGTTAAACCCCTCGTAAAACGATTCGTACAAATTTTGTCGGATCCCTTGTGTCTGGATGAAACCCTCTCCTCGCAGCCTGCCATGATGAACCTGAACGCTGTAACAGAAAAACAAGCCGATTCTTTGATTGATGCGTTTCGAAAAATTCCAGACCCGCGAAGCCCCAAAGGACGACAACATCCTCTGGTTGGCATTTTATGTCTTGCGGTTTGTGCCACTCTCAGTGGTGCCAAAACTTTTTTGGCGATTGGAGATTTTGCCAAGAACTCTTCACAAACAACACTCAAGCGCCTCTGGTGTCGCAGGAACCCAAAACAGGGACGGTTCGTTCCTCCCTGTGAATCGACCATCAGAGAAACTTTGAACAAGCTCGATCCGCAACGCGTTGATGATGCTCTCAACGCTTGGCTGTTAAACTTTGCTCGACAGAACGGTTCTCAAAAAAACGCTGCGTTGGCTATTGACGGCAAAACATTATGTGGTTCACGGCATCACCTGGAAAAACCCATCCATCTTTTTTCCGCCCTTCTTCACAGAGAGGGCGTCGTGATTGCGCAACAACGCGTGGAAGATAAAACAAACGAGATCAATGCCGTTGTGCCTCTTTTTTCAGGAATGGATATCTCGGGACGTGTGGTCACAGCGGACGCCATGCACACTCAAAAAAAAACGCACGATACATCGTTGAACAAAAATCCGCGGATTACGCTATAACTGTTAAGGGCAATCAAGAGACGTTGCGCAACGACATTGCCATTTGTTTTGAAAATCCAGGTCCACCGCATTTTGAAACCATCAACAAAGGACACGGTCGTCTCGAGGAACGGAGAATCTGGTGCTCTTCGGCCATCAACGGTTTTGTTGACTTTCCGTACGTGGCACAAGTGATGCGGATTGATCGCAAATCCACAGTCATAAAAACAAATAAAGTCACGCAAGAAACAGCTCATGCTATCACAAGCCTTTCCGAACAGAAGGCAAACCCTGCCTGTTTATTGGCGCTCGTCAGGGAGCATTGGAGCATCGAAAATAAACTTCACTATGTTCGTGACACGACCTTTGATGAGGATCGCTGCTCCATCAGATCGGCAACAGGTCAGAGGGTCATGGCCAGTTTCCGTAATCTTGTGATCAGTTTGATTCGGTTGAAAACCTCGGAAAAAAACACAGCGCAAGTTTTACGACAAAATGCCATGAAGCCTCATTTGGCTTTGGCCTTGATGGGACTCTAAAGCAGCGGTTTGAAATAAATCCACAACTGATCAACAACACGCTGTTGGCACAAATCCATTCAACGCACCAGAAACCCTAAGAAAAAAACCGCCAGGGCGTCAACGCCTGCAGATTTCCAGTCTTTTCTCGGTATGGTTACTTAAAGACAGTTGATAAGTCTT
>PEYM01000110.1 GCA_002774365.1 Candidatus Saganbacteria bacterium CG08_land_8_20_14_0_20_45_16 | reverse complement strand
AGCAGGCCTGTAAAGTCCTGGCTGGTGAATTGACAGCCTTGATCAGTGTTAAATATCTCTGGCGCGCCAAATTTATGGATAAGAGAACAAAGCAGGCGAGGCAAATGATTATTCAATTGCTCCATTAAATCCCTACCGCTTGTTGTGCGTTTCATTTCCGTTTCGCCGGCATCATGAAAGACACGCTGTATTTGTTTATCCAGTTCAATGCGATCGGTTAAGACTACAACACGAGCGTTGGGATTATTTTCTAGTATCCACTTGGCTAACCAGACCATTATCAAACTCTTACCACTACCCTGGGTGTGCCAAATGATTCCGCCTTCTTGCTTGAGAACATATTCTTGCGCCGCCTTGATACCAAAATACTGATGCGGTCTTGGCAATTTTTTAATCCCGCCGTCGAATAGAACAAAGTCATATAATATTTCCAAGAGTCTTTTTTTCTCACACATCTTGAGCAAGTATTTATCCAGCTGAAGCATAGTGTTATCCTGCTCATCTTCTTTCCATTTTAAATAATACTTTTCTGGCGTAAGGATAGTCCCATATTTCAAACCCTCGGTATCGTTGCCGGCAAAAACAAATTGGATCGTAGAGAAAAAAGACTGAATAAACTCTTTTTGTTGATTGACGATACTCTGCCGAATACCATCACCGACCGACACAGTGCTACGTTTAAGTTCCAGCACGCCAATGGCAATACCATTGACATACAAAACAATATCAGGGCGCTTTTCACGATTACTTTGAATCGTTACCTCTTCAGTAACAGCAAAATTATTCTTTTCTGGATTTTTCCAATCAATTAGCTGTACTTGCTGATTATTTTCCCCGGCATTTTCTACAATGCCAATCCCATAGCGAAGTAAGCTATAAACATTTTTATTATTGGTATAGAGACTTTCGCTGTAATTGTTGGCAGTGGCACGGAGCTTGTCCAAAGCGCGGGCAATTAAAGTGGCGTTATAACCACGACTGGTCAAATATTTTATGACCTCTCCCTCCTCAATGTTGCTATTATCCAGCCGGTCTTCCCAGTTGCCTAAATACTCATATTTAAGTCGGCCACGAAACAACGCCACAATTCTGTCTTGCGTTTTTCTTTCAATTTGTCCGACATCTAATTGTCCCATTTTAATTGTCCCCGATTATTTCCCAATGCCCCGACTTATCAGAGCCGACTCTTTTTATTACTCTTAACTCTTGCAATTTAGAAAGATTTTTCTCAATATTCCTTTTGTTTATTCCTACGACATCCGACAAATCTTCAGCGGTGATCTCCAGAATTTCTTTTATTTTATTAAATATCTTTTCCTGGTTTGAAGTTAATTTTGCACCGTCTTTTGCACCGTCTTTTACACCGTCTTTTACAAGGATATTGCGCTTTATTTTTACAAAAAACCAATCGGAATCAATGTCAAACGTGATCCTATCTTTCATAAGTTCCCGTATTCTTATTATTCCAGAACCTATTCGCTCCACCAATCTTAGCCTATGGACCAGATCAACAAGCAACGGGTTCCTGGATAAGCTAATTTTCCCCAACTCACTTCTCTTGAACAACAGTCCCCCGGGATTTGAAATTTCAAAACGATCGGAATAGATTTCAATCAAAATCCTCCCTTCAGAAAAATATTCCCTATGCGTCATGGCATTGATTATCAGCTCACGCAAAACCATTTCAGAAATTTCAGGCTGTTCTTTCCTTTCAACCTTTTCAATTATATATTCGGTTCTTAATGTTTTTAGCGAGAAAATTACCGCGTTATTAAAATTTGAGATAAAATCATCGCTAAAATCCTGTTTGTCTAATATCTTTGATTTTGTTTTGCTCCCATACAAAACACAGGTGATTATAGAGTTAAGGAAAAATCTTGAGGCTTTACGCGAAAAGAATAATACTCCCGCGTTATTCAGCTTATCTTCCGACATCAATCCCAAGTTTTGCAAAACATGCTCTTTTGGAAGGGAGCTGTCCATACCAGCTTTGGAAACAAAGGCTTTAAATTTTTCATTATCAAAATCTTTTTCCATGATAAAATCAGGGTTTGCTTTTCTATCAAAACGAATTAAATTTTCCTTTTGAAACAAGCTCCTTATTTCATCCCGTTTTAACTGCTGGGAATTCGCGCCTTGCCGCAGATAAAAATGCCCGCTTACGGTGTAGGGTTTTTCTCTGCCTGTCACCATCAACTTGAAACGGTACCAAAATCATCAACCAGCAGCCCAATAACCATCAATTTAAGCGGTACCAAGTGGCCATAAAACCAAA
>PEYM01000034.1 GCA_002774365.1 Candidatus Saganbacteria bacterium CG08_land_8_20_14_0_20_45_16 | reverse complement strand
GCCGCAGAAAGGATGGTGAAGGCTCGTTCCCTTCTCTTTGACAAGATCATTGAACAAGCCTGAGTTCAGCCTCATTTCTGAATTGGAAAATACTGAAAGAAAACGGCCCCGAAGAATTCGGGGCCGTCTCAAATCATCAGCTAATCTGCCAACTACATCATGCCGCCCATTCCACCCATTCCTCCCATGCCACCCATCCCGCCACCTGGCATTGCCGGAGCCTTATCATCTTCAGGCTTTTCAGCAATCAAGACTTCAGTGGTTAGCAATAAAGAAGCGATTGAGGCCGCGTTTTGCAAAGCTGAACGGGTCACTTTTAAAGGATCAATGATCCCAGCCTTGAACATATCAGTAAACTCAAGTGTTTGGGCGTTAAAACCATTGCTCTCCTTTTCTTTTTTGACCTGCTCAACGATTACAGAACCTTCTTTGCCGGCATTGGTTGCGATCTGCCTTAGCGGCTCTGACAGGGCATTGCGCACAATCGCCAGGCCCAGGGCTTCGTCCCCATCAACCTTGGCCGTGATCTTGTCAATGATCCGGATAAAAGCCGTGCCGCCGCCAGGGATAACCCCTTCTTCAACAGCCGCGCGGGTCGCGGAGAGGGCGTCTTCGATCCGATGCTTTTTCTCTTTGAGCTCGGTTTCTGTGGCTGCGCCAGCTTTAATCACCGCGACTCCACCGGAAAGTTTGGCCAATCTTTCCTGGAGCTTCTCTTTATCATAAGAAGAATCTGAAAGTTCGATCTCCTTTTTGATCTGAGCAATGCGGTCTTTGATCGCTTTTTCTTGACCCGCGCCTTCGATAATTGTGGTGTTTTCTTTTTGGACCACGATTTTTTTGGCCCGGCCAAACCAACTCTCAGAGATATTCTCAAGGTTTAAGCCTTTTTCTTCAGAAACAACCTCACCGCCAGTTAAAATAGCAATGTCTTCAAGCATTGCCTTGCGCCTATCGCCAAAGCCAGGGGCCTTAACTGCCACGGCATTGATAGTCCCTCGCAGCTTGTTGACCACTAGGGTTGCTAGTGCCTCGCCATCTATATCATCAGCAATAATGAGCAAAGGCTTGCTCTGCTGCACTGTGTGCTCCAAAGATGGCAAAAGGTCCTTGACCGCGCTAATCTTTTTATCAGTAATTAAAAGCACGCAATCCTCAAGCACGCACTCCATTCTTTCACGGTCTGTCACCATGTAAGGAGAAGCGTAGCCTTTGTCAAACTGCATCCCTTCAACCACGTCGAGGTGGTTTTCGATCCCCTTTGATTCCTCAACAGTGATAACCCCATCCTTGCCAACCTTTTCCATGGCGTCGGCAATCAGGTTGCCGATTTCCGGATCGTTGTTAGCTGAAATTGAGGCGACCTGGGCAATCGCTTCCTTAGTCTCAACCGGGCGGCTAAGCTTTTTAAGCTCTTCAATCGCTATCACAACTGCTTTATGGATGCCACGTTTAAGGTCCATTGGATTAGCTCCGGCCACTACGTTCTTGAGGCCGGCCTTGAAAATTGCCTGGCCCATGATGGTCGCGGTGGTGGTGCCGTCTCCGGCGATATCATTGGTTTTGGAAGCAATCTCTTTTAAGAGCTGGGCCCCCATATTCTCAAATGGATCTTCTAAATCAATTTCTTTGGCAATGGTGACACCGTCGTTGGTAATTGTCGGTGAGCCCCATTTTTTCTCCAGCACAACATTCTTGCCGCGCGGGCCCAAGGTCACTTTGACCGCGTCCGCGACTTGGTTGACCCCTGCAAGTAATTTGCGCCAGGCTTCGTCTGAAAACATTAATTCTTTAGCTGCCATGTAACTTTTTCACCTCTTTTTAAATTAAGACTTCTTCGCTAATATATCTCTCTCAGAGAGGATAATAAGCTCTTCACCATCAATCTTGATCTCGGTGCCGCCGTACTTGCTGTAGATGACCTTGTCACCAACTTTTACTTCCAGCGGAACTTTTTTGCTGTCTTCCAGTTTGCCGCTGCCAACAGCAACAACTGTCCCCTCCTGGGGTTTTTCTTTCGCGCTGTCAGGCAGGACAATGCCGGATTTGGTCTTCACCTCTTCAGGGGCTGGTTTGACGATCACCTTGTCTCCGAGCGGGGTTAGATTTGTTTTAGCCATATTTTCTTTCACCTCCTTAATTTGATTATTAGCACTCGTTAGGAGTGAGTGCTAATATAATAGCATGGAAATTTTGGGGTTGTCAAGCTGCGGTGGCTGGTTATTGTTTGTCCAGATATTCGTCTACTTGATTAATGTACTCTTTGTAATCTGACAAAGCCAGCGGCAAAGTCTTATAAATTTTATCGTCATCTATATCCATATATTCGTGGACAATAACATTACGCATCCCGCCGGAGCCCTTGATCCTATCGGCTAAATCACATTTAATCAATCCGGCTTCAGACGCCCTAATAAATGAAGAAGTATAGTCTTCCGGCGGACGCCGGCCTGATTCAACGACTACATGATTATTGATATCAGAGGCACACTCGACAATTAACTGGATAAGGAGCTCCGCGGTTGATTTTAAATA
>PEYM01000132.1 GCA_002774365.1 Candidatus Saganbacteria bacterium CG08_land_8_20_14_0_20_45_16 | reverse complement strand
AAGGAATTTGAAAGCTGAAGTCGGATCCCTTTGATTGATTTTGCCCAGGCCATAAGTTATACTCATAATATGACAATTGAGGAATTAAAGAAAAAAATAAAACCAATACTTATACAATATGATGTCAAAAAGGCAGGGCTTTTTGGTTCTGTTGCCAGGGGAGAGCAAACGCCTAATAGCGATATTGACATTCTGGTTGAAATTGGCAAGAAGTCATTAAGTGTGCTTGATTTTGTTGGTATTAAGTTAGAATTGGAAGATGCGCTTGACCTCAGGGTAGATTTAGTGGAGTATTCCACAATTAAACCTTTGCTTAGAAAACAAATATTATCAGAAGAGGTCTCTATTTTATGAAACGAGACTTAACCGTTTATCTAAATGATATCCTTGAGAGCATAGAACTTATTCAAGGATACGTTAAGGGAGTTTCAGAAGCTGAATATTGCAAAAACCAGCAGCTCCAAGATTCAGTGGTCAGAAGACTTGAAATAATAGGGGAAGCGGTTAAGCAAGTCGATGATGCTTTTCGCTCAAAATACCCAAAGGTTCCCTGGAAAAAGATAGCGGGTTTAAGAGACGTTTTGATTCATGAATACTTTGGTGTGAACCCTTTCAGGGTATGGGCGACTCTTAAAAACGATCTGCCCCAACTCAAAAAAGACATAAAAACAATAATTACCCAAAAAAATAGTTGATTTCTTACTTCTTCTTCGCGCTCTCTTTGATTAAGCCCAGACCAATCTGGTTCCTCTGGATTTGATTGGTCCCCTCATATATCTGAGTGATCTTGGCGTCGCGCGCCATCTTTTCCACCGGATACTCTTTCATATAACCGTAGCCCCCAAGAACCTGGATAGCGTCAATGGTTACCCTCATGGCTGTGTCAGAAGCAAATAGTTTAGCTTGAGAAGCGCAAACAGTATAATCTTTGGCCCCAGCGTCAATCATTCGGGCCACGCCATAAACCAGGGCGCGGGCGGCTTCTACTTGGGTCGACATATCAGCCAGGATATGTTGAATCGCTTGCAGGGTGATAATCGGTTTGCCGAATTGCACTCTCTCTTTGGCGTATTTGATAGCTTCATCAAGCGCCCCTTGAGCAATCCCAACAGCTTGAGCGCCTATTCCAGGGCGGGTTAAATCTAAAGTCTTCATCGCCACAATAAAGCCCATCCCCTCTTTGCCAAGGAGCTGGTCTTTGTGGATCTTGCAGTCTTGGAAAACTAATTCGCGAGTAGCGCTGCATCTGATCCCCATCTTGTTTTCTTTTTTACCAAAAGTAAATCCCGGGGTTCCTTTCTCCACAATAAAAGCCGAGGCGCCGCGCGCCCCTTTCTTTTTGTCGGTAATAGCGATCAAGGTGTAAACATCAGCCTCGCCGCCATTGGTAATCCACTGCTTGGTCCCGTTTACTATATAATAGTCCCCGTCTTTCTTGGCCGTGGTCTCAAGCCCTGCCGCGTCGGAGCCGGCGCTTGCTTCGGTCAAGCCAAAAGCAGCCAATTTTTTACCGGCCGCGATCTCGGGCATGTATTTTTTCTTTTGTTCGTCGGTTCCAAAAAGCAGGATAGGCGTTGAGCCAAGGGCTGAAGCGGCAAAAGTTACCCCTACGCCACCGCAGATCCGACTAATTTCTTCGGTTGCTAAACAGAAGTTGAAAACAGATTGACCCATTCCGCCAAGTTCTTCTGGGATATAAAGTCCACACAGGTCTGCGTCAGCGAAGGCCTTCATGGCTTCCCAGGGGAATTCTCCTGTTTCGTCCCATTCGGCCCGTTTAGGGAGAGCTTTTTCAATTGCCACCTTTCTGGCTAAGTCCCGGATCATTGTTTGTTCTTCTGTTAATTGGTAATCAAGCATTATCTTTATCCTCCTAAAGTTCTAATCAGTCAGACAATGGGTAATTATAGCAAAAAGAGAGGGCTTGGCCAAGCAGGAAACACAGGAGCTTAACGAAAGGCAAGCGGGAATCTTTGTTTGAGCTCAGTTAAGCTGACTGTGGTTGGCTCAAGCCAGACCCTGGTGGTGCCGTCGACCCGGGCAATGACTAAGCTGGAAACTTGATAGTGTTCGTTATCATAAATAGTCCCTACTCCTGGAATTCTTAATAGGGGTGATCCAAGAATAAAGGTTGTGACCCCAGTCAAGAGATTACTGTCCCAAGTGGCATTGATCAATTCAATTGCCTCTCCGGCATTGTTACGCAGGCGAATAAAGGGGTCTCTTTCTGTTGGTAGAGTTAGGGTCTCTCTGGCAAAGAGCCGATTGCCAGCCAAGATATCATTAGCGTCAAAAGGCCTAAGCTTTGATAAATTGGCTGCGGCTTCTGGGGTGAAAAGTGAAGCGATAGGGACATCTTGGGGAAGAGCTTTAAGTACTTCTTCAGGAATGGCTTTTGATGCAGCCGCCATTTCTCTGTCATTTAACTCGCCAAGTGTTTTAGTGAATGAAAGGACTGCATCGCCGACGCTTGAACTTAAATCCCCTAAAACCCGCATTCCAACAGCGACACCTGGGAGTGTTAAGGCTTCTAAATAATTTGCACTCGCTTCGGTTAGACCGCACGATCCAAAGAAAACCGGCAGGTGATTGTTTGGCCTAAGGCCTGACATAGCTAATAAAACAGCATCGTGGGAGCCGTCTTTGATAAGGGTATGTGGGATTCTATTTTGATGGAGAAGTCCTCTCTCTTCTTGTTGTCTTTCTCGGTCCATCATGAAAACTTCTAGGTCAGTTAGCTTGACCCCATTGGCTTGGGCTGCGGCCCGTAAAATAGTCATTAGCGGGAGATTGGGATCAACTGTTGCTTTCTCATCAAAACCGTTTGGCAGGCTGTAAACAACCATGTTAGCTCTACATTCATCAGGCATTGGGCCAAGTGCTTTTGCCAGGGGCCCAGCCAGATAGATTGAGCTGCCAGGGGCATTTTTTTGACCGCGACTAATGTTGCCAGCACATTTTAAGAGATCTAATATCTCATAAAGTGTGCTGGTGAAAAAGCCACTCCCTAAACCCAATGTCCTGCCAGCCCTTAGGGTAAAAGTGCCTTTTTCAGAATGACCGCCATGGGCCATTAACTCTAACTCTGTCCTTGCTCTGGCGTGCAAGACGTCTAAGACAAAGGTTGTCTTCCCTTCAGCAGCGCTTCTGCTTAAAGTTACGGCTGAAGCTTCGTCAATTCCTTCGAGAAGAATCTTATATAGTTGCCCAGTAAATCCTTGAGAAGTTAAGAGGACAGCAATATGAACAGGGACATTAAGAGGGAGGCCGCTGGGAGTGTCTAGAGCTGTTAGCTTTGAAATAATTTTTGAGGTTGGGAGGGTACCTGTAGCGAGAGGGTTTTCCCTCAGTACCTTTTCGGCGAGATTGATTTTTTCCAAGAGCGTATCTATCTCTCCTTCCACCCTGTTTCTTATCCCTTCACCTGTTCCAGGATGAGTAACAGAGGCTGAAGTAGCGGCAATGCTGTACGTGAAAGCTTCTTCAGGAGAGACTTTTTCTCGCCAGATCTGGTAGACCCATTCAGCCAAGCGGGTGTCGCCAGCCCCGATTTCTGAGACAGCGGTAACTTCTGGGGCACTAGCCAGCCAATAGCGGTCGCGGGTGACAGCCATGGCACCGTCAGCACCTAAAGTAATAATTATTTCCTGAATCCCTGTGTCCTCAGGTGAGGCATTAATAATCTCTTGTGCTTTGGCTACCAATCCATTGATGTTTTGATGATGAATCTTGTAAAGCTCGCCAAATTCAAATTGGTTCATAGAGATATGAGTAGCGGCCTCTTGTTTAATAACTGCTTCTGCTGGCTTTCCTTTGGTGTCGATAATTACTTTAATCCCTTTTATTTTACGTGGCTTGGCCCCAAGCTGCGCATAGTAGCCATCATCTAAGCCAGGGGCTAGACTGCCAGAGATTACCACAATGTCTCCAGCTTTAACCTCGTTTAACCGATCAAAAAGTTTGGCCTCTAAAGTTGCCTTAGCGTCACTGTCAATGACTGTCCCTTTGGGCAGCGGACTCTGCTTTTTGTCAAGAGAGACAATTAAGGGGATTCTGGTTTGGTCATCTTTAATTTCAATCCCGTCTTCAATTGGGATTGGGCTGGAACGGTTGGTTAGAAGATTGTTTAAAACCTCTCCTGTTCTTCCAGCATAAAAACTGAATTCTGGGCGATCTTTGGCAACCACTGCGGCGATTAAGCCGTTGAATTCTCTATCCTCTCGAAGATTGCTCAAGTGGTTAAAGGCATTAAACAGAGCCAAGCCTGTTAGTTCTGGAGCATTAAGGTCATTGGCTGATTGGATCAACTGAGGGATTAAGGCTTCGATTGATTCCCTGGCTACTGCTTGGTTTGACCTTGAAAGACGATAGGCATCAAGGGGTTTGCTAGCGGCAATTACCAGAAAAGATTCTTGGGATCTCTTGGCCCCGGTTGGCCAGAAGGAGGTGGCAGCAACTGAGTCAGAGCTCCTTTGGCTGGCAAGGTGGCTTGCTCTTACCCAAGCTCTAGCTTGCAGCCAAGCCATTTTAGCTTCAGGTGAGGCAAAATATTTTTGAGCTGGTCCAGCATCCCTTAACAAAACTCTCACTCCCCTTCATAATAGTTTCGGGGGCATTTCTAAAAAAATTCAGTATTTTTTAGGATTTTTGGTGTGGTTTTTATTCGTGCCTTTTATCCAATGTTACTCGAGCCATCTGTTTATGCTATAATTTTAGCCATGGAGCACTTCCTCAAAAGCCGCTATAAAACAGGGGGAAAGATCTCTGAAAACCCATTTAGCGTTACGTACTCAGGCTTTTTTGTGGCCACTAAAAAACCAGTTGTGATTAAGATTTACAAGCGTGGTACGCTTAATTCCCAGATAATTAACCGGATGAAACAAAAAGTCAGGGAGTTTGCTGCCCTTAACCATCACGGGATTGCTAAATTAATTGACGGCGATTATGGCTGGCAAGGCTATTATTATGTCCGCGAATATATTGAAGGCAAGAGCTTAGCCGAACTGTTGGCTAATAAACAAGAGCTTGGGCTAGAGCAAGCGCTCAAGATTACGCAAGAGGCGTGTCGAGCGCTCGAAGTGGCCCACGCTAAGGACATTATCCACGGGGGGCTTAAGCCGGAGAATGTTTTTCTTGACCAGAAAGGGATTGTTAAGCTGACTGATTTTGTGATCGAAGGGGAGATCAAAGAGGCCTTACCCCAAAAGATATTGTCCTTGATGGACAATGGTTATTACGCCTCAACTGAAGAGTTGTCTGGTCTGGCTGCTACCAGTCAGTCAGATATTTATGCTTTGGCCTTGGTCCTGGCCCAGCTACTTTTGGCAGGGAAATTGCCTCTGGCCCAGGGCTTTGCCCTGGGGCTAAAAAAGTTAAAACAACCTGGTTTATTCCTCGCGCCAGAGCTGGCGGCTTTACCTAGATATTTGCAAGAAATCCTCTCCCGGGCGCTCCAAGCAGAACCAGCCTTACGCTTTGCCTCGATGTCTGAACTGCGGGAGAGTTTAGAGCGAAAAAGCTTGATCAGTCAGGCTAGCCCGCAACAAGAGTTGATCACTATTTTTGAGAATACAGTAACGCAATTTGGCGGAGAGGAGATCAAAAAAGAAGACGCAGCGCTAGAAGAGGTCGGCCAGGTAAAGATCAAGTGGGCCAAGGAAAAACATCGCAATTGGATCCTGGTGCTGGTACTGGCCCTGTCGATTGTGTCCGGCCTAGCGTACGCCTTTTTATTTGCTAGATAATATGTTGTTAATGTTTTTTATAGGATATTTTATTTTTGTGGCTTTGGCAGCTTTGGTGATTGGTACGGCCATTTTAAAGGAACGTCGTCAGTCGCTTAAAAAACTAGCAGTTACCCTTTTAGTTATTGTGACCTTGCCCTTCTTAGTTGGCTATATATATGTGGCTTATTTTTCCAGGATCCCTGAAGTTATGGTCCCAAATTTAGTGGGCGTAGTTTCCCAGGAAGCCTTAAATCAACTTGAGACAGTGTCATTAAGAGGCCGCTGCGTTACCAGCGTTGTTGACAGCCGTTATCATGAAGGTGCAGTTGTGTCTCAGCATCCAGAGGCTGGGAAAATTGTTAAGATTGGCCGCCTGGTTGATTTAACGCTTAGTTCTGGGGTTGGGGCCGTTGTTGTTCCTAACTTGCTTGGTCGGTCAGAGGCCCAAGCCAGGGCTGTGTTGCAGGCCGAAGGCTTAGCAATTGGCAAGCTTAGCCAGAGCTTTGTTCCAGACGTGGACTCTGGCATGATTATGAGTCAGGATCCGTTGCCTGGAGAAAAAGTGGCAGCTGGTACGGCCATTAATTTGACGGTAGCTTCTAGTGATGAAGGGGTCAGGCTGCTGGAGATAATGGGGGTTGATGAGGAGACTTTAATTAGAGAGGGCCAGGAGAAAACAGTAGAAAGTGAAACAGCAGGAGAAGGACGAAAAAACGAGAGGAGGTTTTTGCTTTGGTAGGAATTAAGGTGGCCCCATCGATTTTGTCGGCTGATTTTGGCAATTTAGAGCAAGAGATTAAAAAGATTGAAGCAGCTGGGGCTGACTTCATCCATGTTGATGTGATGGACGGCCATTTTGTCCCTAATATTACTATGGGGCCTTTGGTGGTCAAGGCTTTGAAGAAAATAACCAAACTACCGCTTGATGTCCATTTGATGATTGAAAATCCTGATAAATATATTCCCCAGTTTGCCAAGGCTGGGGCTGATATTATTACGATTCATGTTGAGACGTCGAAAGCCCTTAAAAAAGACCTTGCCTTAATTAGAGAGCATGGCGCTAAGCCAGGGGCGGTGGTTAATCCTGCCACGGCAATTGAAAAGGTTTTTCCTGTTCTTGATAAGGTTGTTATGGTCCTTCTCATGTCAGTCAATCCTGGGTTTGAAGGGCAAAAGTTTATGCCGGAGGTTTTGGACAAAATTAAAAAGTTGAAAGTAGAAAGTAGCGCGCAGAACGTAGGAATTGATATTGAAGTTGATGGAGGCATAAATTTAGAAACAGCTCCCCAAGTAATAGCAGCTGGCGCCAATGTGTTGGTAGCTGGCTCCGCGATTTTTTATGCCAAGGACTATGCCTCAATTATAAAACAGCTCAAAAAATAATTCTGCCAAATGGTGAAATTTTTTGCCTGCCTAGACGATAAAGTTTTGGAGGTAGATCATGATATTTGCTATTAATCGCGCTCCGAGAAGAGTAAAATCGTTTATCTATGCAGAGAAATTATCAGCAGAGGACGTAAGAACTGCTTTAGTCAGGATTATGAGGGGACGAGGGGCTGGTAATTCAGTTATTAATATGTTGCTGGAAACACGAGTTTCTGTGTTTGGGATTTCACAATTGGGAGTTCAGCCATATTATAGGGTTGCGAGCGATAAGCCGGTAACCTTAGAGAGTTATTTGAATTTTTTGCGAACTTTAGATAGTAATAAGTTGGTCAAGGCTTGGTTGTTAGCTTTTGGACAAAATGATCTTCAACACGAGGTTGCTTTGTCTGCCAAGGGAATTTCAATTGATGGCCGGCTAAATGAAACCAAGGGGATAACTGAGGCCATTGCTAAATTTGAAACAGAGGGGCTATTATGGTTGGCCGCACAAAATTATAGAATTGGCCAAGATGCCGGTGCGATAATTTTAGGTCAGCCTAGGGAGCTTGGTTTAGAGATTGAACCTTGTCCAATCAGGATTTTGCGCACCAGCTCAGGTAGTGTTGGCGCGGTTCCTTGGGATGATTTTGTGCCTCACTTGGATAGTTTGCTAGCTGGGACTAATTTAATTAGTCTTTCTTTCTTGCAGCCTGGGCTTTCAACCTTAATTGAAAAAATGCACTTATATTATGATTATCGGACGTGGACCTTTCATTTGGCTGGTGAGTTAAATAAGCTTACGCCGCAACCGATTGCAGAGGCATTGCTTGGCTCTGTTTTTGCTGCCAGCGAAGTAGCTCAAACCTCACTGTGACCTGGCTGGCTAGTAAAGGGTTTTCCCTTCGGATAGTATCCCGTAGAGACGTTAGCTCTCTATTTCTTTCTGCTTGAGTTAGATCGCCATCAGTTTTGCTGCTGGGTGAGATTTGGGTTGTGGGCAAAAGAAAATGGTTGATCAATCTTCTGATCACAAAACCTTGGCCGTACATCTCTTTTAGGTCGCTCTGACGCGAATATGTAACCACGCGAACTTCAAAGTTGCCGGAGGCGATCTCCTTGGCCAAGCCCAAGCTTTCTGGGAACTGAAAATTTTCTGGATGCAAAAGGGGCTCGACCTGGCAGATTGTCTTGATTCTTAGGCCGCCCAGTCCAAAGAATTGGTAGATGAAATCACCGAGAGAATAATTATTATTGTTCTTGACCTCGATCAAGACCAACTTTTGAGTGTTCTTGTCCCTAGCAACAATATCAAAAAATTCAATCTCAATGCCATCTCTTTGCCTCTTGATATTGATGTTACTTCCCAAAATTTCAAGGTTTCCTTTAGCAGCAATGAGCTGAAGCGTTTGCAGCTCAGAAATCGTCCCGGCCAGTTCGTGGGGGAGGGTGTCGCTTGCCAAAAGGGCCTTAAGATAATTGTTGGCGATTAGTCCTAGGCCGTTGTTAACTAGATAGACTAGGGCTGAAACAGCTGCTTCTTTAAGTTCATTATGGAGCGGGAGAGAGCGCAATTGATTGCTCAGGCGCTGTTCCAATGGTAATTCTTGCTGTTCTGGACTTGCTGCTGTATAGCTTTGGTCCAAACGATCTAATTCTTGAAGGAGCCGGCTTTCAAGTCGCTCCCTTCTTTTTTCATTGAGCTGAATAGGTTGAATTTGCAGGTATTCCTCGGTGAGAGTTTCTAGGTTGTCTAAATATTTTGGTAGGGAGGGGGTAGTCAAAAATCTGGTTGGCAGGGAGTGACTCTCAATTCCCTCAAATTTGTCAAACAAGAAGAGGATTCTAGCTTGGCACTTGGTAAACTGAGCGCGGCCAGCCCGAATTGCCCCTTCACCTTCTAGGGCTATGAGCTCTAAACGCTCACTAACTTGTTGTGATTTAACCCCTTGCTTTAGAGCCGTAGCTGGATGGCCTAGGGGAGTCCTACTTACACTTTCTCCAGGATAGATCATCTAGTGATTCCTCCTGTAGATATTATCGTGTTTTTAGGCTAAGAACTTGTGGTTATTCTACAAAAAGTAACTGAAGCAAGCTTGTTTGCGTAATTGGGGTGTGTCCTCGTTGCTCCTCTGTTTCTCTAAGTTGCTGGATCTCTTGCCCTCTGTTTCTGGGTGCCACGACCAGGTCGTATTTTCCGTTTCCCAGGTCAATCATAAAAAAGTCGGTCGCTATTGGCAGGGCCAGGTTTAGCATAATAGGGATTAATTCTGGGGCAACATCTTCTGCATTTCTAAGCCAGTTTATAATGTTAGTAACTGCTCGGATATCAGGGGCGTGAATTTGCCTAACTGGTCCTTTGTTAATCATATGGCTTAGCAATCCCGCTTCCCTTAAAGCTCTCGCTACCCCGCTCATTAATTGACCAGATGCTTTTAGCGTTTTATAGTTACTTTGCATTTTCATTTTTTTCTTCTCCTTCAATAAATAATAAACTCTACTTTATCATCGGGTCAGTTTCCAAAAAATTTCACTTTATTTTTGACAGAAAAATTGAAAGTAAGCTGATTTTTTTGTTTCTCGACGCTAAATGAGGGTATAAAATACTCTTTTTGGGTTTGTGATTTTTTGCGTTTTTACGAAAGCT
>PEYM01000041.1 GCA_002774365.1 Candidatus Saganbacteria bacterium CG08_land_8_20_14_0_20_45_16 | reverse complement strand
AAGAAAAAAAATCTGATCTGTGTGTAAAACAGGACATTTTTACTTTGCTAAGAACCGGACATTTTCACTTTGCCTTGACATAGCCCAAAATAAGCTTTTTTGAAATTTTTTCTTTGCTTTTTCGATATCACAAATACTTCGGCTCATAATCAACCTCATCCTCGGCTTCCAGCGCAATTCTAGACATTGTTTCCACCGCTTCAATTGGATACTGGCCAATTGAGGTTTCCTCAGAGAGCATGACCGCGTCGGTCCCGTCATAAATAGCGTTAGCCACATCTGAAACCTCGGCTCGGCTGGGGAGCTCATTTGTCACCATTGACTCGAGCATCTGGGTCGCGACAATGACCGGCTTTTTATCTTCATGACAAAGTTTAATAATCATTTTTTGTGTTTCAGGAACTTTTTCCAGCCGCATCTCAATCCCTAAATCTCCCCTGGCGATCATGATTGCCTCAGCGGTTTTAATAATTTCCTTGATGTTTTCCACAGCTTCTGGTTTTTCAATTTTAGCAATTATTGGTATTTTGCATTTTAATAATTCTCTTAAGGTTAAAAGGTCTTTTGCCTCGCGGACAAAAGAGAGAGCAATATAATCTACCCCTTGGTCACAAGCCCAAGCCGCGTCTTTTACATCCTTATCAGTGAGTGATGGCAAAGAGAGTTTTGTTTTGGGAATATTGACCCCTTTATGTTCGCCTAAGACTCCACCGTCTTCAATTTCGCAGTGGAGCTTCTCATTATTTTTGGCCAAAACTTTAAGCTGAATAGTCCCGTCAGCCAACAGCAGGATATCTCCTACTCTAATATCAGCAAAAACACTGGCTGGAGAGATTGAGATCTTTGTCTCATCCCCAATGATCTCCTTGGCAAATATATCAATAAATTCCTTAAGTTTGAGGTTCGCAGTTTTGCGTTTGAGTTTCCCTGTGCGGATCCTTGGTCCTTGCAAATCAGCTAAAACCCTAATTTGAGGATCTATTCTTCTGATCATTTGAATGACCTCTTCGTGTTCTGGCAACGTACCGTGGGAAAGGTTGAGACGGACAATGTCCATCCCTGCGCCGACAAGTTTCTTGAGCATTATCTCACTGCTCGTGGCTGGTCCAATGGTGCAAATAATCTTGGTCTTGCGCATGAATAAAAGAGTAGCAAAAAGTCACCTCTTTTACAATCAGGTTCTATTTTGTTATAATAGATTTTGTAAACCTGTGACAGACGTGGCGATTTACAAATAAAAGGAGATTTTAGCTAATGAGAAAACTATTTATGGCCGGAAATTGGAAGATGCATATGACGGAAAGCGAGGCCCTTAATTTTGTGAAACAAGTTAAGCCTTTGGTCGCTGATGTGACCGATAAAGATATGTTGATTTGTCCCCCCTTCCCTGTCCTTTCTCGTATGCAAGATGCACTAAAGGATAGCAATGTAGCCCTTGGTGCCCAAAATATGCATTTTGAGGAAAAAGGGGCTTTTACTGGTGAGGTCTCTGGCCCCATGCTTAAAGCCGTTGGTTGTGAATATGTAATTATCGGCCACTCTGAACGCCGCCAGTATTTTGGTGAAACAAACGAGATTGTTAATAAGAAGTTGAAAGCTGCCTTGAATCACGATTTATTGCCAATTGTCTGTGTCGGTGAATCTTTGGAGCAGAGAGAAAACAACGAAACCATGAAGGTAATTGAAGCACAAATTAGAGAAAGTTTTAAAGATTTGATTACTGCTGACTTTAAGGGAACAGGGGCTGATTTAGCTATCAATGACTGGTCACAAATTACTATAGCCTATGAACCAGTCTGGGCAATTGGGACCGGCAAAACAGCCTCTCCAGAACAAGCCCAAGAAGTTCACGCTTTTATTAGGAGCCTTTTACCCAAAGAAGTTGCTCAAAAAGTTAGAATTCTTTATGGTGGTTCAGTCAAGCCTGACAATGTTAAAGAATTAATGGCCAAGCCTGACATTGACGGCGGCTTAGTCGGCGGGGCGAGCTTAAAACCTGAAAGTTTTGCTGGGCTATGCGTTTTCGATTAATCTCATTTATCTTAGCTTTTGGCTTACTTGGTGCAGTGCTTTTGAGCTGTGGCAGGGTTGTAGAACCAAACGCTTCCGCAGTTGAAACTACCAGCACTACGACACTACTTTCCCCCGGCACTACGAGCACAACTACCAGCACTACTTCCACTACTACCACGACAAGCTTCTTTGATCTTGATCCTAAGCGGGTCATACGCAATAGTGGGTTTTTGAAATATGAGATATAATGTTCCCTACCACATGGTAGGAG
>PEYM01000082.1 GCA_002774365.1 Candidatus Saganbacteria bacterium CG08_land_8_20_14_0_20_45_16 | reverse complement strand
CTTGACCGGGAAGGTATAAGTAAAACCTTGCCACTCTGCGTTCCTGACTACCTCACCGTCTTTGATATAGAAGAGTAAGTGGTCCTGTTTGCTGACCACAATCGCGTCTTGACCCTTATATTTCTGAGCGAATTCATGGACCTTATATTTTAGGTAAAGCAGGTGGACATAGCTTTTTTCATTGTCAATCTTTTTCTCCTGGCTGGTGAGCAAGAGAATAGCTGTAATAATAAGACAAACAACTAAGATTATTTGGGGTTTGTGCTTCATGAATTTCTTTATCATATCATATATATTATCGAGTTTAAAGAGGGTTGGCTTGCATAAAACAGAGGGCAAGGGCCTTTCATAGCCTTGCCAAATGGTTTATAATTTTCGTATGAAGAGAAAAATAGTCCACTTTCCTAACCCGATCTTAAAAAAGAAGGCTAAGGCGGTCAAGTGGGTTACTCCAGAGGTTATCCGTTTGGTCAATGATATGCTTGAGACCATGCGGGCTGCCCCTGGCATTGGCCTGGCTGCGCCGCAGGTTGGCGTCTTGTTGCGGGTCATTGTTGCGGAGATAAATGATGAAACTGGGCCAGTGGCCTTGATTAATCCCAAAATTATTGCCAGGGACGGAGAACAAACTTATACGGAAGGGTGTTTATCTCTCCCTGGAGTAGAGGCCCCGGTCAAGCGGGCCTCTACAGTGGTGGCAAGGGGTTGGGACAAGTCTGGACAAGAGATTGAGGTAATAGCTAAGGGCTTGCTGGCCACGGTACTGCAGCATGAGATCGACCACCTTGACGGTAAGGTTTTTATTGATCGGGTAGCTGACCCTAGCATAATTAAGCATCGAGCTTTTGACAAGGAAAAAAAGGAAGAACTGATTTAGGTGCTGTTATGAAAATTATATTTATGGGGACCCCTGAGCCCGCGGCAATGACGCTCAAAGCCTTGATTGGGGCAGGGCATGAGATCGTTTTGGTTGTGACCCAGCCTGATCGCAAAAAGGGGCGGGGGCAAAAGCTTAGCTTTTCGGCGGTAAAAGAGGTTGCCCTCCAGAATAATTTACCACTTGAGCAGCTGGAAAAAGTTAAAAACAATAAGGTCTTTGTCTCTTTGCTTAAATCGCTTAAGCCTGAAATTATTGTTGTAGTGGCGTACGGAAAAATCTTGCCCAAAGAAATTTTAGAGCTGCCCCAATATGGCTGTGTCAATGTCCATGCCTCGCTACTTCCCAAATATCGTGGGGCCGCGCCAGTGCAATGGGCTATCCTGAAAGGGGAAAAGGAAACAGGCATTACTATCATGAAACTTGATGAGGGGCTGGATACTGGCGAGATCATTCTTCAGCAAAAAGTTGCGATCGAGCCGAAGGATACAACTCTAACCTTAATGGACAAGCTTTTTGCCAAGGGTTCAAAACTTTTGCTCAAGGCGCTTCAGCAAATAAATGACGGTACGGTCAAGTTGCAAAAACAAAATGAGAGCGAAGTAACTTATGCGCCTTTGCTTGATAAAGAGGCAGGAACAATTGATTGGCAAAAATCGAGTTTTGCCATTGATCAACGGGTGCGTGCTATGATCCCATGGCCAGGGGCGCAGACCTTTTTTCAAGGGGAAATCCTCAAGATTTGGCAGGCGAAACCAGTGGATTTTGCCAGCGCGTCCAAGCCTGGGACCATTGTTCAGATTGTCAAAAACCAAGGATTTATTGTTCAGGCAGGGAGCGGCGCTCTGTTGGTGCTAGAGGTTCAGGCGGCAGGGAAAAAGCGGCTTTTAGCCTACCAATTTTTAATTGGTCACGACGTAAAAATTGGCGAAACCCTTCCTAATTAAGGGAAAATTCAGCCTTGACACCCTAGATGTGGTGTGTTAATTTTACACGCACCCTAAACAACTATGAAATGTCCATTCTGTCAATCATTAGAAGATAAGGTTTTAGAGTCGCGTGAAAGCGATGAAGGCAAGGCTATCCGTCGACGGCGCGAGTGCCAATCGTGCCGCGGTCGTTTTACCTCATATGAGCGGGTAGAAGAAAAACCAGTCATGGTGATCAAACGCGACGGCCGGCGCGAGTCTTTTAGCCGAGAAAAAATCCGCAAAGGAATTGTGCGGGCGTGTGAAAAACGGCCGGTCCCAGCCCTGGCCATTGACCAGTTAGTTGACGAGATTGAAAAAGGGATCCACCAGCGGGATGGCCGGGAGGTTTTGAGCTCAAAGATTGGCCAGATTGTGATGGAAAAGATATTTGACTTAGATAAAATCGCGTATGTTCGTTTTGCTTCAGTCTATCGCAAGTTTGAAGATCTGTCAGAGTTTGTTAAGGAGGTACAAGGGATTAGTCCAGTCATTGCTGAGGCCCAGGTTTCGGGCCAAAATACAGGAAGGGGGAAATGAGATGAATCCACAAGCGATCCTAGAGCTGAAAAAAGAAAAAAATAACCGAGGTAGCGACGCGACTGACTTGGCCTTATTTGTCCGGACCTCGGCTGAGAATATCGTTGGCTGGGACCGGGAAAAAATTGTCGCGGCGCTGATCAGGGAAACTGAAATTGATGAGACAGTGGCAGAAATTATTGGCGCTGAAGTTGAGCTGCAGATCAAGCAGCTTAACCTTAGTACCGTGACCTCTCCGCTGATCCGTGAGCTGGTTGACGTTAAGCTTTTAGAGCACGGGCTAGAAGAGGCCAGGCGCCGCCACACCCGGCTGGGTTCGCCGCTTTATGATGTACGCGCGATTATTTTTAACCAAAACAAAGAGAACGCCAATGTCCCCCATGGTCCAGAGGCAACTAATCTGACCTTGTCTGAGGGGATCAAAAAAGAGTTTGCCCTGCTGTCTGTTTTTACTCAAGATATTTCTGACGCTCACATGAGGGGCGATATTCATTTGCATGACTTGGGCTTTATTGACCGGCCATATTGCAGCGGCCAGTCTGTGGAATACGTGAAAAAATTTGGTCTGGACCTGCCCAACTCCCTTTCCAATGCTAAACCAGCCAGACATCCTGAAGTGCTCTTGGCGCAGATGGTCAAGTTTTCCGCTGCCTTGCAGGGTGTTTTTGCCGGGGCCATTGGTTGGGACGCGGTCAATATCTTTTTTGCCCCGTTTTTGGTTGGGCTGTCAGATAAAGAAATCCATCAGGTGGCTCAGATGATGGTCTATGAATACAGCCAGCAGGCAGTGGCCAGGGGTGGGCAGGCGATCTTTTCTGATATTAATTTGTATTGGGAAGTGCCCAAGCATTTTGAAAAAGTCCCGGCCATGGGGCCGGGTGGGCAGTACACTGGCAAAACTTATGCTGATTATTTGCCAGAGTCCCAACGCTTTGTCTGGGCGCTCTTTGATGTTTATCGAGCAGGGGATGGCTCAGGCCGGCCCTTCTTTTTTCCCAAGCCGCTGGTCCACATGACTGAGAAATTTTTTAAGACCCCGGGCCACCAAGATTTTCTCCGCCACATTTCTGAAGTGGCGACCGAGATGGGCAACACTTATTTTGTTTTTGACCGCGGCGAAACGGCCAAGATTTCTGAATGCTGCCGGCTTTCATTTAAGCTAGAGCAATCTGACCTGGATGATGCTAAGGAACCCTGGCGGATGCGTTATTCTGCCTTGCAAAATGTGACGGTTAACTTGCCACGCTTGGCTTTCCGGGCCAAAGGTTCAGACGAGAAATTATTTGAGCTGTTGGGCCAGGCGCTGGAGATGACGGCCAAGGCCCATATTCAGAAGAAAGAATTTATTACCGAGCTCTTAGAGCAAGGCCACAACGGGCCGCTGGCTATGTTGGCGATGAAGCGGGATGGCCAGTCTTATCTTAGGATGTGGCGGGTCAGTTTTCTGGTCGGTGTTTTGGGGCTAAACGAGCTGGTGCAGGCTCACCAGGGGCACGAGCTACATGAAAGCAGCGGCGACTTAAAATTCGGCCTGAAAGTTGTTTCTTTTATGAAGGTTAAGTGCGACGAGCTGTCCAAAAAGTACCAAGTGCATTTTGTGCTTGAGCAGACCCCAGCCGAGTCAACTGCTTATCGTTTTGCCAAGCTTGATCTGCAGCATTTTCCCCAAGAGTCTAATCCAGTGGTCAAGGGCAATAAGGAGAGCGGCGAGGTTTACTATACCAACTCTACTTATTTTAACGTGGCCCACCAGATGAACCCAATTGATAAAGTTAAGAAAGAAGGGCTCTTTCACCCGTTGATCGAGGCCGGTGCTTTAAGTCATATCTGGCTGGGCGAGTCAAAGCCGCACCCAGAATCAATTGCTAATTTTGTGATCAAGACTTTTCAAAACACTGACAATGCCCAGATCGCTTTCTCGCCGGAGTTTACCAGCTGCAATGAATGTGGCCGTACGGTCAGGGGGTTAAAGGACCGTTGCCCGCATTGCCAATCCCAGCAAGTTGAAGGGATAACTAGGATCACTGGCTATTTTTCCAAAGTGTCGGGCTGGAACAAAGGTAAATTAGCTGAACTGAGAGAACGCCACAAAAGTGGGGAGTTTGCCAAATGAGCATTGAGCTGAAAACCAGGGTTCAGCAACAGGTCATTGAGGACGACGCAACTGACCTAGCGGTTTTTGTGCGGATTTCAACTGATGACATTGTGGTTTGGGACAATGGCAAAATTATCAAGGCTTTGATCAAGGAAACCGGCATTACAGAAGAGGTGGCTACGATTATTGCCCTGGAGGTAGAAAAACAGATCCGAGCCATGGCCATCAAGACGATTACCGCGCCCTTGGTCCGCGAACTAGTAGATGTTAAGCTTTTGGAGTACGGGCTTGAAGATGCCAGGCGTCGGCACACTAGGCTTGGCGTGCCGGTTTACGATGTTAAGAAAATTATTTTTTACAAGAACAAAGAGAACGCCAACTCCCCGCACTCACCAGAAGCCACCAATTTTACGCTGGCTGAGAACATTAAAAAAGAATTTGCCCTGCTTAATGTTTTTTCCCAGCCAGTGGCTGACGCGCATATGCGGGGCGACATTCATCTTCATGATCTGGGCTTTGTTGACCGGCCGTACTGCAGCGGGCAGTCAATTGAGTTTGTAAAGAAATTCGGCCTTGACCTGCCAGACGCGCAAGGCACAGCCAAGCCAGCCCAGGATGCGGATGAGCTGATCTCGCACATTGTTAATTTTTCCATTGCCCTGCATGGCCATTTTGCTGGGGCAATTGGTTGGGATGCGGTTAACACCTTTTTAGCCCCGTTTATCGAAGGGTATAGTTATGGTCAGGTTAAACGCTTGGCCCGCAAGTTAATTACCGGGTTTGCTTCAGTCGCGGTTTCCCGTGGCGGGCAAGGCTTATTTTCCGACCTAAATCTTTATTGGGAAGTACCCAGGCATTTTGAAGCTGTCCCGGCGATTGGGCGGGGCGGTCTTTATACAGGCAAGACTTATGGTGAGTATTTGGCGCAGGCCCAGGACTTTGCCAAGGCTATGTTTGAGGTCTATTTAGAAGGTGATGGTTCGGGCCGACCGTTCTTTTTTCCTAAACCCTTGGTCCACCTGACAGAAAAATTCTTCACCACACCTGGCCACGAAGATTTTCTAAATTTGATTTGTGAGGTGGCGGCTGACAAGGGTAATACTTATTTTGTCTTTGACCGTGGGGAAACAGCAAAAATTTCTGAATGCTGCCGGCTGTCTTTTAAGCTGGAATACTCTGATTTGCAGGACGCCAAAGAGCCGTGGCGGATGCGTTATTCTGCCATTCAAAACGTTACGGTTAACTTGCCCAGGTTAGCTTATTTAGCTAACAATAATACTGAGCAGCTTTTTGCCAAAATCAGCCAGGTCTTAGAGTTGGTTGCCAAGGCCCATCAGGAAAAACGGCGTTTTATTGAAGAGCTTTTAAATGCTGGGGCAGAGGGGCCTCTTTATCTTTTGGCCAGAAAACGTGATGGCGAGAGCTATTTGCGCTTGCGACGGGTCACGCACTTGGTCGGGATCTTGGGGCTTAATGAGCTGGTTCAGTTTCATTTAGGCCAAGAAATGCATGAGAGTAGTGACGCCCTTAAGCTTGGCTTAAAAGTTATTTCTTTTATGAAAGTTAAGTGTCAGGAGCTCTCAGAAAAATATGATTTGCACTTTGTTTTGGAACAAACCCCGGCTGAGTCAACTGCTTATCGTTTTGCCAAGCTTGATTTGGAACATTTTCCAGCTGAGGCGGCTAAAGTGGTCAAGGGTAATTTAGCTAGCCAGGAGATCTACTATACTAACTCTACTTATTTTAACGTGGCCCAGCGCTTGAACCCGATTGATCGGGTAAAACAAGAAGGCTTGTTTCACCCCTTAATTGATGCTGGTGCCTTGACGCATGTCTGGCTGGGCGAGGCAAAGCCCAACGCCGCGTCAATTGCCAGTTTTGTGATCAAGACTTTTAGGAACACTGATAATGCGCAAATTGCTTTTTCGCCGGAATTCACGTCTTGTGCTGACTGTGGGCAGACTGCGCGCGGGCTTTTTGAGCGTTGTCCAGCTTGCAGCTCGACTAATATTGAAGGGATAACCAGAATTACTGGCTATTTCTCCAGGATCCCTGGCTGGAATAAGGGTAAAATTGCTGAATTAAAAGAGCGGCAAAGGGTGGCAATCTAGTATTAAGGGGGAGAAAAATGAGCGTTGAGATCAAAGTGTTTGGTAAGCCAGGTTGCGATTTTTGCAAGACTACGATGAAAAAGTTTGAGACATTTTTAAAGAGATGGGAAGTGCCAGAAGAAGAGGTTTCTTTGATCTTTTATGATATGGAAACTGTTGACGGCATGGCCGAAGGGGCTTTTTATAGCGTGACCAAAATCCCTTCAACTGTCATTGAGCGGGATGGTGAGCAACTGGCCTTTTGGCATGGCCAGGTCCCTTTATCAGAAGAGTTTAAAGCTTGTTTTGAGAAATTTTTAACAGCGGTCAATCAGTAGCTAGCGCGCTCATAAAGTGATAGAATTTTGATTATGAGGATCCCAGCTTTTTTACGACAACTAATTTTGTTGCTTTTGGTCTTTGCCTTAGGGTATTCCCTGGCCAGTAGCGGTTCGGGATTTTTTGATTTATTACATAAATCTAAGCCCGCTACAAGTTCTGATAATTTATTGGCTGACCAATTATCTTTGGCTGACAGCTTGAGCTATGCCAAGCGTGACGAGCTGTTTACCGTCATAACCAAGAGATTTAAGGTTGTCCAAAAATTCACAGCAGCAGAGCTTTGGCAGAGAAATCAAAAGTGTGGGGGTGACCGGCAGCTAGCATATTTTAAACAATTGCTGACAGCTTTTTCCCCAACTGATGATGGGATTGAGTATCGTTTTGTTTTTAAGGGCGATTGTCAGGGAGGCCGTGACTGGTCAATTACGGTCGTACCTAACAAGATTGGCTATACTAATTTTGGCAATTTTCAAAATGATTTTGATTTGTGCGACATTAATGGAGAAACCTATCCTTATCTTTTATCCAAGAATTACCTGGCCTTTTGTTCTGCTCCAACTTCTGGCCTTGAGGCCAGCCAGGGACTGCCGCTGGGCCGCGAGGTGTTGGTGGCGTTCCTTAAGCCAACGATTAAGTTAAGGTAAGCGGTTTTTTTTCATAACCAGCAAGGCATTGCTGATCCGCCGCTGGCTGCCATCAACTGGTTGGTTGATCACCTGATTGTTAATGACCATGGTGCTTGAGCCGCCGCCGTCAAGGTTCATTGCTTCCACTGCGCCCAAGCCGAGCATGATATTAGAGAGCTCTTCCAAAGTTGCTCCTAGGCTGTCTGCTTCGTTTTTGCCTTTTTGTTGGCGTGGTCGGCCATTAACTGTTACTAGCAGCAAATGCTTATCTTGAGTGATGCCAATAGCAGTGCGGGCTGCCCGGCCGCTAGCAATGTCGTATTTAAATTTTTCTTCGTGTTTTGAAACGTAAACTTGGCCATTCTTTAGTAAACGGGGACCACCGGAAATAAGCTGAATAATGTTCTCTGGCGAGCTGGCGTAGGGAATGATTTTTATCTCAGTTTTGATTGCTTGGCCAATAATGGCTTTTTCTGCCAAGGTCTCCAGCGCTGGATCATTGATGGAGAGGACGTAACCGTTAGCTGGGACCTTGGAATTACCCAAATTGATGGCGTTGATCTTGCCATCAATTACGACCAGCTCCAGACCTAAAGAATTGGTCTTGGTTGTTTCTCCCCAGACACTGGTGTACATGATGATATCTTTTTTACCGCGCAGTTGATTGATCCCAGTTATTTTGTAGCAGCCGCTATCAAGCCTAAACTGGCTGGAGATAGCAAGGCTGTCAATATGGGGGGTGTTTTGCGCGTCCAGGAAAAAAGCGGTCCGGTCATAGATGGGAAAGGAGAGGAGTGTTTGGTCTATCATTAGAGCCCCGAGCGGTTGGCCGCTATAATCAAAATAGGTGCCGTTGATTGCGGCTAGGGCTTGATTATCAGCGGCAATATTTGAGACTTTGTCCAAGCTAAAATGTTTTTCTTGTCCATTTACTGGGCGGAAAAAATTGGCCAATGATTCAAGAAAACTAGGTTCTTCCCCTTTTAAGGCCAGGGCTGGTTTAAGAGTTGCTTGGCTTAAGTCAATTTTTAAAACAGCAGCTGTAATTGTTCCGTTGGTCACCCCTTTTTTGATCTTGAGCAGTTCTACCCCGTCAGCAACTGTGCCGCCAGAGACAATATTAAGGTACTCGCGGTCAAAATCAATGACTAGGCGGGGTGGTGAGTCGAGGGCAAAGATTTTATAATCAGTTGATTGGGTAAGCGGGATGGTGATCTTGAGGTCACTGTTTTCTGTTTCAACTTCTAGGTGTCGCAAGGCGAGGTCATTGATCTCAACGTAATTATCAATGGCAGGGCCGGCCTGGGTATCTTTTAAGTGCAACAGAATTTTGTCAGGAGCAGCCTCTGTTTTATAGTCAAATGGGGCGCTAAAATCAAAGACTGCCCTGATCTTGTCCGGGTATTGGCCAAACCTGATCTTATCTAGGGTTGTGCCAGCGGCTAATGGGGCAAGAAGAAAGGAGAGAGAGCAGATTAAAAATATTTTACTGGTTAATTTGCCAAGCACAAGGAGTATCTTAGCAGATCTCAACTATAGCAACAATGTTTTAGAGCCGATTAGCCAGGGCACGATCAATTGCAGCGTCAATTATTGTTTGGAGAGCAAAATGATCGACATGGTCAAGATTAGGGAGCGAAGTCTCAATGTTGAGTGGACTCGCGGCCCTGGACCAGATAATCCCATCTTCAATACCAGCGACAACAGTGCTGAACCCTTCTGGGACATGGCGTAAGGGCTCTCTTTGTAGCGAGCGGGCGAGATGTGGCAGGAGGACAGCGGCCTCAACCACATTTGTCCCTTTGACCCCAATCGTTATTCCTTCAGCTGTTTGGACAATAATGCGGTCAGCGCTAGTATCCCAAAAAACGCGGCCTGGGCTTTTATTCTCTGGCATTCCCCATTCGCCGCAAAAAACCTCTTCTTCCTTATCTGCGCTACCAAAGGTTTGCTCAAGCAAGAGCGCTGCAACCTCAGAAATCCGCATGGGGCTAAGGGACATTGGTTGGTCTGCTCGGCAAACTGGCAC
This sequence comes from Candidatus Saganbacteria bacterium CG08_land_8_20_14_0_20_45_16, assembly GCA_002774365.1. Classification (GTDB taxonomy): domain Bacteria; phylum Margulisbacteria; class WOR-1; order O2-12-FULL-45-9; family O2-12-FULL-45-9. The sequence goes on along the minus strand of PEYM01000082.1, from coordinate 269 downwards.
AAAATGACCTTTCAAGAAGTAGCCTTGCTGATTTTGGGTCGGGTCAAGGGCTGGGGTAAGATATTCTTCGTTTGAGTGGTGGAACTGATGGTGGTCAAGGAGGCTTGGAGCATATTTTTTTCCCTGACGGGGCGGGGTACTCCGCAACGGTACCAAATGGGGAGCAATTTTTGAGAACATTGTTATCATCTCCAAGGGTATCAAGAGTTCTCTTAATGAGAGCTCCGAAAAACTAACCGTTTCTGCCGCCCTTCAGAACTCCCACATAT
>PEYM01000042.1 GCA_002774365.1 Candidatus Saganbacteria bacterium CG08_land_8_20_14_0_20_45_16 | reverse complement strand
TTCCTGTTTTAACAATAGTTTCCTGCCTTTATGGAGCCATTTTTACCCACTCGTTTCCACGATGACCCGATTTTCTTAAACAGCAAGGAGAGGGGAAAGAAAAGGGACTCCGCAATTGTGGAATCCCCTAATTTTGCAAAGGCTTTATCAGAGCCGAAGCGGGAACTTTTGCCTCCGGCTAAGACAATGGCATTTATCTGTTATCCGGCAGCCAATTCCGGCTTTTTGTAAAAAGAGATCAGAACCGCGCCAAGAACCAAAAGGGCTGAAGCAATGATCAGCGCCATTGAGAAATTATTAGAGATACTTTTTATGTATTCCATTAACATTGGGCCGACTACCCCGGCCAGGCCCCAGGCAAATAAAATTTTCCCGTAAATGTTGCCGATGTTTTTAGGGCCAAAAGTATCCACGGCAAAAGAAGGCATGGTGGCGAATCCTCCCCCATAACAAGAGAGAATGTAACAACACATAGCGCTAAAGACCCAGAGATTCGTCACTTGAGGGAGCAAGAAGAAAAGCGGTACCTGGGTGATCAAAATAGTGAGAAAAACATTTTTTCTGCCAATCTTATCAGATAGTGACGCCCAGAATAAGCGGCCCAGCCCGTTGAAAAGCGAAGAAATAAATATGATAGTTCCGGCCGCGACCGCTGTTACGCCAAGCTGTCCTTGCGCCATGGGTGAAAGATTGCTGATTAAGGCAATCCCGGCCGTAACATTAATAAATAAAACTAACCAAAGAAGATAAAACTGATAAGTGCCGACAGCGTCTTTTAAGCCAAGCGATTTTATGGCTACCGGGGCTTTGGCCTGTGCGTTAGTCGCGGCGGCCGGCAGTGTCCAGCCAGACGGAGGGTTGTTTAAAAATTGGGCGGCCAAGCCTAAAATAGCGAGAAAGATTATGCCTAAAACGTAAAAAGTGTTTGTCAAGCCAACCGCCGGAAGTATTAAGGGGACAATCTGGCCGATTAAGGCCGAGCCAAAACCAAAACCCATAACCGCCAGGCCGGTGATCAAGCCTTTTTTATCAGGAAACCACCTGATTAAAACCGCGATTGGGGTGATGTAGCCCAGGCCATTGCCAATACCCGCGATCACGCCGTATCCCAGCCACAATAGCCAGAGATTGCTAATACTGTTGGCGTAGCCGGCCAATAATGTTCCTAGGCCAAACAGGAGAGCGGCGCAAGTCGCAACCTTGCGCGCGCCGGCTTTATCAACAAATTTGCCGCCAAGCGCGGCCGCCGTGCCTAAACAAAAAATTGCGATAGTAAAAGCCATCCCCACCTGGATGCCTGACCAGCCATGCGCCTCCATCAGCGGCGTCTTAAAAACACTCCAACCGTAAACTGTTCCCAGCAAGAGCTGCATGATAACCCCGGCTATTGCTACTGCCCATCTGTTTGTCGTCTTTTCCATGACTGATTTCCCCCTTTAAAAAGTTTGTGAATCAATTCACAAACTTTTTTATGATATAATATTAAAAAGATGTTGTCAAGTAAGATGGTGAATTTATTTTTATTTGATCCCTTATCATTGTTTTTTATCACAGTGATTTTGCTTATTGCGCTGCCGTCTTTTATTTATTCTCTGGGCTATTTAAAAGGCAAGCATTCTAAGCTTAAAAATATGCTGGGCCAATTAATGATGGTTGCCTTTGTCTTTTCCATGATTATGGTGGTAAGTGTGCGCCATGTTTTTGTTTTTCTGATCATGTGGGAGATTATGTCTTTGCTGTCGTATTTTTTAATCTTGTTTGAAAAAGAGAATGCTAAAGCGATTGAGGCCGGGACTATTTATCTGGTTATGACCCACGCGGGCACAGCCCTTTTAATAATCGCGTTTTTTTTGATGTATAAATATACGGGCTCATTTGATTTTTTGGTTATCAAACAAGCCTTGGTTAGCTTACCGAGCGCCACTAAAGATTGGCTTTTTGTTTTATTGTTTATTGGTTTTGGCGCGAAAGCCGGGATTGTGCCTTTTCACATCTGGCTGCCCTATGCCCATCCTAAGGCTCCCAGCCATATCTCCTGTTTAATGTCCGGGGTCATGATCAAGACCGCGATTTACGGCATGTTAAGATTTATTTTTTTTATGTTGGGGATCAATGCTTTTTGGTGGGGAGAGCTGGTTTTGCTGCTGGCGGTCATTAGTTGTCTTGTCGGCGTGATCTACGCTTTGATCGAACACGACCTTAAAACCTTGCTGGCTTACCACAGTGTGGAAAATATCGGCATTATCCTCTTGGGGCTAGGCGCCTCCATGTTTTTTATTAAAGCCGGCCTGTTGCCTTTAGCAATTTTAGCTTTAAGCGCCGGTCTTT
>PEYM01000112.1 GCA_002774365.1 Candidatus Saganbacteria bacterium CG08_land_8_20_14_0_20_45_16 | reverse complement strand
GGATATCATCTCAATTAAGTCGAGATTCCTTTTCCTATGCCAAGTTGAGGGAACCTAAAAATTTAACTTGACAGATGCTTTCATGCAAGTTCACACCTATATAACCCGATAATACTAGTGTAGCGGGGAGAGTTACTAGATAACCCTGCCGAGGAGGACAAAAAATGGGGGATATTTATGTTGGGGCCAAGGATGTTACCGCACTGGTTAGCGCGCATTTTAACAATACTCCGGGAGTTTCACTAGATGGTGATTTGGCGAGTAGTCGAGCAGAGGCTCAGACATATGTTCGGGCCTTGACTGATTTAGAAGGGTATTTATCTCGGGCTAATCCTAGTCAAAGAGATGCGATTCATGACCGGTTTGAGGGTTACCGCTCGCTGGTTAATAATCGGTGTGATAGTCAAAATCGTTCAACACCGTATATTGATTTGTTAGAAGGTCTTTATGACGAGCTGACCCAATTTATTGAATCCCCAGCTTTTGATCGCTTGCCTCCAGCTAATCAGAGACGGATAGCTGGGTTGCAAATTGAGGTCTTTTCTCGCTTAACTCAAGTTGGTGCTCCCCGTAATGTACGCAGCGGCGAAAGAGCTGGGACCGCAACAGAGGCTCCAGCACCTGGCACAGATTCTCCATATCAAGCTGACCCAGCCCTGATGCAAAGGGTAAATGATGTTTTGCGCAGTCAGGTTTTACAATTTAGCGATTCGTGTGGTTATAACATGGGGGATGCTGCTGAAGATGGAGCAGCCTCCCAGACTTTTTACGCTCCGGTGGGACCTGTTTCTGGCGGGAGACCTCAGCCCATTGATAATCGAGATGTTAATACTGATTTTAGGTTTGGAACCCATGAAATTCCTAGACTGCAAGCAGAATACGGGGCAGCACGAGGCTCAGCCCAACCTGGGCCTTTGTCTGGTTTTGATGCTGATGGTCTGGGGGATATTTAGTTATTAGCGACTTGGCCAAAACAAGAGATAGCTGTTAGGACAGGAAAGACGTACTAAATTGTAATGTTTTCTGGGGACAAGATTTTCCCAAGTTAATTGGTTCCTTAAGCCCAGATGCTTAAATGAGTTATTGCTTTGCGAAAGTGCTCTATCAACAAGATTAATGATCCTGACCCTGACCCCATAATCATGAGCTAGTGATGGTACAAAACTGATCCCTGCGTTTTTTCTGTTTGGAAATGGGTTAGCGTGAGCACTGCCACCAAAACTTGCTACCCGCTTGCCAGCATCAGCCAATTCCCTGATCCTGGCCTCTGAATTACGTCTGATTTCTCTGGCTGCTGCGGCTAGGCGTTCAGGGCTATTAATAAAATTCCTGTTGAGGATTGTTGCCTGTGCGTTCTCATAGTTGACCCCGCCGGAATGTATCCTAATGCCTAACTGGTGTGCTCTAATTAATAAATATTCAAAAAGTGGCCTGTCCGCGACCCTGATAAATTGGTACATTTCTTGGCCGATATTGCCGCTCCGGTTGAATTCTATAATTTCTTGTTCAATCCTGTCAGCTGGTCTACCATAAGGCAGAATTTCTAAAACTAGATCAAAGGTTCGATGAGCAATGAGAAAAGGGAGCCCGATATCAGCAAAGTTGCTTACCATGGACCTTGGTTGGAGTGAACCTCGATAGGTGTAACCAACTATAAAAATTGTTGGGAGAGGGGCAGGCTCTGGCACCGTCGTTGCCTCAAGGGCTGCTTGGGGAGAAGTAAAAAGAATTTCTGCCTCAGCCGTGCAACCGTATTGATAATTGCTGATTGCCTGGGAGCTGCTGCTAATTGGTTCAAATACAGCTTTTATAATGGTACTCATCTCAAGTATTTCTCGAGAAGGCAGAGGAAAAATTTCAGTTTAAATCATTAAAGTTTATCTTGCGCAGCTGCTTTTTTTGGGCCTGGTTTTTTTTGGCTTTTAAGGTTTTCTCTTTAGCCCGTTTGGAGCGTTTTCTTTTTTGCCTGCGTATTTTTTCGATCGCTTGTTGCCGCTGGCTTTTAAGGCCTTGGAGCTGTTCTTCGATTTTGTCGGCTAAGAGCCGCCAAGCCAGGAAGCGGTTTAAGGCTTGCGAGCGTTCGCGTGACATCTTAACCTCAAGACTAGTTGGCAGATGCTTTAAGTAGACACAGGTGGCAGTTTTGTTGACGTTTTGTCCCCCTGGTCCGCCAGCCCTGATGAAACGTTCGACCACTTCCTGTTTGTTGATTTTTAGCTTAATTAAGCGGGTCTCAAGCTCTTGGAACTTTTGATCTTTAACCATAGGCTTATTATACATATAATAGCTCTTCTTGACAAAAATTGTCGTCATGATAAAATCAGAAAAGTATTGTTGTTTAGGTGAGCCAGAGGGGAGGTGAAACATACTTAGTCAGCCACTTAAACCAGACAAGCACTGTTTTAGCCAGATAGTTTAGCCTTGTAGGATTAGAATAAAGGTAACATGGAGACTTTATTGGGGTTTTGTGAGGCGGCCTTTAGGCTAAGGCAGTGGTCCAAAAAAAGACTAAGGAGAAAAAATGAAGAAAGTTTTATGGTTGTTAATTGTAACTGTTTTTACCATGGCCATTGCTTCCTCAGCTTTGGCGGTGACGTTCAAGGATGTGCCAGCGGACCATTGGGCCGCGCCTTATGTTTTAGATTTGATAAAACTTGGGGTGACCAATGGCTATCCAGATGGGACCTTCCGTGGCACCAAGAATATTTCTCGTTATGAGGCAGCTGTTTTCATTGCCAAGTTAGCTAAGGCTGTTGGCGGCGAAGAGATCCAGACGGACCTTAAAGCGTTAAAGCAAGATGTGGCAGCGCTTAAGAAGTCAGGGGGCTTACCTTTTAGTGGGAGCTATTCTGCAAATTGGCAAGCAGGGAACCTGCTGGCTGAAAGCGGAGGTACCCGGGGTGGTGTTACGAGCTATCGTTTGGCTTTAAATACTGTTAGGGATTTAGGCAATGGGGCAGATGTTAAAGTTAACCTTGATACCATGGACTATGGTTTCTATGATTCTGGGACTACCACAACCGGTGGGGTATTGGCCACAGAGTTGCTGGACATTGAATCAAACTTGAGCCTTGATTTGGCCCAGCTTGGTTTAGAAAATCCAGTTAAGCTCACGTTCACCTTAGGCCCAGGCTCGCACCAGCACATTGACGCGACTGGTGTGCTATCCAGTGAGACTGGGGTGACTTACGTTCGACCAAATACTAGTGTAGTTGCCACAACCTCTCTTTGGGGGCTTGATGTTTCTGGTGGCTACATTGTTCCGGAAAAAGCCAACTCTGGTCTGATAACAACTAGCCAGGTTATTGGAGCAATTGGTTATAATTTTATTGACGTACCGATGATTAATAAGTTACGTTTGGCTGTTGCGGGTGATTATGTTTCTTCAGGAATGTATTCATCCACAACTCGAGACGTGCGCGGTTCGATTGGCTTGGCAGCCCCGCTCGGGGACAAAATCGAAGCTTCTGGAACGCTTGGTTTGGGCGGCGCGGACCAAAAGAATTGGATGCTAAAAGGTGAGGTTGCGCTCAAAGACTTGTGGCAAACAGGGACAGAAGCCAACATTATGGTGTCCAAGGTTGGGGCTGAGTTTATTAACCCAACCTTTGCTGCGGCTGAGTTTGACTTTGCTGGTTTTGACCAGTTCATGAGGCCGCTGACCAACGGGACGGTCAATGTTGGTGGACAATTGGTGCAAAACGTGTCTGATGATATCAAGTTAGTTGGTAAAGGGGACGTGCGCTTAAGCAGTGACTATAAATATGAAGCCCCCTCGGGCAGATTGACTGCTCAAGGTGGTGTTTTGTATTCAGTCGCTCCTAATACAACAGTTGATGCTTCGTACCGAGTTTTCCAAGATAAAGCGACCAAGGATACATCTGATATCGCGGCGGTCGGCTTAATGTACCAGTTCTAATTTGTTTTAGTGATTGATTGTGACAGCCCTTACCATCAAGGTGAGGGCTGTTCCTTTTATAAAGCAATGAAAATAATCGGCAAAAAAATTATCAATTATCAAGTTATTGACTCAACCAATGATGAGGCTAAGCGCTTGATTAAAAAAGGGGTTAGCGAAGGGGCCGTGGTGCTGGCTAGCGAGCAGACCGCTGGTCGTGGCAAGCCAGGTGCGGTGTGGTTTTCCCCGCCAGGCCAAGGGATTTATTTGTCGGTAATTGTTAAGCCCTACCGCAATCTAGATGATATTGCGGCCTTGACTTTGCTTGGCGCGCGGGCAGTTGTTAATTTGCTCAAAACTGTGGCTGGGGTAGAGGCTGAAATCAAACCACCCAATGATATTTTGTTAAATGGCAAAAAAATTTGTGGTATTTTGGTGGAAAAAGTAGGGTCTGGTCACTTAATTATCGGGATTGGCTTGAACATTAATCAACAACCAAGTGACTGGCCGACCAACCTGGGTTTAACTGCTACTTCGCTGGCCATAGAAACTGGGCAGGGCTATGAGCTTGAAACAATTACTCGTCTATTAATCACTGAGCTTGATGGCGAATATCTTGCTTATTTGGCAAATTCCTGATAAAATTTCTGCTTATGTTTGTCCGCGGCATTAGAGGTGCTACTACAGTTAAGCAGAATGAGCGTCAAGAGATGCTCCAGGCAACTAAAGAGCTGCTCTTAAGGTTAATGGAAGCTAATCAAGTATTGGTCAAAGATATTGCCTCGATTATTTTTACCGTTACCCAAGACCTGACAGCTGAATTTCCAGCAGTGGCAGCGCGTGAGCTGGGCTGGAACGATACCCCACTTTTGTGCTCGTGTGAAATTAATGTTCCCAAAAGTTTGCCCAAGTGTATTAGGATCCTTCTGCTGGTTAATACTAATCTTAGTCAAGAAGAGATTAAGCACGTTTATCTTAATGAAGCAGTCAATTTGAGGAGGTAGTCAATGATTATTATTATGAAGCCCTCTGCTACTGGATCAGAAATTGATCTCGTAGTTCAGAAGCTAAAAGAAAAGGGCTTTGGGATCCATTTGTCTCAAGGTGTTGAGCGGACTGTGATTGGGGCGATTGGCGACAAAAGTTTGCTACAGCTTGAAACAATTGGGATGCTGCCAGGGGTGTCTGAGATTGTGCCGATCAGCCGGCCGTTTAAGCTGGTCAGCCGTGAGTTTAAGGCCGAGGATACTGTAGTCAAGATCTCTCCTCAATTAGCAATTGGTGCCAAGCAAAAAATAGCCATTATTGCTGGACCGTGTTCTGTTGAGGGTAAAGCGGAAATCCTTGAGGCGGCTATTGTTGTTAAGCAAGCTGGCGCAGTGGCCCTGCGTGGCGGGGCTTTTAAGCCAAGGAGTTCGCCTTATAGTTTTCAGGGCTTGGGTGAAGAGGGCTTGAAATATTTAGCAGAAGCTCGTAAGCAAACAGGCTTGCCAGTGGTAACCGAACTTTTGGATACCCGGGACATTAATTTGCTGGCTAAATATGCTGATGTTATCCAGATCGGGGCCAGAAATATGCAGAATTTTGAGTTGCTTAAGGAAGTTGGTAAGCTTAAAAAACCTGTATTGTTAAAACGTGGGCTGTCAGCCACGATAGAAGAACTGTTGATGTCTGCTGAGTATATTTTGTCTGAGGGTAACAGCAATGTAATCTTGTGTGAGCGCGGGATACGCACTTTTGAAACATATACCCGTAACACTTTGGACCTCAATGCTATCCCCTTGATCAAAAAACTAAGCCATTTGCCGGTCATTGTTGACCCCAGCCATGGCACAGGGGAATGGGACTTAGTGATGGCCATGTCCAAGGCTGCTCTGGCCGCAGGGGCTGATGGCTTGATGCTTGAGGTTCACCCCAGACCTGATGAAGCCATGTCTGATGGAGCCCAGTCGCTCAAACCAGAAACTTTTGCCCAGTTAATTAAAGAGTTGCGGGCGGTGGCTGTTGCGGTTGGTCGAGAATTGTAGAGATCTGCTCTTGGAGCTTTGTTAGTCCTGTTTGATAAAGGGCCGAGATTGTAATATAGGGTGCATGTTGTGCCAGGGTTTTTGGCAGTCCATCCTTTCCTAATTTATCAGTTTTATTAAAGACAGTTAGCATTTGTTTGTCTTCACAATTTAATTCTGCCAGTACTTGTTTGACCGCGGTTATTTGGTCGTTAAAGTAGTTAGAAGAAAGGTCAACTACATGAAGGAGTAGGTTGGCGCTGCTGATCTCTTCTAAAGTAGACCGAAAAGCCGCGATGAGCTGATGCGGTAATTTTTGAATAAAGCCAACCGTGTCTGACAGCAAGATGGTTTTTCGGTCAGATAAGGTTAGTCGCCTAATGGTTGGGTCAAGGGTGGCAAAAAGCTTGTCTGCGGCTAAAAGGTTGGCCTTGGTCAAGCTATTGAAAAGGGTAGATTTACCTGAGTTGGTGTAGCCGACCAGGGCGACCATAGGAATTTGGCTCTTGCTTCTGTTAGCGCGCCTTAAGCCGCGTTCTTGTCTGACTTTTTCCAGCTCTTTTTGTAGATCAACTATCTGATCGCGGATTCGGCGACGGTCGTATTCTAATTTGGTTTCTCCTGGGCCTCTGGTGCCAATCCCACCGCCCAAACGTGACAGGCTCGCGCCGTGGCCGGCTAGCCTGGTTAGGAGAAAACTAGATTGGGCAAGCGCTACTTGCAGTTTGCCCTCCCTGGTTTTTGCGTGCTGGGCAAAGATATCAAGGATTAGCTCTGTCCGGTCAATTACCTTAATGTTTAGCTCTGCTTCCAAGTTACGCTGTTGGGAGGCTGAAAGCTCAACATCAAAAACAATGAGGTTGGCTTCCTGAGCGGTGACCAGGGCTTTGAGCTCTTCTAGCTTGCCAGAACCAAGATAATACCTTTGGTGTGGGGCGGACCGTTTTTGGACCAATTGGCCAACCATTTGGGCCCCAGCTGTCTCGGTCAGCCGCTTTAATTCTGCCAATGATTCTTCTGGCGAAACCGTTGTTTCAATATGCGTCTCAACCCCGACTAATATTGCTTTTTCTGGGTCATTGAACATCTGGTGAATCTCCCTGTCAATCATTATAGCATCTATGTTATAATCTCAGGGAATTAAATAAAAAATTAGGGGTGGACCATGGTTGAAAAAGGCAGATCACTTAGGGATAGTTTGTTAAAGAGTGGGTTGCTAAGCCAGGAAAAATTGCAGCAGGTAGTGGATGATGCCAGAAAAAATGGCCAAACACTTGTGCGCAGTATTTTGAAGAACTCTTTGATCGATGGTGCAGCTTTGATCTGCTTTTTGGAAAAGGAAATGGATATACCGGCAGTGGACCTTTCCAGTTATCTTATTGACCAAAAGGTGATTGGTCTTGTGCCTTATGCTGTGGCCAAAAAATATACCCTGGTTCCGCTTTTTAAGGTGGGTGATGTTTTGACTGTTGCGATGGTGGACCCTTTTGATGTCAAGGCACTAGACGAGGTCAGGGACAAGAGTAAGTGCGATATTGAGCCAATGGTGGCGACAATTAAAGATGTTGAGCAGGCTATCAACCAGTATTATGGCGTGGCTGGCTCAGTTGAGGATTTGGTCAAGACCATTGAACCGTCTGGGGCGACTGAAAAAGGCGGGGGTGAGCTTTCTGAAGAAGAGGAGGCGCCGGTCAAAAAACTGGTTAATCTTTTGATTGTGCGGGCGGTTTCAGAAAAAGCCTCAGATATTCATATTGAACCGACGATCAATAACGTGCGGGTCCGCTACCGGGTTGATGGTCTTATGCACGATGTTTCCAGCGCCCCTATCTATTTGCATCCCTCAATTGTGACCAGGATTAAGGTCATGGCCAAGATGAACATTGCTGAATGCCGTGTTCCTCAAGATGGGCGCTTTGAGCTTAAGGCCGAGGGCAAGGATGTGGATGTGCGTGTTTCTTCCTATCCCACTATTAGGGGAGAGGCGTTGGTGATGCGTCTTTTGGACAAAGGGACTGTTATCCTGGGCTTGGAAGAGATTGGGTTTTCCAAAGACAACGCGAAAAGGTTTGAGGACATTATCACGCGGCCATACGGCATTATTTTAGTCACCGGGCCAACTGGCTCAGGTAAAACAACCACGCTTTACGCTACCTTGAATCATATTGTGAGCGCGGAAAAAAATATCATGACCATTGAAGACCCGGTCGAATATGAACTAAACGGGATCCGTCAGGGCCAGGTTAATGTCAAAGCAGGCCTAGAATTTGCCACGGCCTTACGTTCAATGCTCAGGCAAGATCCTGATATTATTTTGGTCGGAGAAATAAGGGATACTGAGACTGCCCGGGTCGCTATTCAAGCGGCCTTGACTGGGCATTTGGTCTTTTCCACCCTGCACACCAACGACGCGGCCGGGACACTGACGCGCTTGCTGGACATGGGGATTGAGCCTTTTTTAAGCGCGTCGTCGGTTGCCGCAGCGATTGCTCAGCGCTTGGTCAGAAAGGTTTGCCCGCGTTGCAAAGATGCCTTTGTTCCCTCAAAAGAGATTATTGACCGTTTGGGCTGGGAGCAAAAAGAGTATAAATTTTATAAAGGTAAAGGCTGTAAAAATTGCCGAGATACTGGCTATAGCGGCAGGATCGCGATCTTTGAAATGCTCACGGTTAATGATGAAATTAGGGACCTAGTGCTCCGACGCGTTTCAGCCGCTGACATAAAGAAAGCAGCAATTAAGGCTGGGATGAAGACACTGCGGGACGATGGCCTGGAAAAAGTTTTGACCGGTGAGACCACGCTTGAGGAGGTAATGCGGGTGACAGAGCTTGACTAAATTCGAGTATAAAGCCCGTGATCAAAACGGGGCTTTAAGTGTTGGGGTTGTCGAAGCTGAGAGTGCCAGCGCTCTGGCCCGCCAGTTAGGGGGGCAGGGGATCCGGCCAATCTCTATTTTGAAGAAAAATGAGTTTGATGTCTCGGTCCAGCTAAACAAATGGCTGGCCTCGTTCCAAAAAATCCGCAAAGAAGAAGTAATTGTTTTTGCCCGGCAGCTGGCTTCGGTGTTGGAAGCAGGGATTCCCTTAGTTGATGGGCTAGAAGCGGTTGTCCAACAGTTAGTCGACAAGAAGTTTCAAGCGGTTATTTTTGAGGTCAAGAAAAGCATTGAAGGCGGGGAATCTTTCTCCGACTCCTTGGACAAGCACAGGGATGTTTTTGAGCCTTTGATTATTCATATGGTTCGGGCTGGCGAAAAAGCCGGCATTTTAGACGATGTGCTGGAACGGGTTTCCAGCCTGCTAGAAAAAGATTTAGAGACAGCTAACAAGATAAAATCAGCTACCAGGTATCCGATCATTGTCTTGGTTACGCTTGGTATTGCTTTTACTATTTTGACCACTTTTGTCATTCCTAGATTTAGCTCGTTTTTTGGTGCTTTTAAGGCTGAACTGCCGCTGCCAACCCGGATTTTAGTTGGCATTAATTTTGTTATTCAGCATTATTGGTATTGGATCATTGGCTTGGTCGGTGGCCTTATTTTTACCCTTCGGCATATCCTGGCCACTGACAAGGGACGCTATGGTTGGGACAAACTGATCTTGCAAACCCCGGTTTTTGGTGCCTTGTTTATTAAAATTTATTTGTCGCGGTTTGCTAGGATGCTCTCGGCCATGATCAAGAGCGGCATTCCAATTTTAGAGGCTTTATTAATTACTTCTGCCACAGTTGAAAATAAGGTTTTATCAGGGGCGATTGTGACAATTAGGGACGAGGTTTCGAGCGGTAAAAATTTGGCCGAGCCCATGAAAGCAGCCGGCCTTTTCCCACCGATCGCAGTTTCCATGGTGGCCATTGGCGAGCGGGCAGGGACTTTGGAAAAAATGTTAAATAAGGTTGCTGATTATTTTGACCGTGAAGCAGATTATACAATTGATAATTTGACCCCGTTACTTGAGCCGATCTTGATCTTTGGCCTGGCGTCCTTGATGCTGCTCTTTGCCCTGGGGATTTTCTTGCCGATGTGGGATTTGATCAAGGTTTTTAAAACTTATTAATTAAATTTTTAAGGCTGTCAAGGCAAAGTGAAAATGTCCGGTTCTTAGCAAAGTAAAAATGTCCTGTTT